>PBTB01000133.1 GCA_002726945.1 Deltaproteobacteria bacterium | reverse complement strand
CTTTTGAGAAAAGCTTGGCAAAACCAAACTCAATTTTCGCCCCAAGGGGCGGGGTATTAGACCCAAAGCTTCACAATAACTTACGAAGGGGACTGCGTAACATCAGTTACTCACAGGTGGTCACGGAGGTTTCGGAACACGTCCTGCCATCGTTCCAAGTGGCATCATTGAGGAGCGCTCCCTCCAGCGTGGCCCCGTCGAGGATTGCTCCTTCCAGATCAGCATCTGTCAAATTTGCGCCCGTCAGGTTCGCGCCCGTCAGGTTTGCCCCTTCCAACTCGGCATCCTCCAGAATCGCTCCCGTCAGGTTTGCATTGGTCAGGTTGGTTTCTTCCAAGCTGGCGTCCTCCAAATTCGCTCCCGTCAGGTTGGCATCCGTCAGGTCGGCGCGGTCGAGCTTGGCCGCACGGATATCTGCATTCTGCAAATTGGCTTTGACCAGCTTGGCCTCTGAGAAAACCGATTTGCGCAGGTCGGATTTTTCAAAATTGCCGTTGCTCATGTCCGCCCCGTCATAACTGGAGTTCTGCATGAGGGCGTTGGTCATGGTGACTCCGGAGAGGTTGGCCCGCCGGAGGTTGGACTTGCGGATGTCGGTGTCGCTCAAATCCGCCCCGCTGAGGTCGACTCCTGAGAAATCGGACTTACGCAGATCGGACTTGCGTAAATTGGCTCCCGCCAGCTTGTCCTCCGTAAAATCCGTTTTTCCGAGTTTGCACTCCACACACTCGTTGGTGTCTCGCAGCTTGATCAACTCGGCACTGGGACCGCAGCCAGCGATCCCCCCCAGCACCAATCCGGAAACGATGATTTTGCAAAAGTTTTTCATGGCAATCTCCTCAAGAGGGTTCACATTGTTTCAAGAAACAACGTTTACAATAGAACGGAGAACTCAAAAGGCAAAAGAAATCGTGATGGAAACCTGCGGCCAACGAGCATGACGCAAAGCGGGAATGAACCCTCCCGCTGGAAGGGTAGTCAGGTCAATCCCGGTGGATTCGGAAAGCGCGAGCAGGTCACCCAGGTCGTCTGGAGCAACCGGGCGGGATCAAGTGCATGAGTTGCTTTCGGAGTGGAGGGCTTGACCTTCAGTGGCGAACAGGCTTCCATGATGACGACTGGTGTTGAGCAGGATCGGCGTCCGGACACGGTGCAAAAGCTGCGGCTCTCGGATCTGACGATGAACCACCAGCTGGTGTGGCTGATGCTGCTCAAACAACTCTACCGCGCCTTCACCATCATGCGCGGCGACCCCTATCACCATGCCTAAGCGACATTCCGTTTGATGCGTCGTCTCACCACTCTGGCTCTTGTCCTCATCGTGCTTGCGGTGCTGGGTTACTTTTCGTGGCTGAATCGTCAGACGGTTTCCGTGAGCGTGTACGGCACCTTCACGGTCCAGCTTCAGCTTTGGATGGTGATGGCGGTGTTTTTTGTGGCAGGAGTGCTGCTGGCGGAATCGCGCAACCTCACCAAGTATCCCACCCGTTTTGTGCGAATGCTTCAGCAGGGCTGGCAGGGTTGGCGACTGCATCGGCGGCTGAGTGCCTTGGAAGCGTTTGAAGAGGCGTGCCTGCGCTGTGCCCTGGACGATGCTCGACGGGCCCTTGGACGGATTTCCGGTCCACCACTTTCCCTGCATGTTCGCTTGCTGGAACTGAAGCGTTTCCGGATCACACGAGAGCAATTGCTGGAGGAATTCGACCAGATGCGGCAGGCACATCCGGAGCGGCTGGAGGTGCTGCTGCCCAACCTGCGCTGGGCACTGGAAGCCTCGCGCTGGCTGTTGGCGGAATCGCTATGCAACGAAATTAACCGCCTCGCGCCGGGGCATCCGCATGTGCGGGAGGGGTTGCGGAGCATCGCGCTGGACCGGCAGGAGTGGCGCATCGTCGTGGAACAGGAGCGGGCCCTCTTGCAGGACTACTCCGGCAGCACGATTGCCGAAGCGGTTGCAGAGGATCACGAAGCCCACCTGATCCGTGCGCTTCAGGAAAACCCGGAAGACCTGCGCGACTGGCGACTCAACTACCTGCCACGTCGGGATCGCGTGTTGCAGGAGGTGCCCTCGCTGCTGGGAGAGGTTTCACGGTTGCGGGCTGTTGGACAGCTTTTCCGGGCGATGGAACTGCTGCGACGAGGCTACAACCGCACCGCCGCACCGGAACTGCTCGACGCGCTGGAAAGCCTCTACCACGAACCCGGTGTGAGCGAGAAGGTGCTGGAACTCGTAGGGAGCATGCGTCAGGAACATCACTCCCTGCCCCTGACCCTGACCCACGCGAAACTGCTCTACCTGAGTGGACGACATGAGGACGCTGACAGCGCTCTGGCGGTGGTCACGGTTCCGGAATCGCAACGCCCCAAGCTTTACCACACCCTGCGCTACTTGATTGCCATGCGGCAGGGACGCTCCGATGAGGCGATGCTGGCCGCCGGGCACCTCGTGTCGGAGGCAAGCCTGACCCGCGCATCCCAAGCCCTGAACTGACTTCCCACTTCGGAAAACACCATGCGCCGTATTCTTGGATTTTCGCTGCTGACCGTACTGCTGGGAGCCTTCGGTTACTTCAGCACCATCAACAACCAGACGGTCGAGGTCCAGCTTTACGGCCCCGTCAGCATTCAGGTGTCTCTGTGGGTGCTGGTGCTGGGCACACTCGTGCTGGGTTGGCTGTTCACCGAAATTTACTTGATGATCCGGCATCCGGACCGCTGGTTCGCCCGGTTGCGGGGAGGCTGGCAGGCGCGTCGTGATGCGAAGTGGCAGCAGCGGCTGGACGAGTTTCAAGACGCCTACCTGCGTCACAACCTCAATGCGGCCCGCAAGGCGTTCAAGCGCATTCAGGGCGATGCTCCGCCCATGTCGGTGGTGTTACAGAGTCTGGCGCTGCAACGCTATGCCCTCAGCGGCCATGCACTCAAGGAGGAATACGCCAAGCTCCGGGAGCAGCATCCGCAGAATCTGGAGGTGCTGCTGCCCTACCTGCGGGCCGCGCTGGAGTGGGAGGACTGGGATTTGGCAGGACAGTTGGGTCGCGAACTGGACCGCCTCCAACCCGGACATCCGGTGGCACTGGAAGGGTTGCGGCAGGTGGCGATTGCCCAGAGCGAATGGATGGTGTGCCTGGAGCAGGAACACGCCCTCATGGAGCGATTTCCGCAGAGCGTGGTCGCCGAGAACCTGACCGAAGCGCACCTTGCCCACCTGCGGCAGGCGTTCCGGACCATGCCCAAGCGACTGGAGCACTGGAAACTCAACTACCTGCCCAAGCACGACAAGGCCTTGCAGAGCCTCTTCGAGGTCTTCGGCGATGCTGCCAAACTGCACGGGGCGGGGGAGTCGTACCAAGCGGCCAAGCGACTCAAGAAGGGTTTTGAGAAAACGGGTGCACCGGAATTGCTGGAGGAACTGGAACACCTCTACCACGCCTCCGGGGCCAGCGAGGCGATTCTGGAATTGATCGGGGAACTCTACGGCTCCAAATACCGCACTCCGCTGCTGCGGTTGATCTACGCGAAACTGCTCTACCAAAACGGACGCTATGGTGACGCGGCCCAAGTCTTGGCGGACACGGATGAGGAGGAAGCGGCCAACGAACCCGTCGTGCAGTTGAAGTTCCTGGTTGCCATGCGTCAGGAAAACGCGCAGGAAGCCCTTGCCGCTGCCGCCCAACTGCTTCCGGAGCAGTCACTCATTCCCAGCGGGCGCGAGGCGGCAACACTCTTGCTGGCCCCCAAATCCGATGATGGCCCTCCCACATGAGGAGGAGTGCCTGATCCTCAAGCCTCTCGATTTCCGGGAGAAGGATCGCATCCTCACCTTCCTTGCGGCCACGCAGGGCAAACACTCCGGTGTCCTCTTTGGCGCAAAAAGCATCCGCTCCAAAAACCTTGGCGTTTCGGAACCCCTCGTGCTGGCGCGCATCCAGTTTTCGGAACGTCTGCGCTCGGAAATGGTGCGCATCCACCACGCCGAGGTGATCCGCAGCCACGTCGGATTACGCCGTGACTACCAGGCTCTGCTCCACGCCTGTTACTGCGCGGAACTGGTGCTGCTCTCGGAAATCCCGCCTCAGGACGCCCCTGCGTGTTTCCGGATTCTGCTGGAGGTGATCGAACGCTTGGAGTCGGGAAACCCTCCGGAGGAAGCCAAGCTGGCGTTTGAACTGAATTTCCTGGAAATGCTGGGAGTGTTGCCGGATTTCGCGTGTTGTGGCATCTGTGCCCGTGCGGTGGGCAAGGCGTCCGGTGCGCAAAGCATTCCGGAAATGCTGCATCAACTTGATGCCCGGCTCGGCGGGGTGCGCTGCCCGCAGTGCGTCACGCGGCATTCCGACGTGGCCCCGCTTGCGCCCGGAACGCTGCGGTTCGTGCAGGCCCGCTTGCAGCATCCAGACTCCCACGGAGTACGCCCTACCAAAATCAACCTGCACGAACTCGACCGTGCCCTCTTCACCTACGTCCGCAGTCACTTGGGACGCGAACCCAAATCCCACGCGCTGTTGAAACAGGGATAAGAAACGTGAGTTTTGGATAAGCGAAACCAAGGAGCGACTGCTTGCAGGCCTTCTTGTTGAATCGGGCCTCCAGCACGGTTCCGGTGCGGATTTCGACCTTGAGGAAGTCGTTGAAGGAAATTTCCATCTCAATTCAACACCCCCGGAACTTCGAGTGAGAAGCACGGGATGGTGACGTCAAAGAGTCCTCCGGATGGGGTGGCCATCTGGTAGGTGCCGTGCATGGTGCCGATGGGGGATTTGAGGTGGGAGCCACTGGTGTACTCGTACTCCCCTCCGGGTTCCAGCACGGGCTGTTCACCGACCACGCCATCGCCCTTGACCTCGTTGACCTCGCCAGTGCTGTCGGAGATGATCCAGTGCCGTCGTAGCAGTTGCACGGTGCGGCTGCTGCGGTTTTTCAGGCGGATGCGGTAGGCGTAAACGTAGCGATCTTCCTCTGGAACCGAGTGGTCCGGGAGGTAGAACGATTCCACCGACACCTCCACTCCTTCCGTGATTGCAGTTTCCATGACATTCCTTGATCGTCAGATTCAGCCTGCAAACCTTGTCATGTTCTGGCGCGAGTGTCAAACGGAGTGTGTGGAATGCCCATCAATTGCTCGTCTCGCTCTGGTAGAGGATGTTCACATCCTCGGCGCTGAGGGTCTGGCCGTAGATGCGCACCTCGTCAACGCGGCCATCAGGAAGGATTTGCGCTTCGTCAACCCCAAAAAGGTGCCCGTGTACTGCCGGATTGTGGTTTTCCGGGGATTGGAGAGCAGGGTGAGGCGGAGTCCAAGCTTGTCAAGGAAGCGGCGGTGGCGTTCCACGCTGTTCGGGCTGACTCCCATCGGACAGGTGTTGAGGGAGCTGAATTGTGAGAGACTTTCTCCAAAAGCCTGACCTCCACCGTTCAGCCGGGCGTTCCGTCCTTGGGGTAGAAGAACAGCAGTGCCCACTGTCCCCGAAAATCAGCAAGGGAGCGGGAAACCCCGTCCTGATCCGGCAGTGTGAAGTCCGAGGCGGGTGGATTGAGGGTCAGGGAAGAGGCTCTTTGGCTCACCCTGCTTGCAGGAGGTGGAGGACGTTGCGGGGTTTCTGGTTGGCTTGCGAGAGCATGGACTGTCCGGATTGCAGCAGGATCTGATGCTTGGTCATCTCGGCCATTTCTGCGGCCATGTCGGTGTCGCGGAGGATCGCCTCGGCGGCGAGATTGTGATCGGAGGAAATCTGCGTTCCGGTCTTGGTGCGCTCCAGCGTGTGCTTTTGGAACGCGCCCAGATCGGCCCGCAGGTTGGCGATTTCGTCAATGGCGGTGTCGATGAGTTCGGCGGCATCCTGCGCCCCTGTGACGTCGGTGAGGTCGATGTCGGCCAGACTTTCAAAGCGGCTGACGTTCTCCACACCCTTGCCCAGCGAGGTGGCTCGGACATCTGCGAAGCTGAACTTTTCGTGACCGTCCCGCCTGTCGCCTAGCTGAAAATACACGGACTGCTGGGAGAGGTGCAGGTAGCCCTCAATCTTGGGATTGTCGGCACTGCCGATCAACTCATCCGGATGCTGCCGAAATTTTTCGACACCCACCTGATTGCCGTTTTCGTCCAGCACGGGCACCTCCACGGTCCCCGGCACAAGATCGAAGGCGACCGCCACCCCCTGCGCGGGGGTTCCCGGACGTGCAGTGAGCACCTTGCCTTTGCCGTTGGCGCTGCCTCCACCGATGGTGCCCTTGATGTCTTTGCCCGGATTGGCCATCGTCGGGGTGCCCGCCTCATCGGCGAGCAGTCCGGGGGCCGAGGCGTTCACGTAGAAGCTGACGTGGTCCCCATATTCCTGATGCTGCACCAGCAGGCGTCCGTCACCGAGGATTTCCGCCTCCAACTCCAAACGATTGTCCTGAAATGCCTTGTTGAGGTAGGTGACGAGAACTTCCTGAAGGTCACGGTTTGCCGTTTCAGCAGTGTAGAGTTCCGGGTCTTCCTCGTGGTGCTTGGTGATTTCGCGGATGGATTCCCCCAAATAGCCCTCGCCGGTGTCAAAACTGACGTTGCGGTTGTCATCGGTGAGGAGCAGGGTGATGGGATCGCGGAGCAGGTCCATGGTGATGGGGGTGGACCCGAACATCTTGGCAGGTTCCGCAAGGGCCTGGATGTCCACCTCGAAGCCCTCGGGCGGCGAGGCCGGAGTGTTGGGCTGGGCCTCGACGAAGCGCAAACCCTCGCCTATCACAACACCTCGATGCCCCCGGCTGCCGTCCAGCAAGCGGTCGTTGATGCTGTCGTAGGTCGTGGTTTTTGCAATCTGATCCAGCGACCCCAGCAGATACTCCACCTCCATCTGGTCGGCCTTGCGCATGAGATCATCGTTGACCGCCTCGTTAGACGCATGCACCGCCAACTGCTTCATCTTGTTGAGCAACTTCGCCACCTCGCCCAGCCCGCTTTCGGCGGACTGCACCAGATTGACTTGGATCTCGATGTTCTTCGCCGCCTGCGCCAGCCCAAGCTTACGGTTCTTGAGGGCTTCGGCACCAACCAGCACGGAGGGCGCGTCACTGCCCCGGTTCAGCACTCTCCCGGAACTGAGACGTTCGATCGAGTCCTGCACCCCCTGATGACTTCGGGCGGTGTGGCGTAGCGTGTTCAGCGAGGCGAGGTTGTTTCTAATTCGCATTCGTCCAATGAGAAAACACTATGAGGTCCAATCCCCACGATCTCCTTATCGGCAGGCGCTTCATTTTCTTTAACAATTCTCGATGGTCTCCCTCTTGAGTGTTGTTCCTCTGGAAATCGGGGGAAACGTACCGGAAAACGCCGTCTATTGCAAAAATACCAACACTTTACAGGGTTAATTTTGCTGGGAACAGGCACCAATCCTCAAGAAGGGGACGATCTGGATTTGAAGGTCTTTGGGAACATAGAACCTTGTTTGGAAGGTGTAGAACGTCCTGCCTGTCCTCCTTACCAAGAAGTGTTTTGGTCCCATACCATAGTATCCCATGAGAGTGCCCCAATAGTACAGGATGGGTGGTGGGACACTGATTTTGATTAAATTATAATAAAATCAGTGAATTGGCGGAAGTGTGTGGGAATCGAACCCACCTGCGACAGGATTAGTGCCGCACACTCGGGTTTGAAGTCCGGGGCGCCCACCAGTGACGCATCCACCTCCGCAAGGGAAGGGAAGTCTGGCGCAAACGCGGGGAAGAGTCCAGCCGAGGGATTTGTATCGCGGGTTTTCCGGAAATGCAAGATGCTGGAAAGACCGAACCCATTTGCTTGCCCGGAATCCCCATGCGAAACCTGAAATCCGAATTCGCCGAACTCACCGCCGCCCTCCGGACGCTGCGTTTCTGGTGGGTGCTGGCCCTCGTTGTGGCGGGCTGCCTGCTCTTCAGCACAGTCATCCACGGTATCCTCATCCCACAAAACTTCTATGGGGCCGGCATCACTGGACTGTCGCTCTTGCTCCACGATTTATTGGATGGGCAACTGTCGATCAGTATGATTTACCTGCTCATCAACATCCCGATCTTCATCGTCGGCTACCACGAATTCGCACTCAAGTTCATCGTTGCGTCCCTGTTGGGCATGGCGATTTTCACGGTGACGCTGGACGTCACCCAAGGCATTGTGATTCCAACCAAAGATCCGCTGCTGGCAGCGATTTTGGGTGGGGTGTTGTCGGGCAGTGGCACCGGACTGTACCTCCGCTTCGGCGGAACGATTGGTGGCCTCGACATCGTGGGCACGGTTCTGAAGAAGCGGTTCGCGCTTCCCATCGGCGTCACCTTCAACCTCGTCAACTTCACCGTCCTCGCCACCAACGCCCTGCTCTATGAACTCGACTACGCCATTTACACGGGCATCTTCATCTTTGTGTTCACTTGGACCATGCAGCGCGTGATCACAGGGTTTTCGCAGCGGCGCTCCGTCTTCATCATCTCAGATTATCCGGAGGAGGTCCTGGAACAGGTGATCCGCCCGCTGGACCGTGGTGCGACCTACTTCCAGGCCACCGGAACTTTCCGCAACGAACCCAAGCGTGTCATCTACACCGTCATCAACCTGCTTGAACTCGGACGCCTTAAGGCCGCGTTGGTCGAAACAGACCCGGATGCCTTCGTTGCGGTCCAGAACACCGAGGAGGTCATCGGCACACGCTTCCTGACTTGGGAGGACGAAGGCTACCGACCCCAGCGTCCCAATCCCTTACCTGCAACCCAAGATCAACGTGCAGAAGGCTGAGCCAAGGCTTCCCACACTCTCACACGGCCTTCCAACACAACGCCCTCGGAAGGCATCCCTCGTCAGGGTTTTGGTTTGACTTCCAAAGCAATTCAAGGCAGCTTGTGGTCACCCCACCCCACCAAACACACAAAGGTGGAAACCCATCCCACCGTCCCCCGTTCCGGGCTCGTAGCTCAGTGGGAGAGCGCCTGCCTCACACGCAGGAAGTCGCTGGTTCGAACCCAGCCGGGCCCACCACGCATCACCTTGTAGGGAAAGAGGGCCGTCAGGCGTTGGCAAACCCAGCACCCGTAGAAAAGCGCCGGCGCTGATCAGAGTAAAGATGGGGGTTCGGGCATTCCTGAAGGTTCAGGCTTGCCCCCTTGCCATTGCGGAGGATGTTCAGGACGATGTAGGAGCGGTTTTGCAACTCCAGCAGGTCGTTCGGAGCCAGTTCCAACAAAACGTCCTCCTCCAGATCAAGGGTGACTCCGGCAGGTTGTCCGAAAAGTCCGTAGATTTTGACGGGCTGCATGGGCATCAGCAGGTGGTTGACACAAAACCGCACAACGCAGAGGTAAGCAATTGTGCAGCCAATGTCAACTCTTTTTTTAACTGATGTTACGCACTCTGATTTTAACTCATTGAAATCATTTTTTTTAATAGATATTAGGCGGTCGCCCGTTGAGTGTTGTTCCTCTG
>PBTB01000132.1 GCA_002726945.1 Deltaproteobacteria bacterium | reverse complement strand
GAAGTGGCTTCATGGTTGCTTTCATGGTCTTTGGAGAGAGTCTGCAATTTTTTAGCCTGCTCTACTCCGTACCCCAATTTATTGAGAACTTACAGAATGTGGGAAGTTCAAGGATGAGGTTGTGGCGGTTCTGGAAGCTGAAAGCGGTAGCCGACCCCATAAACCGAACCGATGGCATCGTCGATTCCGTGGTATCCCAGTTTCTTCCGAAGGTTTTTCACATGGGAGTCGATGGTGCGGTCGTATCCGGCGTAGTCGTAACCCTGTACCTGCATGAGCAGTTCATCTCGTGTGAAAACCCGTTCCGGACGGGACATCAGCACTTGGAGCAGGGCAAACTCCGTCGGGGTGAGGTCCACCGGCTGATCGGCTACACAAACCCTGCGGGTTTCGCGGCCCAAGTGCAGGGGGCCGATTTTCAGGGCACTGCCCTCCGCTGGTTTCAGCTGGGAACGCCGTAGCACCGCCTTGACGCGTGCGACCACCTCGCGGGGGCTGAAGGGTTTGCAGATGTAATCGTCCGCCCCCAGTTCCAATCCAAGCAGTCGGTCAATCTCCTCGCTTCGTGCGGTGATCATCAGGATGGGCACCTGAGAAAACTGGCGCAGTTCCCGGCACACGTCGGTTCCCTCCATGCCGGGCAGCATCAGGTCGAGCAACACGGCATCCGGGTTGTGTCGGCGCACCCACTCCACCGCCTGATCACCACGCGCAAGTGCATCCACCGCGAACCCCGCCTTCTCCAGATACTCCCGCAGCAACTGGGCAATCTTGACCTCATCCTCCACAACCAACACTCGTGCTTGTGTCATTTTTTGTTCTGCTTGGGCAAATGGATTTCGATGCACAATCCCTGAGGCTGTACCGGCTTGGCGGTGATGCCGCCCCCGTGGGCTTCCACAAGTTGCTTGCAGATCGCCAAACCGAGGCCGCTGCCACCACTCTCGCGGCTCCGGGACTGCTCCACCCGATAGAAGCGGTCAAACAACTGCGGCAAGGCTGCTGCCGGGATGCCCGGCCCTGTGTCCTCCACTGAGATCAACACTCCGTCCTGCTGCGCTTCCGCCCGCACCTGAACGGTTCCGGGCGACTCCACATAGCGCAGGGTGTTCTCCAGCAAATTGTCCATCACCTGCTGAAGGCGGTTGAGGTCTGCTGAAACGGTCGGCAAGTTTTCCGGAATGTGCTCTGTGATTTCTAAACCACGCTCGGTAAAACGGTCCCGGAAACGCCGTGCTGTTTCATGCAGCAACACCCCAAGGTGCACCGAGATGCGGTTTAACTCCAAACTCCCCGCCTCAACCCGACTGATGAGCCGCAAATCCTTGACGATCCGGTCGAGACGCAGCACCTCGGCGTGCAGCGAGGCCATCTGTTCCGGGGTTGGTTTGCGGAGTCCGTCCTGAAGCGCTTCGATTTCCCCCTGCAACACCGCCAAGGGTGTTCCCAACTCGTGGGAAACATCGGCAATCCACTGCTGTCGCTGCTGCTCGAAGGATTCCAATTGCTCGGCCATGCGGTTGAAGTCTGCAGCCAGTTGCCCCAGTTCATCCTGGGTTTGGATTTCCACTCGTGTCTCAAAGCGGCGGTTGGCGATTTCCTGCGTGGCCGATGCCAGTTTCCGGACGGGGCGCAGCAGGTACCACGACAGCCCAAGTGCCAGCACAACCGCCATCACCACCATGCTTGCCCCCATCAATCCGAGCATCCGGAACTGCCGCTTTAGAAAACGCTCGTTTTCCTGACGATGGCGACGAGCCTTGGGCGAAACCGACAACCACCCCACCGTTTCTCCCGCAACCGTGATCGGAGACCGCCTCGCCTCCTGTTCCGGAGGGGGCCCCACCACGCGGTGACCGGCTTGGTCCAGCAAGGTAATCCTCGGCCCTCTCTCTGGCCCCCGATGCTCCCGGCGCTTCTCGTGTGCCTCCCGATTTCGTTCCGGACGTTCCCAAGCACTGGGGTGGTACTCTCTGAGGAAGGCTCGCCAGCGTCCGTGTTGGTTGGCAAACCGCTTCCAGCCTTCGGCCTCATGATACTCTGCGGATAACCCTGCGGCCAGCATTTGGAGTTCTGCGGCTTCCCGACCCTCCAGGTACTTGGAAAATTCATGAGACACACTGAGCCGCATGGCCAGAGACATCGCTCCAACCACAAGGCCCGCGCTCAGCGTGAGGGTCAGAAAGAGTTTCCAAAAAAGCGGGAGTCGCATGGCTCAACCAGTAGGGTACCGGATTAGGGTAGCAGGGAATTGTGGAGGGAATATGTGGACGCTGCACTCCCGCAGCAGGAAGGCCCAATCGTTTAACGCAAGGACAGGAGGCCTTGCGTGATGGCGAGGTGACAGGCGTCTTCAACGACAGGATTGAGGTTCCCCTGAATTTCCTGAATGTGCCGTGAGCGCTGACACTCCCACGCGTCCACGGGGTCTTCGAGATTCCATGAATCAAGGGAGCGGCGCAACTCAGGGCTGATGAAGACAAAGTCCGGATAAACCCGATCCATGTAGAAGAAGGTGCGGGCGACATCACCGCGCACGTTGGCACCGGGTTCCAACACTCCGTTTTGCACCTCAACGTCGCAACTGCCAAAATCGCGCTTTTCAAAGGGCAGGGGTCCGGTTTGGGTCCGAAGTCCCGCCAGTTCTGCGATCATGGGCTGGAGATTGTAAAGGTCGGCTTGCAACAGTCGATAGCGTTGGCTCACTTTTTCCGCGCAGCGACGCCCCCGGAAGGGCTTGCCCCGGTTGTTTTTACACTTGGGATGCCCCTTTTGCCACACAGAGAGTTGTACTCCGAACACTTGGAACGGCACGACAGGCGCCCACACCACCATGTACGCTTCCGTGTCCTGTTTTTTGGGAAGGTAGCCGCAGGAATCGTGGTTGGGAAAACCACCCTTGTAGGCACAGCCACAGAGGAAGGTTTTGGGATGGTTTTTGTGGACACGCTCCAGCAGACGCTGGGCACTATTCAGCGAGGAAATGGTTTGATTGCCCTCGGCGGCCTGCATGAGGGAGGCGGTCAGCAGGGCCAGCAAGCAGTAGGTGATCAAGAAGAGAAAGAGTCGTCTCAGCATGACCTTTGAGCAGGAGGGTACGGACCTTTGGGGGCAGCGGCGTTTGGAGGATGGAGGGTTTGTTTCATACAATCATCCGAGTACCGACACCATTTTTTCTCCAATCTCAGCGGGAGTTTGAACCACATGAATGCCTGCTGCCTGCAGGGCTGTCATCTTTTCCGAGGCGGTGCCGTGGCCTCCGGAGATGATCGCTCCGGCGTGACCCATGCGTCGTCCTGGAGGCGCGGTCTGTCCGGCAATGAAACTGACGATCGGCTTGTTCATGTTGGCTTTGGCAAACTCAGCAGCCTGTTCTTCCGCGTCCCCGCCGATTTCCCCGATCATCACCACTGCCCTGGTGTCCGGATCGTTTTGGAAGAGGTTCAGGCAGTCGATGAAGTTGGTGCCGTTGACGGGATCGCCCCCAATGCCGATGCAGGTGGACTGCCCCAATCCGGCACGGGTGAGCTGGCCGACCGCCTCGTAGGTGAGCGTTCCGGAGCGCGAGACCACCCCGACTTTCCCGGGCTGGTGGATCATGCCGGGCATGATGCCGATCTTGCACTGCCCGGGCGTGATGATGCCCGGACAGTTCGGGCCGATCAACCGGCAACCCTGATCCCTGACGAAACGCACAGCCTGCACCATGTCCTGCACCGGAATGCCCTCCGTGATGGTGACAATGAGCGGAATTTTCGCTGCAGCGGCTTCCATGACCGCATCGCCCGCAAAGGGCGGCGGCACGAAGATCATGGTCGCATTGGCCTCGGTTTCGACCACCGCTTCGGCCACCGTGTTGAAAATGGGAACCCCCTCGAAGTCCTGACCGCCCTTTCCAGGGGTCACGCCGCCGACAATGTTGGTGCCGTAGTCCCGGCAGCCCCTGGTGTGCAGCATCCCTTGAGAGCCGGTGATGCCCTGCACCAGCAGGCGGGTTGAGTTGTTGATCAAGACGCTCATGTTGGTTTTGGAAAAAGTGTTGAGTCTCCAGTTGAACCTGCAGGCAGTATAGGCACTCTCGAAAGAGCAATCAAGTGGACTTCTGGAAAGGCGGGCCAAGGGTTTGCCTTGACTGGCCCTGCGACCGACCTACGATGTTTTTCTCGTGAACCCCGAACCCCTTTCAAGGAGCAAAGATGGCGGCTTACATTGTGGTGGATGTGGAAATCAAGGACATGGAGCAGTACAAATCGAGCGGATACATTGAAAATGTGCCAAAAATCGTGGCGAAGTATGGGGGTCGCTACCTCGCTCGCGGCGGAGCAACCAAGGTCCATGAGGGCGTTTGGCAACCCCGGCGGTTGGTGATCATCGAGTTCCCGTCGATGGAGAAGCTGGAGACGTTTTACTCCTCCGAGGAATATGCCCCCTATCTGGCGATTCGCAAGCGGCTGGGAGACTCCAATCTTGTGGCCACCGAGGGGCTGCACACCTGAGCCTCAGCACCGAATTCCAAACTCCGGGAACACCTCACGGGTGTCCAGCACAGACACCTGCACCTTCTGCACGACCGCTCCAGACGGGCCTTCTCGGCACCACGCCTCCAGTGCCGCAACCGCAGACTCCGGACCTTGGGCGACCAGCCGCACCGAACCGTCCGGCTCGTTCATGACCCATCCTGTCACACCCAGCCGCTGGGCTTCGTGCAACGCGGTGTAGCGAAACCCCACACCCTGTACCCGTCCGGAAATCAGCAGGTGTTTGGTCGACACAGGAGCCTCCAGTCCATTGGGAAAAACTGTCGAATCAGGAGACGGCAGCAACGGCCTTTTCCGCTGCGTCCTTGAGGCCATCGGCCATTTGCAGCTTCTCGCCAAGTCCGGAGTTGTTCACCAGTTGATGCGCGGCCTCAGCGTTGGTGCCCTCCAGACGCACGATGACCGGGATTTGCAGATCGACGTTGCGAATCGCAGCGATCACCCCGGATGCCACCATGTCGCAGCGCACGATGCCTCCGAAGATGTTGATGAGGATACACTTGACGTTCGCGTCACGGGTGATGAGCCGGAACGCCTGCTCCACAGTTTCCTGCGTGGCAGTGCCCCCCACATCGAGGAAGTTCGCCGGTTCGCCCCCATACGCCTTGATGATGTCCATCGTGCCCATCGCCAACCCCGCGCCGTTGACCATGCAGCCGATGGTCCCGTCCAGTTTGATGTAGTTGAGGTTCGATTGCGCGGCCTCGATTTCCAGCGGGTCCTCCTCGTCCTCGTCGCGCAGTTCCAGGATGGCCTTGTGCCGGAAGAGGGCGTTGTCATCAAAGCTCACCTTCGAGTCGAGCGCGATGACCCGCCCGTCACCCGTGAGGACGAACGGGTTGATCTCCACGAGCGCACAATCCTCGGTGACAAAGGCATCGTAGAGCGACTGGAACAGTGCCGCCGCCGGACGCACCAGCTTGGAGTCGATCTCGTCAATCTTGAGTCCATACGCCAGCGCCATGGTTTGGAACGAACGCAGGCCGATGGTGGGATTCACAAACACCTTGAGGATCTTCTCCGGGGTCTTGGCCGCGACTTCCTCGATGTCCATGCCGCCCTCGGTCGAGGCCAGGAGGACCACACGCTGCTGTCCGCGATCCACCAGCACGGAACAGTAGAGTTCCTTGACAATGTCCATGCCCTCTTCAACCAGCACTTGCTTCACGGGCTGCCCCTGTGGTCCGGTCTGGTGGGTGACAAGGTTCATGCCGATGATCTGCTCTGCGCTCTTCCGAACAGCGTCCAGTCCTTTTGAGACCTTGACCCCGCCGCCCTTGCCACGCCCTCCTGCGTGAATCTGAGCTTTGACGACACAGACCTCTGTACCCAACTCCTGGGCAATGGCAACCGCCTCGTCCGGGGTCTTCGCCGCCCGTCCGCGAGGAATCGTCACCCCGTACTTCGCCAACACCTGCTTGGCCTGGAATTCGTGGATTTTCATGAAACTCCTCTTGGTGAATTGTGGAAGAACCGACTGTCCGAAGACCTGGGCCTAGCCCAGCATGTCCTTCACGGCGTCGCACTCCATCTCCAACTCCTGCCGCGTCGCGTCAATCTTCTCCTGACCGAAGTCGTTGATCTCAACCCCCTGGACAATGGACCAGTTGGCATTTCCGGAGCTTCGCAGCGGGTAGCTGAAAATCAGCCCTTCTGGAATGCCGTAGCTGCCGTCGCTGGGGACGCTCGTGCTGAACCAGTCACCCTCGGCGGTGGTGTTCTCCATGCGCCGCACCGTGTCCAGTGCCGCATTCGCCGCTGATGCGGCCGATGACGCACCTCGCGCCTTGATGATCGCCGCGCCGCGCTGCTGGACAGTGCTGATGAATTCGCCCTTGAGCCACTCGTGGTCGGAAATCACATCCGGCGCTGCCGCACCGTTGATTTGCGTGTTGTAGAAATCCGGATACTGGGTCGCGCTGTGGTTGCCCCAAATCGTCATGTTGGTGACGTTTTTAACGGCAGTTCCGGCTTTTTGCGCAAGCTGGCTCTTGGCGCGGTTCTCATCAAGCGCGGTCATGGCAAACCAGCGGTCACGCGGGATGCGTGGAGCGTTCCTCATGGCGATGAGGCAGTTGGTGTTGCAGGGATTGCCCACCGCAAGGATACGCACATGGTCTCCAGCGTTGTCATTGATCGCCTGACCCTGACCGACGAAAATCCCACCGTTGACTCGCAGCAAGTCATTGCGCTCCATCCCGACTCTGCGTGGTGCCGCACCCACCAGCAGAATCCAGTCGGTGTCCTTGAAGGCGACATTGGCATCCGAGGTTGTTACCACCCGGTTGAGCAGCGGAAAGGCGCAGTCATCGAGTTCCATCTTCACCCCCTCCAAAGCAGGCAGGGCGGCTTCCAGTTCCAACAACTGAAGCTCAACCGTAGTGTCGACTCCAAACACCGCTCCGGAAGCGAGGCGGTAGAGCATGGCATAGCCGATTTGTCCGGCGGCTCCGGTGACAGCAACTTTGACGTTTTTCATGGTTCACTCCCAAAAAGATTGGTGTTCAGCCCAGCGCGGCGTTGAGCCCGCGAGCAAGGGCGTTGAGGAAATCGTCGGTGGTGAGGTAGCTCGAGGGCTCCGGATCGTTGCCGTGAATCGCCACTGCCAAGTCCTTCGTCATCTCTCCGCACTCGATGGTGTCCACACAGACCTGTTCCAGCGTTTCTGCAAAGCGGACCAAGTCCGGAGTGTTGTCGAGCTTGCCGCGATGTTTGAGTCCGGTGGTCCATGCAAAAATACTGGCAACCGGATTCGTGCTGGTCGGCTTGCCCTGCTGGTGCTGGCGGTAGTGGCGGGTCACAGTACCGTGGGCGGCTTCAGCTTCAATGGTTTTGCCGTCTGGACAGACAAGGACGGAGGTCATCAACCCCAGCGAGCCGAAGCCCTGCGCCACGGTGTCGGATTGCACGTCACCATCGTAGTTCTTGCACGCCCAGACGATGCCCCCTTCCCACTTGAGCACCTGCGCGACCATGTCGTCAATCAGCCGATGCTGATAGGAAATCCCCTTTTCCTTGAAGCGGTCGGAGAATTCCTGTTCAAACACTTCCTGGAAGAGAGCCTTGAAACGGCCGTCGTAGGTTTTGAGGATGGTGTTCTTGGTGCTGAGGTAGAGTGGGGCGCCGAGGTCGAGCGCATAGTTCATGCACGAGCGGGCGAAATCGCAGATCGAGGCGTCGGTGTTGTACATGCCCATGGCGATCCCGGAACTGTCGAACTCGTTGATCACCCATGCTTGCGGGGTTCCACCATCGCTCGGTTCGAACACCATCTTGAGTGTGCCGGGACCGGAGATCCGGACATCGGTGGCTTTGTACTGATCCGCGTGCGCGTGACGCCCAACAACGATGGGCTTCTTCCACTGCGGTACCAGCTTCGGGACGTTCTCGCAGATGATTGGTGTGCGGAAGACGGTGCCGCCAAGGTAGTTGCGGATGGTTCCGTTCGGGCTCCGATACATTCTCTTGAGTCCGAATTCCTCAACCCGCTCCTCATCCGGAGTGATTGTGGCGCACTTGATGCCCACGCTGTGCTCCCGAATCGCCTTCGCCGCATCCAGTGTGATCTGATCGTCCGTAGCGTCCCGGCTTTCGATGGAGAGGTCGTAGTAGCGCAGGTCTATGTCGAGAAACGGCAACAGCAACTGCTGCTTGATCTGCTCCCAGATGATGCGCGTCATCTCATCCCCGTCGATTTCCACGACGGGGTTACTCACCTTGATCTTTGGCATTCAATCCCCTTTGGTCAATGAAAGAAACACTTCAGGCTACCGCATACCCGTAAAATCGCAACCGGAACCCGCAAGTTTGTTCAGGGCCTCCGGAGTTGCAATCACAAGCAACCCAGCAATCGCCTGTGCGCTTAATTATTGGGCAGCCCTCTTGAGAACCGCCACTATCTTGGTCAAGTTCAATCCACATAAGGCGTTGGTTTATCTATTTTTAATCATTAATTTCAATAGATTAAATGATGATTAATAAAAAGGCACACTCCCTGCTGAAAGAGCAATGCAGACGTTTGACTCTCAAACCCTCAATCTTTGCAGCAGAAACGGAGGAACACTTCGGAGCTGACTGTATCTTTTCAAATCTCCTGGGACGTGCATCTCAACACTCCCGGTTTCAAAGGTCGTTATGAATCCAAGTCACCAAAAACCCCTGGCAACCGGAACGCCCTGTTTGCTGGACTACGGAAGACGGGGGGTGCTCCCCTCCTTGCTGGTTCTTTGGCCGGGGATGGCATTCGCAGATGAACTGAGTTCCGGAGACACCGCCTGGATGCTCACCTCCACCGCGCTGGTGCTGTTCATGACCATCCCCGGACTATCCCTGTTTTACGGAGGGCTGGTCCGTGCGAAAAACGTTCTGTCGGTGCTGATGCAGTGTTTTACCATGGCTGGAATCATGTCCTTGCTCTGGGTGATTTACGGGTACAGCCTCGCATTTGACACGGGCGGAATGGCAGCGGGAGAGTTGAACTTCAACTCCTTCGTCGGCGGGTTGGGCAAGAGTTTTCTCAGCGGCGTGACCGCCTCCTCGCTTTCCGGCAGCATACCGGAGACGGTATTCATCACGTTTCAAATGACCTTTGCCATCATTACGCCCGCCCTGATTGTTGGTGCATTCGCGGAACGCATGAAGTTTTCTGCAATGCTGCTGTTTTCAGTATTGTGGTTCACTTTCGTTTATGCACCAGTGACCCACATGGCCTGGTCAGGGGACGGCTCCTTCTTTGGAGACCACCTGCAAGCACTCGATTTCGCAGGAGGCACCGTGGTGCATATCAATTCGGGAGTGGCGGCTCTGGTCGCAGCTATTCTCATTGGCAAGCGCAAGGGCTATCCAGCCACCTCGTTTCCACCACATAATCTGCCCCTGACCGTTATTGGTGCAGCCATGCTCTGGGTGGGATGGTTCGGTTTCAACGCGGGAAGCGCTCTTGCCGCAGACGGGACAGCAGGCATGGCGATGCTGGTCACGCAAGTTGCTACTGCAACTGCCGCTGTAGTCTGGATGGTGATTGAATGGATCAAGCATGGCAAACCAAGTGTGCTGGGAATGGCGACCGGTGCCATTACGGGCTTGGTTGCCATTACTCCAGCATCAGGCAGCGTCGGGCCAATGGGTGCAATCGTCATTGGCGCAGTGGCCTCGTTTTTCTGCTTTCTGGCGATTGCCAGCATTAAACCAATGTTCGGTTACGACGATTCCCTCGACGTTTTTGGCGTGCATGGGATCGGTGGCATCGTGGGCGCACTGCTGACTGGAATCTTTGTCTCAGAAGATCTTGGCGGAATGGGTCTGGCGGAAGGGGTCACCATCAGTGCCCAGTTCTGGGCGCAGTTACTCAGCGTGCTGTTCACGGTGGCTTACAGCGGAGTGCTGTCTTTCGTCATCCTCAAACTCGTCGGAGTCCTCACGGGTGGGTTGCGAGTGGATGAAGAGCAGGAACACGAAGGCTTGGATCTGACCCTCCACAACGAAAAGGGGTACCTGCTGGACGTTTAGCTTTCCCCTTCTTTTTCACCCTGCCTAAGCGGAGGGGCGGATTCTCCTGCCCTTCCGGGGAGGCGGATGCCCGGCTCTGATGTGCTTGGAAAAGGGCACGGCTCTGCGGGAAGCCGGGGGGACTTGAAGCCTTCATGCAGCGCAACGACCCCGCGTACCCACAACTTGGGCAAGTGACCTTCACGATTGCCCGCAAGCCCTGCTGAGCAAGAAGCCAGAACAGGTTTCTAGGGACGCTCCGCCCTGGAGAGGCGCGTGTTGATGTCCTTGACCACTGCAGGCAGTTCGTCAAAGGTGTCAATCACATAGTGTGCCCCCGCCTTACGTAGGATTTCACGGGTCAGTTCCAGTCTTCTCTGGATTTCTTCCTCCGACAGCGCTTCAGCTTGCTCCAGCGAATCCACATCCATGTAGTTGCTGTAGCGGGCAATCCCAACTCCCCAGCAGCCGGCTTCCAGAGCCTCGCCGACACCTGAGACGGTGTCGTCCACCTTGACCACAGACTGGATGGGGTGGACATTCATCAGGTCGAGGTTGCGGTAAACCATAAAGGGCTTGGGGCGAGCGCCGTTGACCACTTCGTCTCCGGCAACAGAGGCATCCGGTGTGTAGCCCTGCTGCTTGGCATCCGCTTCAAGGATGTCCACCATGCTGCGCACAAAACCTGTGGAACTGCCGATCTTGATACCGTCCTTCTGAAACTGCTGTGTCACTTCCGCAACATGGGGCAGCAGGGGGGTGTATTGACGCAGGCAATCGAGTTGCATTGGGACAAAGTCTGCGAACATCCGATCCACATCTCCCTGATCCGGATCACTTCCGTGTATGGATTTCCAACGCTTCCGGATTTCCGGAACCCTGGTCAATTCCTTGATGTGCAGATCCTTGCGAAGCCCCATCGGCCCTCGTGCCTCGGTCATGCTGATTTCCACGCCCTGCTTCTTGAAGACCGCAACGAACACCACCGCAGGCGCGATCACATAAGCGTCCGCGGTGGTTCCACTCCAGTCCAGCACCAACCCCTTGACCCTGCCACAGTAACTCCGGGTGAACCGGTAATCCGCTTGAATACTCATACGATTGCTCCTTTGAGATGGGAGTGGATGGAAGGACTCACTCTGGCAAAACGTCCAGAAGCAAAAAAACGGCAATATTGGATTGCTTCCATCGATCCAAACGATATGCCCCACGGGGTTCGTGTTCGCCGTGGTTCCCGACTCGATGGGGCAGGTGACGTAGGTCTTGAAACTGGCCGTGGCCCCGATCTCCAGAAGGTGATTTCCGCCGTTTTTTCATCGAAAGCTTTTCATGTGGAGGCCCACCCACCCTCGCAACCTTTGCATGTCGTGCATGGTTTGACGGGGTGGGTCCGAACACCCCAGGCTCCCGACAAGGCATCTCCGAGTCCAACCATCTGCCCCCTTGTCTCTCCTCGCACCGCTCGCTGTATTTTGTCCCGGAAGCGATCATTCCACTCGGCCCACCCGGTTGGGACGCCTGTCCAAGTTGATAGCCGCTTCCGGCATCCCACGGTTCGCGATCAGCTTGACGCCGCGAGTGCGGGATCGTCCCGTCATTGTCCCCTGACGCACACGCCACACCCGGTGCCGTGAGGAACCACGTCCACTGCTCCGGAGAGGTCATCTCAGCGGCGGGCCTGACGGCGGTTGAACTGCTGCATGGTTGTGGAGGCTTCCTCCTTGACGGGTTCGGCCTTGGGGAGAATGGGCTGGATGAGTGCCGCCCACGCCTCCCGACTGCCTGCCACGATCCTCGTGCCGTGGCGGTAGGCGTGGTTGGGGTGGGATTTCTGGTAGCAGTCCTTGAGTTGCTCCAGAGTCTTGAGGTGCCGATGATCGAAGATGGAAAAGTGCTGGATCAGGTCGGCGGTTGCAAAGCGGCTGGGATTGTGGAGGAGTTTGAGGATGTCTGTCTCAATGTCCTGCCCATCCGCTTCGTATTGCCCAAAAATCATCTGACGGATGCAGATGCTGGTGATGTTGTCCTGATCCTGATGCCGGGTCCACAGCACCTCCAGCAGCACCTCTCCGGAGTCGCCTGGCTCCGTGGTCACTGACAAACGAATGTGGCTTCCGGGCCTGAAATCCTGCTCGGCGTACAAACCCGTTCCGGAAGCGGAGGTGTCCTGCAAGGCGCCCTCGCCCTCATAGGGTCCCGAACTTTTTGAGCCATCGGCGGCAGGCAAAAGCCACTCGACCAACTCTGCGGAAATGCCCTTGAAGCGGTCAGAGGAGGTGGAGTTTTTGATGAAGTGAAACATGGTGTGAAGGTGCTCCGGGTTAACGAAACCAAGCGGCTGACCTGCCAAGACCTTCCAAGCATCACACAACCGTTTTCATCTCGCAAGGATTATGTGCCGGGGCTAAAGTTTCTGCTCCAACTGTCGATGAAAGGGATGACAGGAGTTTCACCTCGGCAGAAGGCCATGAAGATTCTCAACAACACCCTTGCACTCAGCACCCTCCGGGAGACGAACAACGTGCACAGAGGGGTGACCGACAGCATCAAAAAACTCAGTTCCGGGCAGCGTGTTCACACGTCCGTGCAGGCACCTGCGGCCTTGATTGCGGCCAATCAACTCAACGCCCACCGCGTGGGCACCCAGCAGGCCTTCCAGAACACGGAGGAGTCAGTCACGCTGATTCAAACCGCCGAGGGTGGACTCACCAAGATCAACAACATCCTCACCAAGATGAAGCAGATCGCACTCCATGCCTCCAACGGTGCCGTCAACGATTCGGCCATGCGGGAAGCGGATCAAATGGAGATGGAGCATTTGCTGGGATCGGTGGATCGCATCACACAAAACACGCAGTTCAACAACAAGCGCCTGCTCGATGGTTCGATGGGAACCAACGGCACCGTGGTCGGCGACAACCTCCGTTTTGTGGGTGCGGCTCCGGATTCCCCATCCTCTCCACTGGAAGGTTTTCCCATCGACATCACCGAAATTGCCACGCGGGCCTACAAGGTAGGAGCGGTGCCCGTGACCGTGGACAGCTTTGGCGAGGGATTTCAGGTCACACTGATGGAAGGCGGAAAAATGGTTACCGTTGATTTCCGCAAGGGCAAGGTCGGCGAGCAAATCGAACACTTGATCAACAAGTACAAAGAGGTTCCGGAACGCTTTAGCGCCGCCGATACCTCCCGGCAAATCCAGCAAATCATCGAACACGCGTTGCGTAAAGAGGTCGAGAGTCAGCAACTCAAGCTGGACGTCCGTTTTGACGAACAGGGCATTCTCAACATCCAGCACAAAGCGTATGGTGACCACGTCAACTTTTCTGTGGCCTGCAACACTCCGGGGATCATCACCACTCAAGGGCGTGCTGCCGAACCAAGCGATCCCGGACAGGATGTGCAGGGCCGCATTGCTGGAGACGCCGCCGATGGGCATGGGCAGTACCTCACGGCTCCTCCGGGATCCAGCGCGCAAGGTGTTTCGATACGCTACACCTATCCTGATGAACTGACTCCGGAACCGGTTCTCAACGAAGCGGGGTTGGTGGTGGGACACCGCCGCGTGAAAACCAAGCCGGAGCAGGTGATCGGCAATGACCAAAATCCAATCATTGAGGGCTACCTCCACCTTCAGCAGCAATCCACGACTTTCCAGATTGGCTATGAAGCCTCCGAGCAGAACGCGGTCGTCTCGCTCCCGGACGTGAAAGTCTTCAAACTTGGTCGGGATCTCGACAATCAGAGCAGCTTTGAGAGCCTTGCGGACATTGACGTCTCGACGGTGCAGGGCGCGTTCGATGCTTCCAAGCTCATCAACAAGGCAATTGATGAAATTTCGATCATGCGTGGAGAACTTGGATCGTTCCAACGCAACCGCATCGAACGCACACTGGATTTGCTCTCCAAAAAAACCGAGAACCTGACCGCAGCCCAATCCACCATTCAGGACACAGATGTTGCTGAAGAGGTCGCCACCCTCGCCCGTGAGCAACTGAAGCTCAATGCTTCTCAGTCGATGCTCTCTCAAGCCAA
This sequence comes from Deltaproteobacteria bacterium, assembly GCA_002726945.1. Classification (GTDB taxonomy): domain Bacteria; phylum SAR324; class SAR324; order SAR324; family NAC60-12; genus UBA8110. Next base: position 4,884 of record PBTB01000132.1, on the reverse strand, counting down.
TCAAGAACCGGGCAAAGTCCTAAGCCTCATCAGCTAAGGCGGCTGCCCTTTTCTGGGTAGTCCCTCCCCTTTACTTGCACCCGGTCCCCCCGGAGTACCCATCTGGAGTGATTTCCGATTGCGGCTTTCGGATGCGGAGGCCATAATCATCAGTTTTCTCTGATCCCGCATGTTTTGGAAGAACTACCACGCCCACACCTATCGCTGCAAACACGCCAAGGGTGACGCAGTGCATTTCGCACGGGCAGCACGGGCGGGGGGTGCCTCGGTTTATGGCATGTCCGACCATGCTGCGCTGCCGGATAATCGCTGGAACAACGTGCGCATGGCGCACCAAGAATTGAACGACTACGTTGCCGCCGTGCATTATGCACGGACGGAGGTGCCCGAAATCACGGTTTTGCTCGGCATGGAATGTGAGGACATTCCGGAGTTTCGCAGCTACTACAAAGAGGAACTTCTGGGCCGCCGACACTTCGATTACCTGATCGGCGCGGGGCACTACACCCCCCTAGAGGGTGAATGGTTAAACTCGTTTTCGGAACTCACCAACGCCCGCGCTCTGCGAGCCTACAGCGACCATCTGGCCGAAATGATGGTGACCGGACTCTACGCCTTCATCGCGCATCCGGACGTGTACGGTGCGTGCCTGGATCGCTGGAACGCCGAAGCCGCAGCCTGTGCCCGTGACATCCTTGCCGCTGCGGCAGAAACCAACACCCCACTCGAAATCAACGGCAACGGCCTCCACAGACACCCGATCCACACCTCGGAGGGAACTCGGGTTCCGTATCCATGGAAGCCGTTTTGGGAACTGGCAGCAGAATATCCGGTGACGGTGATCTGCAATTCCGACGCGCATCGTCCGGAAGATGCGCTGCGAGGGCTGTCGGAACTGCATGCGATTGCCGAAGAAAACGGGTTGACGCTGGCCGATTTGTCGTACCTGGAACCTCCGAATCAGGCGGTAGCGTGAGGCGATAAAGTGGGCGACACCTTCGGGCATCTTTTTCGGATCACCACCTGGGGCGAATCGCATGGGGGGGCGGTCGGTGTGGTCATTGACGGCTGCCCCTCCGGACTGGCGCTCGACGAAGCCCTGCTCCAACGTGAATTGGATCGCCGTCGTCCCGGACAAAGCCGCATCGTCACGCAGCGCAAGGAACACGACACCGCCCAAATCGTTTCCGGGGTTTTTGAGGGACGCACCACCGGAACGGCGATTTCCATTCTCGTCTGGAATCAGGACGCCCGCCCGCAAGCTTACGAGCACCTCAAGGACTTGTTCCGACCCAGCCACGCCGATTTCACCTATGAGCAGAAATTCGGATTCAGGGATTGGATGGGAGGGGGGCGCTCCAGTGCCCGCGAGACGATCGGGCGGGTGGCCGCAGGCGCGGTGGCCAAGGCGCTACTGCGGGAATGCTGTGGGGCTGAGGTGCTGGCATGGGTCGAGCAGATTCATGACCTCCGTGCCAAGGTGAACCGCGACACGGTCTCGGAAGCAGACATCGAAGCCAACATGGTGCGCTGTCCGGATGCCGCGATGGCGGAAAAGATGCTTGCCCGCATTGACGAAATCCGCAAGCAGGGCGACAGTCTCGGGGGCATTGTGCGGGCGCACGTCCGCAACATGCCTGCCGGACTCGGGGAACCGGTGTTCGACAAGCTCACCGCTGAGCTGGCGAAAGCCCTGATGTCACTGCCCGCCACACGGGGGGTGGAATTTGGACTGGGGTTCGATGCCGTTTTGTTGCGCGGGTCGGAACACAACGACGCCTTTGAGTCACGCAACGGGGCAATCCGCACCAGCACCAACCGCTCTGGAGGCATTCAGGGGGGCATTTCCAACGGTGAGGATTTGGAGTTGCGCATTGCCTTCAAGCCGACGGCGACCATCAATTTTGAGCAGGACACCGTGACCCGCGAGGGCAAGGCGGTCAAACTGCGGGCGAAGGGTCGGCATGATCCCTGTGTGCTGCCGAGAGCGGTGCCGATGGTGGACAACATGATTGCGCTTGTGTTGGTCGATCATTTTTTGCGAAATCAGGCCAAGACCTTGGATCGTCTCAAATCCTGAGCAAATCGGGTCTGTCCTTTGCATGATGAATTTCAAGTGATGATTAACTTCGGAGTCGTCCCAACCCCATGCCGCGTCCCAAACCCAAGCCCACCGCATCTGCACAACGCATTCGCTCTCAGAAACCTCCCAAGTTTTCCAAGAACGACTTTTACCTTGACGTCCCCACGCTGACGGTCAGCGGGGTGGTGCTGTTCATGGTGTTTTTTGTCCTGCAAGTGCTGCTGATCACCAACTGACTCTCATCCTTTCCACCGTTGGCTCCGGTGGTTTCCACATGAACCCAATCGACTGCTTCAACGGCGATGCCGATGGGCTGTGCGCCCTGCACCAACTCCGACTTGCGGAACCCACGGAATCCGAACTCGTCACTGGAGTGAAGCGCGACATTCAGTTGCTGGAGCGCATCCGGGAACGATGCGATTGCAAGATCACCGTCCTTGATATTTCGCTCGACAGTAATCGAAATGCCCTCAGCCAATTGCTGGAGCAGGGCAACCACATCCGCTGGTTTGACCACCATTTTCCCGGAGAAATCCCGGACTCGCCTTTGCTGCACGCCACCATCAACACGAGTCCGGAGGTTTGTACCAGCCTTTTGGTGGATCAGGAACTTGCAGGGAAATTCCGGGAATGGGCGATCACCGCCGCGTTTGGAGACAACCTGCACCGCTCTGCACAACGCTTTGCCGGGCAGACCGGACTTGATGCCGATCAACAAAACCAACTCCGGGAACTCGGTGAACTGCTCAATTACAACGGCTATGGCGAGACCGTGGCCGATTTGCACTTTCCGCCGGAGCAACTCTTCCGGCACCTGCAACCGCACGAATCTCCGTGGAGTTTCATTCATGAATCCGAGGCACTTCCAAAACTCCGTGAAGGGTACCGTGCCGATCAAGTGCAGACGGAAACCTTGAAGCCGGAGTCGGCAAGGGGGGGGGGGCGTGTGTTCCGCCTGCCTTGCGAGCCGTGGTGTCGTCGGGTGGTGGGTGTGTTCAGCAACCGCATGGCACGGGAACGCACAGATCTGGCCCACGCCGTGCTGGTGGAAACGGGACGCGGCACCTCGGTGGTCAGTGTGCGCGCCCCGCTGGAACGTCCACAGGGCGCGGATGCGCTCTGCCGAAAATTCGATGGCGGCGGGCGGGCGGGGGCCGCTGGAATCAACGTGCTTCCGGATGCGGAGGTCGAGCGTTTCCTCGCCGTTTTTGCGGAAAGCTATCCTGGATTTTGAGAAGCTGGATGAGAAACGAGTCTTTGATTGTCGGAGAGTGGCTACTGCCGCGGACGCTCTCAACTCCGCGACTTGCCGATTTCGGAGGTTCCATGAGCAATCACGTCAACTGGTCCCATTCTCATCGACATGATTGAGAAAAATGTTGACTCATGTGTGTTTTTTGATGGCAGGATGGTATCATGGTCTTTGTCCACTTCTCGATAGTCGCCCCTTCCGGAAGGACGCTTACCCACGTCAACCACTCAAGGTAAGAATGTGGCCGCGATGACGATGGGGACGGAATCCGGGGAGTGCACAAGCAACACCTCCATCTCTACGTCGCCACTCTCGAGTGGGCTCACAACCTCAAAACAATCACAATGGACATGCTCAGACCAATGACGATTCCCGGTTTCACCTTAAAACACACATGAACCAAAAACTTTCAGGAAAGGTTGCCCTGATCACGGGCGGTGCCCGAGGTTTGGGGCGAGGTTACGCTCTACATCTGGCCAATCTTGGTGCGGATATTGTCATCATCGACCGCAATCTCAAAGCCGCGGATGTTTACGAATTTGAGCGAGAATTGCTTTCAGCAGAAACGGTGATGGCCGAATGTGAAAACCTCGGGGTGCGTGCAATGGGTGTAGAAATTGACCTCTGCGATCGTGCGGTTACGGAAACGGCAGTTGGTGATATTATCGGGAAACTGGGTCAGATTGACATAGCAATCTGTAATGCCGGTGGAGGCACCGTCATTTTTGCAGATGAAATAGATGCTGAAGAAGAAGCCCTCGATATCAACACGACCGGTACACCCGCTAATTGCAATGAGGAGATGCAGATTCGTGTTCTCAACAATAATCTGATGACCTGCATGTATACCTGTATGGCGGTTGCCCCCTACATGAAACGTCAAAAATCTGGTAAAATCATTACTGTGTCCAGTTCTGCGGGTATGGATGCGAAAGTCGATGCCAAGGGTTACCACCCCTATGGTTTGGCGAAGTCGGCGATCATTTATTATACGAGATCACTCGCCCTTGAACTCGCTCCCCACAATATCAATGTCAACTGTATTGCCCCATGTATCATCCGCACCGGCAGACTGGGAGATCGTGCCCACCTTGCAAAACATATTCCCTTGGGGAGGGAGGGTACCATTGAGGATTGTGCAAAAGTTGTGGAGTTTCTTGCGACTGATTTATCCGACTACGTGACTGCACACACGATCCCAATTGACGGTGGCGTCATTGGCATCAGCTGAGTTACCCCTCTGAACGCTTACGTTTAATCTTTGACTCCATTTTTCCATGTATTAATCACTTTTCCAGATTTATTATATACTTTCACATTCCACACTTTTCCCTCTTTAAACTCTCCTTCAATCTTCCCTTCTCCATCAGACCAAGTGTCAGTCCCCTGTCCATGCCTTTTACCCTCCTTCCACTCTCCTTCATACTTTTCTCCATCAGACCAAGTGTAAGTCCCCTGTCCATGCCTTTTACCATCCTTCCACTCTCCTTCATACTTTCTGCCATCTGACCAAGTGTCAGTCCCCTGTCCATGCCTTTTACCCTCCTTC
>PBTB01000131.1 GCA_002726945.1 Deltaproteobacteria bacterium | reverse complement strand
TTCCTGACGCCAACGGTGGATGTGCCTGCGGTCTGCCTCTGTCATACGCTTGTCAGTCATATCGCCCTCCAAGTGTTCGATCACATGAAGAACATAACTTACCGCAGGGCCTTTTCAGACAACAGGTGTTGCAATAGCCGGTGGAATGCGGGACATTAATTAACTGATATTATTTGATTTACTTGATCAAGGAGCTGGTCGGGGTGAGAGGATTTGAACCTCCGACATCCAGCTCCCAAAGCTGGCGCGCTACCGGACTGCGCTACACCCCGAAGGAAGGAGGGTTCAGTCTAGCAAAGCCACGCAGACTCGCAAGCGGGATTCGCAAGGGTCCGGAAAATCTTGCTCACAGCGAGTCGTAGTCGAGCCGGTTGAGTCCGTTGAAAGCGGCAACGCGGTAGGCTTCATCCAAGGTGGGGGAGTTGAAGACGGCGTTGATGAAGTAGCGAATGGTGCCTTCAAAGTGCATCACGGAGTGTCCGAGGTGGATGAGTTCGGTGGCGCGGGGACCAATGATGTGAACGCCCAAAATTTTGAGGGTTTCCGGATCGAAGAGCAGTTTAAGGATACCGTCCTTCTCAGCCATGATGTGCGTCCGTGTGATCTCCTTGAAGTGTGCGATCCCGATTTCATAGGGAATGCACGCTTTGGTCAGTTCCTCCTCGGTTTTACCGACCATCGCCACCGGGGGAATTGTCCAGATTCCGAAGGGAAACTCTCGGGGCATGGACTCGTTCTGCAACTCCCTAAAGGCGTGCAACACGGCGATACGGGCTTGGATCATCGAGGTTGAGGCGAGTCCTGGAAAACCGATGATATCCCCTGCGGCATAAAGGTTAGGCAGGGTGGTTTGGTGGTATTCATTGGTGACAATCAGGGCGTTGTGCCCAAGCTCCACTCCAACTTTCTCAAGGCCGAGATCCCGGGAATTTGCCAGCCGTCCTGCCGCCACCAAAACGGTGGAACAGGGCAACACCTTTTGGCTCTCCAATTCAACGTGCATCTCCTGTGGCCCCACCTTGCGGATGGCCTTGACGTTCTCCCCCAGCCGCATGGTGATGCGCTGGTTGCGCATGTTGAAGACGAGGTTTTCGGAAATCTCTCGGTCAAGGAAGGGCAGGATGTCGCGGTCACGGGCAATGAGGTTCACGCGAATGCCCATCTTGGCAAAGATGCAGGCGTACTCGCAGCCGATCACTCCAGCTCCAATGATCGTGATCTTGCGTGGAAGCTGCTCAATCTCGAGAATGGTGTCCGAGTCGAACACACACTCATGGTCGAAGGGCGCCCAGTCCGGGCGTCTTGGGGAGGACCCCGTGGCGATCACGGCATAATCCATCGAGATTTGGTACGGTTCATCACTCTCGTTGGGTGCGATCTCCAGTAAATTCGGGCTAAGAAACCGGGGGATGCCGTGCAGCACCGCCACCCGATTTTTGTCGAGGTTGCGCCGCAGGGAACTTTCCTGCTCCTGTATGACATGCTGTTTGCGAAACATCAGTTCGGCAGTCGTGAGGTTCTCCTTGAACGCGATCTGAATGCCGTGGGATTGCTGGCGGATCATCGCCAGATTGACCACCGTCTCGCGGAGGGATTTTGAGGGCACCGTTCCGGTGTGAAGCGAGACTCCACCCAAACGCTCCAAACGCTCAACGAGCGCCACGTGTTTCTTGAGCTTGCTGGCCTGCATGGCTGCGGTTTCCCCGGCTGGGCCAGAGCCGATGACCACGAGGTCGAAGTGTCGAACTTCCTGCATTTTGTCTAAATTTCTGAACTCTGAATCCCGCTTATCCTAGCGGTTGCACCCATGAGGGGCAATCTGGATACCCCCCGTTGCAGGGACGACTTGGCGTTGAGGGGTTGATCTCCTATGCTGACGGTGAGGCAGCAGGAACAAAGTTCCAAGGTTCAAAAGGCACTGAGAGGCAAAGTTCCAAAGGAGCAGAGTTAGGGAGGAGTGTTCCGTGAATCGGGAATGGAAACCTGAGTACCGATAACCGACCACTGAAAACCCATCTCCATGAGTTTGGCAGCAGGACTCGTCATTGGCACCAGTGGGCACATCGACCACGGCAAGACCACGCTCGTCAAGGCGCTGACCGGAATCGACACGGATCGACTCGCGGAGGAAAAACGCCGGGGCATCACCATTGACCTCGGCTTTGCGCATGACACCGATGCTCAAGGTCGACGGCTGGCGTTTGTGGATGTGCCCGGACACGAACGCTTTGTTCACAACATGCTCGCCGGAGTTGCAGGCATTGACGCCGTGTTGCTTGTGGTGGCGGCGGACGAAGGCGTGATGCCGCAAACCCGCGAACACCTCCACATCTGCAACCTGTTGCAGGTTCCCGCTGGACTCGTCGCCCTCACACGCACCGATCTGGTGGACGATCCGGAGATGATCGAGCTTTGCACCGAGGAAATTCAGGAATTGACTGCAGGCACTTTTCTGGCAGGCTGTTCGGTGATTCCCGTCTCGTCGGTAACGGGCGCAGGGCTTCCAGACCTCCGGGACGCACTGGGAAAGCTGTCAGGACGCGGGACTGCGAAAGCGGAGGAATTACCCTTCCGGATGCCTGTGGATCGGGCGTTCACGGTCAAGGGTTTTGGCATGGTGGTGACGGGCACAGTGCTTTCTGGATCCGTCTCGTTGGAGGAGGAGATCTGGCAGTATCCGGAGAAAAAGCCGGTACGGATTCGCGGGCTTCAAGTACAGAGCGAAACCGTTTCGCAGGTGCTGCACGGACAACGGGCGGCAGTCAACCTTGCCGGGCTCGCCCGCAAGGACATTCAGCGGGGCCATCAGCTTGCGTCTCCGGATTCTCTGGCAACGAGTTATATGCTCAACGTGGAACTGCACCTGATCCCCGATGAAGCCAAACCCCTCACCACGCGCCGTCGTATCCGGCTGCACCTCGGCACACAGGAGGTGATGGGACGGGTGGTGCTGTTGGGACAGGAGGCTTTGGCTCCGGGGAAAACCGGACTCGCCCAATTGCGACTCGAGGCTCCGGTGAGCAGCCGTTTTGGCGACCGTTTCATCCTGCGCAATTTTTCACCACTCACCACCTTGGGCGGCGGTCGAGTGCTGGACCCACTGCCTGCGAAATCACGGCGCACCCGCTCAGAATTACCTGCGCGGTTGGAGCGTATTTGCAGTGGTGATGAGACCACACAGTTGGAGGAAATCGTTTTCTTGCAGGGGGTCCAGGGGCTGAGGCAGTCGGAACTTCCCGTGCGCACGGGCTTGTCTGCCAAACAGGTGCAACGCAGCCTCCAACCTCTGCAAAGCCGACAGCGCTTGGTCTGCCTTGATCCTGTGGAAAAACGCTGGATGCACTCGGATCATTTGGAGCGCATCGGGCGTTTTATGCTGCGTTTGGTGGAAGCGCACCATCAACGGTTTCCGGAGCGGCAGGGCATGTCCCACCCGGAAATTGCGGGGAAACTCAGCCTGCTGTTCGCCCACGAGCGTGAGGTCGAAATCCTGCTCAAGCTGCTCGTCAAACAAGAGAAGCTTGTGCAAACGGGCGGTGCCTTTGCGCGACCGAGTCACGTTCCGGAAGTATCTGGAGCGCAGGAGGCGCTGTTGGAGCGGTGCCTTGGGATCATCCGCAAGGGGGGCTTCCAACCTGTACGGCGCACCCACTTGCTGGAGCAGCTTGGGGTGGACGAAAAAGCTGGACTTGCCCTGCTCAAGTCGGCCGCACATCACAACCAGCTCGTCCGTGTGAGTGAGGATTTGCACTACACTCCGGAGCAACTTGGAGAAATCCGTTTGCGGCTGGCAACGCATTTTGCGGCAAACCCCACCGTGACCGTGATCGAATTCAAGGAACTGCTTGGCCTCACCCGTAAGTACGCAGTGGAACTGCTGGAGCATTTTGACACCCAACGCTTCACCGTCCGGCAAGACAACCTGCGGGTTCCCGGACTCCTCAAACCCCAAACTCAGGAAACCTGATGCAGTGGCTGGCCCCACAATCCCGGTTCATCCTCAAAACCTTCTTCAAGCGCAACTACGATGTGCTTTCTTCCAATGGCCAAACGATGGTCAATCGCATGATGCTTGGAGTGGACATCGCGGCTCTGATTGCCCTGTTTTCGTGGCTGTGATGCGAAGCTCCCAGCTATGGTTGACCCGCTCACTGGTTGTGCTTGGTGCTGGCATTTTGCTGGCTCCAAACCTGTCTGCGCAAAGTCTGCTCAACGATCCGGACTGGGTGGAGCGGCACCTGCAGACGAATGCCGCCAGTGAGGAATCGGCAGCTTCCGAATTCAGCGTTTTTTCAGGACAGGGAACTTCAACAAAGCCCGATTTTCTGACCCTGCTGCATCCGGAGTTTGAGCAGCCCGCTGCATCCGCCAACCACCGCTTGCAGTTGGCTCCCCAAGTCCGGGAGTTGCTGATGCTGATGGAGGACGATCCTGTTGATGCACAGGAGCAGTTGAAACGGCTGGAACCGCGCCTGAAAATGGAGGATCGCGCCCTGCTGCGCATTGTCCTGCTGCTGAGACTGGAGCGTCCACGCACGGCCAGGGTGCTGGCCGAATCGTTTCTGCTGGAACTCCCGGATGATCCCCGCACTCCGCTGGTTCACCTACTCCGCAACCGGGCTCTCCTTGCACTGGACGAACCGATTGCACTGGACGGACGGCTGGAGGAACAGGTACTGCGTACCCTGCCCGCCCGCTATCAACAGGAACTGCTGGAAGCGCTGAGCGCCGATGCCGAAGCCCGCAAACTCCCACTGGCCGCACTGGGCTACCGCCTCAATCTGCTTGCCAATCTGGAAACCGCATCCACAGCCGATGAGCAGCAGGTGCTGGAACAGCTTCGGAAAATCAACTCGCTCACGCAGCTGGAAGTGATTTCCGAACTCCACGGCACTGTTTCCGTGGTGCGGACGTGGGTGCCGGAACTCTATGTGGAACTGCTGTGGGAGCAAGGACAACACGCTCGTGCTCTGGAACTGCTCAGCCAGTTTCTCGCATCCGCCCATGAATACAAAGATGCCGAACAGGTGCATCGGCTGGAGGGTTTGCAGATTCGGATGCAGTCCGCCACTCGGACACGTCCTTACCGCATTGGGGTGATCCTTCCACTCAGCACCACTAACCGCCGGGTGGTGCAGTTGGTCCGCGAGACGATTGACGGGTTGCGCCTCGCCCTGATTGCCGAACAGGAGGGTCGGCTGCCGCGTGTGCGCACGGCGCAACCGGAGTTGCTGGATTTTGAGGAACTTGAGAGATCGGGGGCTTTGGCTGCGCTCACCGAGGATGCGTCGACGGACAATGCTTCCCTCCCGTGGCAACTGGTGTTTCGCGACTCCAAGCTCCATCCGGACCACACGCGCAAGATGATTCAGGAACTCGTGGAGCAGGAGCAGGTTTCCGCCATCATCGGGCCACTCACGCGCCGCACCTCTGAAACTGCTGCCGAAGAAGCCCAGCGCTTTGGGATCCCCCTGATCTCGCTCTCGCTCACGCGGTCGGTTCCGGATATCGGCGAGTTTGTGTTCCGCAACAACCTGAGCTGGGAGCTGGAAATCCAGACGCTGCTGCACCATGCAGTGGACTACCATCAGGCCCGGCGTTTCATGATCCTTTACGCAGACAACCGTCAGGGGCGCGAAAAGATGCGGCTGTTCTGGGAAGAAGCCGAGCGGTTGGGGCTGGAGATCCACGGGGCGGAACCCTTTTCCTCACAGCAGAAGAGTTTTGTTCCCAGCTTTGACGCCTTCACCCGCAAGCTGCGTCCACTCACGCCGGAGCAGGAGGAGACGCTCAGGGAACTGGATGAGGATTTGGAACCAGAGCATCGGTTCGACGCGCTGTTTGTCGCATCCGGATCGCTAAGCATCCGTAGCTTGCAGGTCGTTTTTCCCTACCTTGAAGTGTACGGCATGGAAGACACGCTGCTGCTCGGTGACAGCGGCTGGCATAACTACGCGTTGTTGTTCGCCACAGGTCGCCGGGGGCTGCGCAAGCTCGTGATTGCCGATGATTTTCACATGGAGAGCGAACGTCCAGAAGTCAGGGAGTTCATGGCACTTTACGAGCGCATGTTCTTTTTCGCACCGACCAAACAGCGTCCGGGCAACTACACCACCTACGCCTACGACACGGCAGGTTTGTTGATGAACCTGCTGCGGGTGGAGCAGAATCAGAATTCCACTGCGCTCAAGGAGGCGTTGCTGAGTTTGTCCGGATATCCGGGGGTGACGGGAGAGTTGCACTTTACGGAAAATGGCGAGGTGCAGCGCGAAATGCGGCTGCTGCGTCCACGCGGCGTGAGTTTCCGGGCGTTGAACTAGGGTTTTCAGTGTTCGGTTTTCGGGGTTCAGGTCCCCCTTCTCGATTCACGCAACCCCCTCCTCACTCTGCCCCTCTGGAACTCTGCCCCTCAAATCACCACTCCCCGGTCTGCTGCACCCGTGTGGTTTGGTTGAGCAGTGCTTCCACCATCGGGGTGAGTCCGGCAAAGCGTTCGTCCTGCGTTTGTCCATGGTAGTAGCGGTAGTAGATTTGCTGCATGACAACTGCGTGCCGGAAGAGCCCAAAGGCGTAGTAGAAAGTGAAATCAGGGATCGAGATGCCGGAGCACTCCTCGTAAATGCGTACCGCCTCACGGCGTGTGGGAAAACCGGGAAGGTGAACCGGAGCCATGCGGAATTTTTGTAGAGATTCCGGATCATCGGCGTGTATCCAATACGCGATGGAGACCCCCAAATCCATCAGCGGGTCACCCAGCGTCGCCATTTCCCAATCGAGGACACCGATGATCCTTAGAGGATTTTCAGGATCCAGCACAAGGTTGTCGAGCTTGTAGTCATTGTGGATGAGCGCCGGACACGAGGTTTCCGGAATGCACTCGTGCAGCCACGCTATCACCTCATCGCAGTTGGGCGAATCGTCGGTGACCGCATTGATCCAGCGTCGGCTCCAGCCTTCCACCTGCCGCCGCACATAGCCCTCCGGACACCCCAATTCGCCCAGCCCGACCGCTGTGAAATCCACCGTGTGCAGCACAGCCAACCGCTCAAACATCGAGTGGGCAAGTCCGGCGTGTTGCTGCGGGGAAAGCGTATAATCCTCCGGAAATTGCTTGCGGACGATCACCCCCGAAATACGCTCCATGACATAAAACGGCGCACCGAGCAAAGCTTCGTCTGCTTCATGCAACAACGGCTTGGGCGCTTGTGGAAAGTGTGGGTGCAATGCATTCAGCACCCGAAACTCGCGGCCCATGTCATGTGCGGATTTTGCTTTGGTTCCAAACGGGGGACGCCGTAGGACAAACTCGCGCTTTCCAAAGCGCAACAGGTAAGTGAGGTTGGAGTAACCGGACGGAAACTGCCGGATTGTGAGCGGTCCGGCGCAACCCGGAATGTTGGCCCGCAGGTGTGCTGCGAGTGTGGCGTGGTCCTCCAGTTCCTCCCCAGCCCGGATGGCTTCAGGCGTGTCCAGTGCGGACATCAGCGGGCGAGCATGGCTTCCAGTTCCTCCAGCGAGGCTTGGTCGCCATCGGTCACCAGCGGCTTGTCCGGAAGTACGGTCCCGTTCTCCGCGACGGGTTCCTTGGGTTTGGCCTGAGATTTCTGCTCCAGTGGCTCCTCCACAAGATCAGCCACCGTCCGCAGGGTGTAGCTGAACTGGCGGCTCACTTGCAGCAAGCGTCCGCCTTCCACAAAATCCGGATGGCTCTGAAAGGATTCAAAATCATCAACCACCAGCGCGTGCTTGAGCGCCTCCGGCTTGAGGTAGAGCAGCATGCCTTCCTGAGATACGTCCTCGGAGTATTCGACCTCCCGGGTTTCAAACTTGAACCAGTTCTTCATGGGGTTTCCTTCCATCAGATAGCAAAAACGATTCTCAACTCGTGAGTGAGAACCGGAGAAAAACGACGCTGGAGACTGCTCTCCAGCTTCTGAATTTGCTGCCAGAAACATGCCAGTCGCCCGGACTCTCACTCCCCGGGAAAGGTTGTGCCGCCCTCGCCCCAGATCCGAGTGAGGGTGTCCTGAATCTTACGCTCCATGCGGACAATCCGCTCAAGGATTTTGCTGCACTTCCCACCCGCTTTTCCTATAACCCACATTGAGCAGGTTTTTTTAAAAATTCAGGACTTACGCAAAAACTGGGGTTGTTTTTAAAATCACTAATGATTTCAAAGAATTAATGGATTTGAGACATTTTTGATGAAGTCAACAATATCAGTGCTTTAGCAAAATTTTGCGTAAGTCCTGTGGATCAGAGATACGGAAGCCTAATTCGCGTTCATCATGGCCCTCACCTCCTGTTCGGAGACTACACCCTCCCCTTGGAAAAAGAAACCCCGGAACGTCGCTTTGTGGTGGTGCTTCCAGAGCGCGAAGCTCAACTGTCGATCCTCAGTGACGACGAACTGGCCCGGATGCAGCAGCACTTTGACGAACGCAGTGCCCGTCCGGACATCCAGAGCCAAGTGTCCGCCGAGCGTCTGCGGGAGTGGCTGCTGGTGCTGATGCTGGTGCTGCTGGAAGTCGCGCTCGCCGCCCTACGGGTTTGGCGCCCGCCGAAGACCACTTTGTGAGCATCGATTGGCATCTCTCAGCCTCCCGTCGTTGGAGACGAGGCATTTTCAACGCCAACCACCGCTATCAGAAGTGAGGCAGTTTTATGTTTTTCGAGATCGGACGGCTCAAGCGTAGCGGAACCGCCACGACTGCTTGAGGAACAGACGCAACTGCTCGGCTTGATGTGGTGCCCTACTGCTAAACGCGAGCGAGTTCGTGGGCAAGGACGGTAGCGAGCCGTTGCATGGCGGTGATGTCGAACTGTGAGTCCTGCTCGGCGCGGGAGTTGTAGTTGGTGTTGGTGTTGATGTCGTAAGTGAAAAGCTCACCGCTGGGACTGCGGATGAACTCGAAACCCGCGACCTCGATGCCGTTGGCTTCCATCACGGCTTCGTAGCCACGCAACAGCTCCGGTTCGTCCAATCTAGGCAGGATGCGGAACTTGTTCGGAGCTTCGGTGGTTGGGCAGAAATCGCCGCCCACCTCACAGACATCCGCCGGACACAACTCGAAGCCCTCCGATGTGTTCACCTGCACCGCGTAGAAGAACTTGCGCCCAATGAACTCGCAGCGCGTGATGAAGGGATCACGGGACTGCACATACTCCTGCACGAGCCAAGTGCCGTCAATCGGCTGTTCCTCCGGAGGCAACTGTTCCACAAAATCGAGCATCGCCGGAATGGAGTGGAAGAGTTGCACGCCCAGCCCCTTGCCGCCCCGGTTGGGCTTGAGGATGAACGGGGTGCGCCCCAGCGCTTCCGCCGCCCGCTGCAAGGATTCCCGCCCCACGGCGGCAATCGTGTGGGGCGTCCGGAGTCCTGCGGTTTCTAGCACCCGGTACTGCGCGAGCTTGCTGACCTCAAGGTGCAGCGCCCGGTGATCGTTGAGAACGCGCCGTCCGTGACGCTCCAGCCAGTGCAGGGTGGCCAGCGTGAGTTCCGGGGCATAGCGGTGTCCCCGCGTGTGGGAGGATGCGCTCATGCGGTTGTAGAACACGCCTTCCGGAGGGGTTTCGTGGAAGGGCACGGTTCCCTCGTCCAGCAGCCACTCCCGATACGGAAGCTCTTGCTCCTCCAGCGCTTCGCGCAGGGGGATTAACCACTCCGGATTCTCGTGCAGAATGTGGATTTTCTTCATGTGGCCCTCAACAACAAATCTCTGTGTCCTCTGCGACTCTGTGGTGAAACCCTCACCTCAGGGCAAACTGCCGTGTTTGGGGAGTTCCCAACGTGGTGAAGAGTCTCCCCAACAAAAGCTGAGAGAGGTCGGTGAACGCACCCAAGTGCGGGAGCAGGCGCACCTTGACCTGCGGATGCTTCTGCATCGTCTCAGCAATCACGGCGGGCAAGTCGTGGGTGACGTGCCGTCCCGCCGTGAGGAAGTACGGAACCACCATCACCGACTCCGCACCTTCCCGGCCGCAGGCGTGGAGCGCATCCGCAATCGTGGGTTTTTCGAACTCCAGAAACGCCGCCCGCACCTGTGCACCATCCAGTCCCGCCCCGAGTTGCTCCGCGAGACGCCGCACCTCCTGATTGGATTCGGTGCGTCGGCTGCCGTGCGCGGCGAGGATGATGTGCGGGAGGCTCATGGATCAGAGGTTGGGCTGGGGGGTGTAGCGCAGGTAGGACTTGATCACGCGATGGCCCTTGGGAAACTTCGCAGGAATCTCCTCCGTCGGGATCGCGGGCACCACGATGCCGTCCTCCCCGTGCTGCCAGTTCACCGGAGTCGCCACCTGATAGTTTGCCGTGAGTTGGAGGGAATCGACCACTCGCAGCACTTCGTCGAAGTTGCGACCCGTCGAAGCCGGATAGGTGAGGGTGAGCTTGATTTTCTTGTCCGCCCCAATCACGAACACCGAGCGTACCGTCAGGGTGTCGTTGGCATTAGGGTGGATCATGTCGTAGAGCGTCGCCACCGTGCGGTCCGGATCGGCAATGATCGGGTAGTTGACGGTGGTGTTCTGGGTCTCGTTGATGTCCTGCACCCAGCCCTTGTAGTCGGAGAGTGGGTCAACGCTGATCGCAAGTATCTTGACATTGCGTTTCTCGAACTCCGGGAGCATCTTGGACATGTAGCCGAGTTCCGTGGTGCAGACCGGCGTGTAGTCCTTGGGGTGCGAGAAGAGGATGCCCCAGCCATCGCCTAACCATTCGTGAAAGCTGATGGGACCGTGTGTGGTTTCTGCGGTGAAGTCCGGAGCGTCGTCGCCAAGTCTCAGAGCCATAAGGTTCCTTTTGTTAGAAGAGGTGAAGTTGGGTTGCAACCGCTCCGTTCGCCTTGAACTTGTCGAAGGGTGAACTGTGATTGTGCTTCGACAGGCTCAAGGCGAACGGGCAGTATTTGAAGTTTATCAAACTCAGTTTGTTAAACTTAGTAACCATTTTTCCATTATATTAAACAAAGTCAACAGAAAAATCAACTTTTCCCTTCCCCTCTTGCGGCTTCGCGTCATCTCCGGAATAATCAGGAAGGCCACCGAACTCACCAACGAGACCATCCCGATGCTGTTCAAGCTCTTCCTCGCCTTCACCGTCATCCCGGCGGTCGAGTTGTACCTGCTTATCGAGATCGGCAGTCAGTTGGGGGCGTTGACCACACTTGGTATTGTCTTGGGAACAGGATTTTTGGGAGCGCATTTGGCCCGAATGGAAGGACTGAACACGCTGCAGCGAGTGCGGGGAGCCGATGCGGATCATCGCCTTCATCACCGATTCACATGAGGTCGCTAAGATCCTTGAGCACATCGGGGAACAGACCTCGCG
>PBTB01000130.1 GCA_002726945.1 Deltaproteobacteria bacterium | reverse complement strand
TGACATTTCTTCAATTTCACAGGATGAAGATTTGTTTGATACAGTGTTCAGATGGCCAAAATCAGCAAAAAATGGGATTTTTGATGAGTTTTCCCAAAATCTTCGCTTCTTGAAAATAGGTGAATACCATTAAATATCATATAGTTACCTAATTTTCGGCCAAGCACTAACTATGCTCCCCAGACCTTGGGGCGACTTCGTGCCGGGTTGCTCTACCTTGCCACCGATTATGTGGAGGCGCTCAACCTCCGGGAGGTGGTTTTGCAGGATTTTCTGAAACTGGTGTTCACGCAGGTGGACGTGCTGCACGTCCCGGTCGTGCCGATCCCGCTGCCCACCCTCAAGGAGTCGGACGTTGAGGCCAACCCGGGTTTCATCGACTACATCAGCCAGCTTGGGCACTGCACCCGTCCCTTTGATTACCTCGGACTGCCCGCCCTCAGCGTTCCCGCCGGAACCACAAGCAACCGGTTGCCCACTGGATTCCAGTTGGTGGGACGCCCCTTTGCCGAAGCCACCCTCTTCCAAGTCGCCGCTGCCTATGAAGCTGCCGCACCTTGGACACACCCCATTCAGGATTGAGCGTGGAACTGCCCCAACTGGACATCCCCAGTTCTCCGGATGAGCGTGATCAGTTTGAGAAGTACGTCCGCGACCTCAGCCGTGACCAAATCCACAAGTCCCTCAACCAAATAACCAAGCTCCTCCAAATCTATGACCAGACGGGTGAAGCCCCGCCCGTCTTGCAGATGATGAAAGCGGTGTTGCAGGCTCAACTGGACTCACGCCAATCTTCGTAAGGATGCCCCTCTTCCCGGCGCAGTCAAATGGCATGATCGCGTCCGGAGCTTACAGGGTGTACTGATACTGAAGGAATGCCTTGTCGGACTTGATCGGCTTGCCCGTCATCAGCAACTTTTCCGAGGCGGTGTGGAAGAACTTGAGTTGAAACTCGTGGTTCTCGCCTCCGGGTTTGAAGGTCCAGACGTTGGTGGCGGTGGTTTGCTTGAACGGAGCGCTTTGCAGGAGGGACAAGGTGGTGTTCCAAGTTTCGGAGGTGTCCAAAATGAACACCAATCCAAACTGACTCTTCTGCAAATCGCGCGCTTCGCTTGCAGTTGTTTCCTTGTTCTCAAAGCCGATGATGTGCGTTCCGCCCGGCACTTTGGCAAGGGAGCGGTGGGCAAACACAGGCATCAGGAAAAAGTTATCGAACTTGCGCTCCAGAGAAAGTGCGACCGCCGTGTGGGGCACCGAAACCGTATTGAAGATGGAGGCGTTGTCGCTTGTCCGCTTGTAGTAGGAGTAGACGTTTTTCTTCGGGAACCAACCTGCATCGGCCTTCAGGACGTAATTGCCAAAGGGCCAGTCCACATCCAGGGTGGTGAAGTTGATGGTCGTGTCTTTCTCTTGATACGACTTGCTGAGAAGGCTGGAACTTGACCACTTGATGTTGTTGTCCTTGTCAAACCACCGGAAGGCACCAAGCGTCATTTTTCCAGCGCCCACCCCGAATCCGTAAGTGGCCCCAAGATGCGGGCGGAACACCGATTCGGTGGTAGTGTTGTCGGCGGATTCATCGAGTTCCTTACGCTTGATGGTGTATTCGGTGCCATCCGTCTTTTGCCGGAAAGGGGCGGCAAACACCGAGACATTGGATGCCCCCAGCCAGTCGTACCGGACCCCGATCACGGGCAGTTTGCCCTCTCCCAAGCTGAGGTATTCCAGCGACTTGGGGTTGCCCATGTTGAGGATGTCAATGGGGCTGTCCACGTCCACCTTGCCGTGCTTGAACTGCAACGCGCCGATCCGGTAGCGACGATTCCCCTCTTGGCTGCTGAAGTAGGCTTCCCGCATCAGGAACTCGTAATCCTCATTCCGCTTCTTTTTGATGCGGTCGTTTTGCAGGATCACCCGAGCCAGCAACCGGAAATAGAAGGAATCGTAGGGGGAGGTCTCCAGCGTGGCGCTGAACTGGTAGGCATTGACGAGGTAATCCTTGTAGCTCGAATCGTCGCCTGAACTTTGCACCAACCCGCCCCGTTCTTCGGAACTGGAGCCGCCAAAGGCGCGGTACTGCTGCTGCATGAAAAACGAGGTTTCCGATTCGTCGTCCTCCTCATCGGAGTCCAAATCTTCATCCCAACCCTCGGACTCTTCGACCTCCGGACCGTCGTCGCCCCCCAACAAATCCTCATCCTCGTCACTGGAGCCTTCCGGCCCCTCGGATTCGTCCCCCAGCAGTTCATCATCCTCGGAACTACCGAATTCATCTGCGCCAAGCAACTCTTCGTCTTCCGAATCGTTCGTTGTGTCCGGATCGGACTGTGCCAAGCGTTGCAATGGCTTGCCCTCCCATACTTGGCTGAACGGCTCCGTGCCATAAAGGGAGGAACCCAAGAGCAGGGTTCCCGCCCATACCACTCTGGTAATCAGACTTCTGGAGATATGCATTGATTACTGGACGTTGAAGATCGTCTCAAAGTTGGCTTTTTTCAAGGCAGGATCGGTGGGTGGATCGAGATAGATTTGGTACTCCTTCTTTTTGTTTTTCTTGATTTTGACAATGGTTTCAAAGGTGTATTTCTTCTCTTTCCCCACCGTGGTCCGGACGCGGGTGACGGCAGCAATCCACTCCCCCTTTACCTGAATGTAGTATTTGGGGAAGAATCGATACACCTTCCGGAGAACGCCTTCCGCAAAATAATTCATCGTGATCGGGACTTCCTTGTCCTTAACGTAGTAGCTGATGATCTTCTCATACGGTGAATCACCACTGATGCGCATCGTCGTCAGCTTGATGAACTTCTTGTTGTTCTTCACATCGTTGCACACGGATTCGTGATCATCATCCGTGATCAAATCGAAATCGCTCAAGTCAATGTTGGTGCCCCGGATGACCTGCGAGTTCTCCGACGACTTGAAACTGCGGCACTCGCTGTTCGTTAGCGCCCGGCACTTGGAGCAACGGTAATCGCGCTCCCCCAGCGTGATGAAGCACTGCGGTGCGTTTTTCCCCTTCACGAAGAAGCTCCGTTTCCGGTCTCCCATCCGCAGGCTTTGGATCAACTCCGTCTTTTTCTTACCCTGCTCCTTCGTCTTCAAATCAAAGCGGGTGCTGACATTTTCTCGCTTCAGCGGATTGGAATCCTGGCTCTTTTTGACGAATGCCTTGATCTTCTCATTGGTGTCCAACTCTAGGCAATCGACCGCCCACGCCGCTCCGCTGCAGGCGGTCAGGAGGGCAACCAGCACTGTGAAAATCAGGGGTTTCCGCATTTTCAATCCGTTCAATATGTTGTTGGTTGATCTACACGAGGGCGACAAAGCGACGTCACTTTGACGAGCCTTCGTACAGGATCTGGGTTTCCTGCTCCAAACGATTGGACAGGAAGCACACGATGTTAAAATACAGCTGCGTCGCCAGCTTGGGCTTCGCTTTATAGAGGCGATCCAATCCGGCCATATCGACGAACAAGACTTTTGCAGGAGACAACGATTCCAAGGTTGAGGTGCGCTGGTTCTCCCCGCCAAGGATGGAAATGGCCCCCACAAGATCTCCGGGAGTTGCCGTG
Source organism: Deltaproteobacteria bacterium (assembly GCA_002726945.1). GTDB lineage: Bacteria > SAR324 > SAR324 > SAR324 > NAC60-12 > UBA8110. The sequence goes on along the minus strand of PBTB01000130.1, from coordinate 3,754 downwards.
CGCATCACGACGTTCTGGCCATCGACCTGCTTGTTGAGGTTGAAGTCTCCCTCCAAAATCACCAGCATGCTATCCCCATAATCCTCTTCTGTCCAGAGCCGGACATTGGCAGGAATTTCCTTGAGGTGGAAAAACTCGCACACTTCATTGAGCTGGTGATGCGACATGTCTTGGAAGATGTCGGACAAGACCGGCTTGACCTCCTCCAACTCTCCGGTTTCGATCATCTGCTTGAGGCGGTCAAGCTGCTCCTGCTCCTGCTTGCTGACGGTGCCGTCCTTGTACACCATCTCAAAGAGTTCCTTGCGCTCCTCCTGAGTGAGCTTGCCATCCGCAATGATTTGATTGACCACCTCCAAGAGCGGCGTGTCCTCTGTGTCGTCTTCCCAGAATTTCAGGAAGTGAGTGAGGCTGCGGTGCTTCTTGGAGAGCAGTTGCTGTTCGGCACTCTTGAGGTCCAAATCCTTGGTCAGCGCTGCAAGGCGACGTGCCAGATTCTTGAACAGGAGTGAAGCGATCTCCGGATAGCGCTTCTGGAGCCGGGTCAGCACCTTCTCGTTGAGAACCAGCAACTTCGTGTCCTGATTGGCTTGGGCGCTGGCGGAGCGTTTCATGTGCCGGAACAGGCCCATCTCGCCAAACGACACGCCCGGAGGCAGTTGAGCCAGCACCTTGTTCTCCCCGTGGAACTGCTGGTCCAAGTAGATGTCAATGCCGCCGCTCATGATGATGTAGAGATCGTGCCCCAATTCGCCTTCGGAGAACAGCAACTCGCCCGCCGCCAACTCCTTGGGATAGGCACTCAGGGTCATGAGTTTGGTTTGACGGACGTTCATGCCCCGGAACAGGCCAATGGACTCAATGAAGGTTTGGCTGTAATTGAGGCTGACATAATCCCATGCCGTCATCAGCTTGGTCTTGACCATCACCGAGGGCAGGAAGTTCAAATCCGTGATCAAGCAAACGGTCAGCGTATAGGCGGTCAGCACGCCGAAGAGGACTTGTGATCCCATGTCAGCACTGGCAAAGACGGCGAAGCCCAGCCCCAGAGCAACCGTGGTGCAGATCATGGGGCGCCCCAAGTGCTGGAGCGAGACGAGTGACGCCTGCTTCTCATCGTGTGTTCTCTTCAAGTTTTCGTTGAAGTGCGACAAAAAGTGAATGGTGTCGTCCACCCCGATCCCCAGTGCAATCGAAGCAATGATGGAGATCGTCACGCCGATGGGAATGTCCAACCAGCCGAGCGTGCCAAAGAACACCGCGATGGCCACGATGTTAGGATAGAGGGCGATGAGGCCCATCCGGAAGGAGAGGAACATCGCCGACAACAGCACAAAGATGATCCCCAACGCGGTGAGCAGACTCTGGATTTGCCCCGTGGCAATATTGTCTGCCGATTCGCTGCTCAGCACCCCACTTCCGGTGTACTGCACTGCAAGCTCCGGCAGGAAGTGCGTCACCTGCGGACCCAGCACTTCCCGGAGTTCCAGCAAGGCGCTGGTGCCCTCTGTCTTCATGCGGATGTTCATTTGCAATAGGTCGCCATCCGGACTCAGGAATCTTGGAAAGCCCTGCTTTTCGGACTCCTCAAAGAAGCTCACCACTTCCTCGTCCTTGAGGGCGTCCATACCGTTGCGGTAGAGGTCGAGGTATTCCACCGCGGAATAGACCTTGTCCACCCGCAAGCCCTCAATCTGGCTCAGCACGTTCTCCTCCTCTGCTTGAAGAATCCACTGCTTCAGGTTCTGCAACCCATACATCGCTTGCGCGGTTTGCAATTGCTCCGGGGTGTCCTTTCCAGAGAAAACCAGCCGCAGGGTGGTGGTGCCCGCCAGATTGCTCTGGATGAACGCCAAGTCCATTTCAATGGAGGAGTCCTCCGAAAAATTCTTGGATTGGCTGTTGACCGTCACATGCTTCATTCCCATAAAAGCAACCACCATGACGGCCACCCAGAAGAAGATGAACTTGGTGGAATACTTGCCGATCAGGTTGCCGATTGCTGTGAGAAATTGATCAATGACCCCCGGCTTCGCGGTTGATTCCTTAACCTTGGGAAGGGGTAGATACGTCAGCAGGGCGGGAACAAAACTGAGGGACAGGATAATGATGGTCGCAATCCCAAAGCACGCGAACAGGCCCACTTCCTTGACCGCAGGAATGGGGCTTGTGGACAGGGCCGCAAAGCCCGCCAGCGTGGTCAGGGCGGTCACCATCATGGGAATGGCGATGTTCCCAATCGTGTTGCGAGAGATCTGGTCCGTGCCCATTCCGGGGTTCTTGTTCGCTTCATGGTAGTACTGATTCATGAAGTGAATGATGTAGGCGCTCCCAACGCTGATCAGCAACGGAGCCAGCACCATCGTCACCATGTTCAACTGAAAGCCCGTCAGGCCAATGAACCCAAAGGTCCAGACGATGCCGAACATCACCACCACTACGGGGATGAGTACGCCTCGGACACTCCGGAACGTCAGGGCGAGGGTGAGGATGATCAGTCCCAGACTCCACGGCAGAATTCTGGCAATGTCGCTGACGATGGTTTTTGCCGAAAGGTACTCGGTCCTTGCTTGCCCGGAGTAGCTGACTTGGGTTTTGGCCGGGGAGTGTGCCTTGAGGATGCGCTGGAGGGTTTCCTGAGTTTCCGGAGATGAAGGCACCGCCTGAGTGCTGAACTTGACCAGCAGCGCGACTGTTGCATAATCCGGCGAGATCAAATCCCTGCGGATAAGTTCGTGCTCCTTGATTTCCTTGAAAATAGAGGCCATGTGCTGATCAGCTTCGCTGATGATTTGCGCCTCTGACTTGGCCAGAATGTCCGGAGTGCAGATGTTGGTTTCGCTGTAGCTCAGGACCGCTTCCGGCTCGGATTCCGATTCCCCGTAGGATTCGTCATCCTCTTCCTCCGCTGAGAATTCTTCGTCCAGCCCGGAGTCTAACCCCCCTTCCGGATCCTCTGCTTCGTCCTCGTTGAAATCCTCGTCCAAGTCTCCCACCAATCCATCCTCAGAATCGTCGGTGGTCACAATTCCGGTAGGCGGATTCTTCAGGCATTCGAGTTGAAAGGCGTATTTCTCCAAGATGGGTTCGCAGACTGAAGCCACGCCCTCAACGTGAAAGAAGGATTTTCCGGCACAGTTCCCGTTGATACGGGGAATGTTGGTGACCGCAGTGACCTCCTCCACATCGGGCAGCCCGGCCTGCAGTTGTTTTCGTAACTCCTCGTGCGTGGTGAAAAAGCGGTAATCAAATCGGCTCCCGGCTTGAGGTTGCAGGGCAACAACCATCACCTCCTCGCTGCCAAAGACCTCGCGCATTTCCTTGAAATACTCGTAGGTGCCGGAACCCCGCGCCATGAAGGGTTCCACGGTGCTGTCCACGATCAACCTGCCCTCCGCCGTGAACAACCGCTCTTTGGCCGTGTGGAACGCAAAGGCGGTGAGCAACACGGTGAGCAGGATGAGGCTCTTCCGAAAACCGGTCAGTGCCTGAAAGAAACGAACAGAGCCCTGCATGCGGGGATTATGGCCGTCTGTGAGTTTGTGAACGGATGGAGCAAAAACTGAGATGATTCATGCCGCAAGTCTGAAGGAGCCCAATCCGCTGGTGCCTCAAAAGCAATTCAAATAGAGCTTCGCAAACCGTGTTGGCTCATGTCGGCAAATAGGTGAAGCGATGACACCTGGGAAGGTAGTGCCGGGTGGCGCACCGGCGCTTGCGCCTGCAAAGACCGCTCATCAGGGCGTGAGCACGG
>PBTB01000129.1 GCA_002726945.1 Deltaproteobacteria bacterium | reverse complement strand
GGTGAATTCCACCACCCCTCTGGACTTCAGGGCAAGCGGTTTGTCAGGTGCAGGATTGGTTTTGACTATACTTGCTGCAAGGAGGGTTGTGAGAACAACCTGGAGAAACTACAGAAAGCAGGGTTTCTCCACATGCAAACGCAGGGAGGCACGTGCCTCCCGTCAGCAACGTCTCCGCATGCGCATGCGGATGCGGCGCAGCCTGTGGGTGTCACGATGCACTCCGGGACTCCTCTTCTGGAGGAGATGGCTGCTTGTTTTGTGGAGAGGTTCCCGGTTGTTGCGGAGAGTTCAACAGCTTGGGGATTTCTGAACCGGCGTGGAATCTCCTGTCAAACCAGCATCCCGGGTCACGGGGCGGCGGGGACCAGCCGGGCGAGGTCATCGCGCAGGGCGCTCTCAAAGCACAACAGGTCGTAGACGAGCTGCCCCGCCTGTCCGAGATCAGCAGACTGATCCAGGTAGTCGGTGTTGAGCGGGAGCCCGCCATATTCGTCACGCATGAGCCGCACAAGGTCGATTTCGGCATCCTGCTCGGCGAGTGCCAGGAGTTGGAAGGCACTGCTTAACTCGTCGCGGATTCTCCGGAAGGTGACTTCGATCTGTTCAAACTCCCGGACCGTGAAGGGGGGGTCGAGTTGCTTAGCTTGGCGGTCAAGGGTGAAATCGAGCAAACGGACGCGGGTGTTGAAATGCCGGGCGGCGCTGGCGAGGGTGCGGTAGAAGCGGCGCAAGTCCTCCGGATGCTCGGATTCAATGCGATTGCGCTGACGGCGGATGCGGTTCCAGAACGTACGGCGGCGGCGCTGCTTGCGGACTTCCCGGATTTCCGTGCGCATTTCGTTGAGGGTTTGCCACTCCGGAAGCCGACGACGCCAGCGTTGCCAGAACACTGCGGGCAGCACCAGCCAGACGCTCGCCACCACCATCAGCAGAGGCCAAAACCGCTTTCGCCTGTAGCTCAGTAGGGTTTTCTGGTAGCTTGCGTAACATAGGTCCAGATGCTTGTCTTCCAGTCCCTCGACCCACCGCTTTGAAATGAGTTGGATGGTCGCTGGGCGTTCAACCCCAACGTGGGCGACCATGAAGACAAGTGGAAACACAGGGACGGCTGGAAACGCAAGAAAGTGTTCAACACTATGTCAAAACAGGTCTGCGGAAGCAAACCAATCCGGGAACGGGCATGAAGAATTCCCTGTGTTTTGGGTGGATGCTGGGGCTGATCGTGCCCCTTGCCGGATGCGTGGTTTCCCCACAGCCACCCAGCCCGCCCCCTGCGGTTCCCGGAGCCTCGCAAACGCTTTCCGAGGTCTTCCTGCACCTCCAACTCGACTACTCTGATCGCAACAGTCTCGACCCGAAAACACTGATCACTTCGGTCTTGCGCGAACTGGAGCGCGAATTTGCAGAGTTGGAGTTGCACTTGCACGCCTCTCTGGAAAAAGCACAAATCCGGCTGCGTAGCGCGGAAGTCGAAACCCTGCTGCCCATCGCCAATCCAGCTACGCTGGAACAGGCGTACCACGCCTTGCAGCGGCTGGCACAAGCCCTGCGCGATTCGTCTCCACCGCACTCACCGCAGCGTGTGGAATTGGCACTGGCCCGTGGTTTGAGCAAGGCGCTCGACCCGTATTCCGTGTGGATGCCGCAAGCGGCCTTTCGGGAATTCCGCAGCAATGTCACCGGGGAGTACGCCGGGCTGGGAGTGGTCGTGGGCCTGCGGGAAAGCCAGCTTGAGGTGATCGAACTGATGGACGGTGGCCCTGCTAAAATGTCAGGGATAAAGCCTGGAGATCGCTTTGTCAAGATCGGCACCGCAGCCGTTGCGCACATGACGCAGGAGGAAATCCTGCGGCGTCTGCGTGGCAAGGCAGGCACAATGATTGCGCTGGAAATGTCGCGTCCGGGGGTGGACGAGCCGATACGCTTTGAGCTTGTCCGTGCAGTGGTGGAATCCCCCAGCGTTGAGGTGGTGGACCTTCAGGAAACGGTCGGGAAAATCCGGCTACTCCGGCTGGAGCGTTTCCAGCAGGGCACCGCCGAGGAGGTGCAGGCCCACCTTCAGGGGCTCACTCAACAGGACGGGCTGATCCTCGACCTGCGGGGCAATCCGGGCGGCATCCTTGAAGCCGCCACCGAAGTCGCCGACCTGCTGCTCCCCGGTGGTCTGGAGATCGTTTCCACACAGGGAGCGTTGGTCCCCCGCGGCGTCAAATCCCGCCACCGCCTTGATCCGGAAGCTTGGCGAACGGTTCCGCTGGTGGTGCTCGTGAACAACGCCAGCGCCTCGGCCTCCGAAGTGTTGGCAGCGGCGCTCCAGCAGCACAAACGCGGGGTGGTGCTAGGGCAGCGCACTTACGGCAAGGGCACAATCCAGACAACCTGGCCCCATCAGGACGGCTCCGGACTCAAGCTCACCATCGGGCAATACCTCACCCCGGACGGTTCGTCCCTGCACAGCATCGGCGTGATTCCGGATGTGGAACTGGTCCCTGTCCATCCCGACACCGAGCAATTTGTGTGGTGGAGTCCGGATGAACTCGATCCGCCTTCATCCTCCGGAAAACCGACGGTATTCGCCCACCGACTGCGGTTGCTCTCCAAACCGCCGCAAGCAACGAGCAACGATCCACAACCGCAGGACAACACGATTACGCTGGCATGGAGACTGCTCCAGCAGGCTCGGCAATCCGGAACCTTGCCTGCGCAAGCACTGGCCGATCTCGTGAAGCAGACGGGGCACGAGCAGGAAACCGAGTTTACCAAAGCCATGGCGGTCCAGAACATCGACTGGTCCCTGCCTGCGGAAGCGGAAATTGCCCCGGAAGTCTCAGCCCGCCTGCAAGTGCAACGCCGTTCACCCGCAGCACTGGAGTTGCACCTCACCGTGCGCAACGACAGCGCCCATCCGGTGCATCGCGTCGTGGGCGTGTTGCACAGTCCACTGGAAACTATCGACCAGCGGCAGTGGGGTGTGGGCCGAATTCCGGGAGGTGGCACCTGCGACCTCACGCTGACGCTTCCGCTTTTCAGGCACGAACCCGCCTACACTGCACCCATCCGCCTGAAACTGCTGGATCACTCCGGCAAAAAAATTGGCGAGGTCCACACGCTCGTGTTTCCCGTGCCCACCCGAAAACTCGCGCTCGGGCTGAGCATGGATTTTCATGAGGATGGCAACTTCGGAAGTGTCGGCAACGGCAACGGCCAGCCTGATCCTGGAGAAACCCTTGCGCTGAAACTGCGAGTGGAAAACACGGCAGCACAAACCCTCGGGGCGTTCACCGTAGAATTACACGACCGCACTGGAAACGTGCGCATCCACCGAGGGCATGTGAAGTGGGAAGTGCTGGATTCCGGGCAAGTCGTGACGGAGACACTGCGCCTTGCGGTTCCGGACCCTGAATGGCCTGACGAGCCGCTACGGTTGCACCTGCGCAGTCCCGCGTTTCCAGACACTCAGGTGACGTGGCAGTTCTCGTTGTCCGAGTTGGCGGGACTCAGGAAGGCGGAGGTTCCCGCCTTTGAGGTGTTGGCCGTGGATCACGGCTCGGAAGCCCAGGATTCCGGACAGCGGTGGCTCCGCTTTGTGCCGAAAAACCGGGCACAACTCCAAGATATCGTGGTGTTTCTCAACGGACACAAGGTGCGGTACCAGCTTTACGAAACACCCGAAAACGCGGACCCCGAAACGGTCTTGGAACTGGTGGGCAGGCCCGGACTCAACCGCCTGGAGGTGTTGCTGCGCGGCAAGTCGGGCTTGACGCTGCGGAGAACGCTGCGCTTCTGGCAGCCGCAGGTCAGCGGTAGTTCGTGAACTGTATGTCGAAATCCAAATCCCGGGATTCCAACTCCTGCATCACGGCCTGCAGTTCGTCCTTCTTCTTCCCGGTGACGCGCACCGAATCGCCCTGAATCTGTGCCTGTACCTTAATCTTGGTGGCCTTGATCAGTTTTGTAATCTCCTTGCACTGGTCCTTGGACAGTCCATTCTGCACCGAAATCTGTTTCTTCAGCACCTTTCCGGACGGTTCGGTCTTCCCGTAAACCAGCGCTTTGGTGGGCACCTCGCGCTTGACGAGTTTGGTGAGCAGGATGTCAATGAGGGTTTGCATCTTCATTTCGTCATCGGCGGTGAGCCGCAGGGAGTTGTCCTGCCGGTCCAACTCGATCTCGCACTTTGATCCCCGGAAATCGTAGCGGTTCGCCACCTCGCGGCGGGCTTGGTCCACCGCGTTGGTGACCTCTTGGAGATTCATCTCGCAAACGATATCAAAAGAACTGCTGGAAGCCATTTTCTGGTGGGTGGTGGTGGAATGCGGGGGTGCTTTTGTTTTGGATGGACCACAGAGGCACAAGAGGCACAGAGAGCTGTTTTTTCTCTTAGTGTTCTGGTGCGCTAGGACTCTGGCAAATCCCGTATCCTGCAAAATGGATGCCCTGCGTGTACCCGTTCAGCTGGTAGCGGAGTGGACGGTGCCCGGAGTCATCTTGGTGTCCGAAGTTCCGCCGAGCGAATGCATGAGCCGTACAGCGCGTCCGGGAGTCAGAAGATCTTCACCTACAGCACATGTTCCAGTCCGTACACCAGTTCGTTCAAAGCGACGGCTTTTTTGCAGGCGAGGCAGACGCCGGGCATGAAGGATTCACGGTGGATGGAATCGTGACGGATCGTGAGGGTTTCGCTCTTGCCGCCGAAGATCACTTCCTGATGCGCCACCAGTCCAGGCAGCCGAATCGAATGCACGGGGATGCCTTGGGTTTTGCCCCCGCGAGCACCAGGGATCAACTCCTTTTCGTCAAGTGGTGCAGGGATTTCGGCGCGGGCTTCGGCAAGCAGATTGGCGGTTTTGACGGCGGTTCCGGAGGGGGCATCGGCCTTGCGGTCGTGGTGCAGTTCGATGACCTCCACATGCGGGAGGTACTTCACGGCATCTACAGCGTATTTCATCATCAGCACCGCACCGATGGCAAAGTTTGGGGCGATCACCCCGCCGATTTGTTTGGCCTGGCAAAGGGCCTGAAGTTCGGCGACTTGCTCCGGAAGCAGCCCACTGGTCCCGATCACGGGCCGGACGCCGCACTCGATGAGCGTCCGGGCGTTGTCGTAAGCCACCGTTGCGGTGGTGAAATCCACCGCCACCTGCACCCCGGAATTTCGCAGCACCGCAGGAAGGTCGTCACCAAGGTCCGTTTGGGCGACCAATTCCAGCCCGGACTCCTCTGTGATGGCTTTCACCGCTTCCTGTCCCATGCGGCCTTGGGCACCGTTCACCAACACTGATATTGCGTTCACGTTCAATCTTGCCTATGCTTGGGATTCTTGATAGACCTGTCAAACTAACTCAAACTCGGTAAAACTCAAGCCGTCCCCCACCATGCAACGCAGCTACTATGTGGTCCGCAGCCGGAAATCAGAAGAAACCGTGGATGACCTTCATCAAATCAGCATGGGTTGCGACAACCATCCGGACACCTACGGGTTTCTCTGGGTGGATGCGCAAAACCGACCGCACTATATGCAGTTCATTTTTGACGAGGTGATGCTGGAGTGGTTTCCCGAACACGGGGTGCGGTTGGGGCAGACCAACCGGAACCTTCCGGAATCGGATCAGGGAGTGGGCCGCTTCAAGGGGTCTCGGACCATTGAGGATCATACGGATGACGCCCTGCTGCAACACCTGCTCAAGCGCATGTGCAACTCGGAGTTTCCAGCGGAATGGGAGGAACCCATCCGGAGTCGGTTTCTCGGCTGATCAGGAAATCGGAGCGCTTGTGCGCAGGGCAGCTTGAGCGCTCAGCAAGCCGACAAGCAGGCCGTCTTCGTAGTTGAAGAGGGGATCGTTGAGCAACTCGGAGAAATCCTGGGGGTTGCGGATGTCCTCCGAGGTGGCATTCGGCACGAGTTCACGGGCGACCTTGAGCAGCTTTTCGCGTTGCCGCGCCACCATGCCTTCCAGAAGCTGAGCGGACTCTGAAGCCTCCACGCACTCAACCCTTGCCTTCGTTGAGAATGACCCCCCGGAGCTTGGCCCGCAGTTTGAGAATCGCCTTGGTGCGGATTTGCGAAACGCGGGATTCCACCACGTGTAGCACCTCCCCAACCTCCTTGAGATTGAGTTCCTCGTTGTAGTAGAGGGACAGCACCATTTGCTCCTGCTCAGAAAGCTCCTTGATCGTGTCGGCGAGCTTGCCCTGCATTTGCTGGAGCGAGAGTACTTGGAACGGATCCTTCCCGGTGGGGTCCGTGAACACGTCCAGCAGGTTGGCCTGCTCTTCGTCGCTGGTGCGCTGGTTGAATTCCTCGATGGAAAGCAGGGGGATGGGCCGGGACTTGATCAGGAAATCGTGGTACTCCTTCAGCGACAGACCCATCTGCTCGGCCATTTCCGAGTCATTGGGTTCACGCCCCACTTCTGAAGCCTTCGTGCGCCAAGCGGTCTCCCAGTCGCTTGCCGCCGCACGAACGGACCGTGGCACCCAGTCCATCGAGCGCAATTCGTCCAGCACCGCACCCTTGATTCGGAACTCCGCATAGGTCTTGAACTGAACGTCCTTGCTGGCATCAAACTTGTCCACCGCATCCAGCAAGCCGATCATCCCGGCTTGGTACAGATCCTCCAGATTCACGCCCGGAGGGAAGCGGGCCGCCATGCGCGTGACGATTCGCTTGATCAGCGGGGTGTGTTCGAGCACCTGTGCTTCGCGTTCGTGCAGTGTTTTCTTGGCATAGGGGTTCGGCTTGGCAACCTTGTTTCCCGTCGCTGCCGGCGGGGGGGATGCTGATTCACGCAACTCGTCAGACTCATCCGGAGTTTGCGCGCTGGGCAGGTCAGGAAGCCCCGTGATGGGGTGCTCCTGAAGCTCTTCGTCTTGATCCGGTTTTGGGGCTGCGGTTGACATGCCGAAAGTTGCGGTCGCTCCCTGTTTTTCTGGACAGGGACTCTCCCATCTCAGGGGATTGCGGGTTCAGTTCTTCTTCTCACGCCACTGCAAAATGCGCTCCCAGAAGCGGAGTGGCTTGTCCTTCCGTGGAGTTTCCGCCAGGGAACGAGGGACGCTTGCGGAGGTTTCAATGTGTTGCGCCAGAGCTTTGATGCTCTTTGCCGCCGGAGCATCCGGGAACATTTCAAGCAGGGGACGCTGGGACCGGACCGCCTTGATCAGTTTGGGGTCGCGGGGAATGCCGCCGAGGTAATTCAGTTCCAGTTGCAGGAAATCCCGTGAGACTTTCTGAAGATGCTCAAAGACCCGCTCCCCCTGCTTAGGCGACTCCAGCGAGTTGGCGAGCAGGTTGAAACTGCGAATGTCATAGCGGCTGGCCATCACCTTGATCACAGAATAGGCGTCCGTCATGGAGGACGGTTCTGGGGCGACGACGAGGATGATCTCATCGGCGCAAACGTTGAAGCGCAGCACGTTGGAAGCAATTCCGGCCCCCGTGTCGATGATCAGGTAGTCAATGTCGTCATCGAGGTCCTTGAGCTTTTCGAGCAACTGGGCTTGGCGATCCTCGTCCAACTCCGCCATTTCGACCACTCCGGAACTGGAGGGCAGCACCTTGATGTTGCCGGGACCGTCCGCGATGATGTCGCGCAACTCCATCTCGCCCGACAGCACATCGTCAATGGTGTATGCCGGGGTGAGGTTGAGCAGCACGTCAATGTTTGCCAGTCCAAGGTCGGCATCGAGCAGGTACACCCGTCGCCCCATTGACGCAAGCGCGTAGGCGAGGTTGATGGAAATGTTCGTCTTGCCCACACCGCCCTTGCCGCTGGTTATGCTGATGACACGGCCCTTGCGCGGCGCGGCGGTGATTTTCGAATCGCTGACCAGCTTGCGGAGGGATGCGGCCTGATCGGTGGTGACAGTCACAGCGGGCACGGGGTCAGCTTCCGGAGATGTTGAGCAGCAAATCAACCATGCGCTCCTTGGTGGCCATCTCGATGTCCTCCGGAACCTTCTGCCCGGTGCTCAGGAAGGAGACCGGCTTTTTGAAGCGGATCGCGTGGTTGAAGATAGTCCCGTAGGACGCGCTTTCGTCGAGCTTGGTGAAGATCACGCCGTCAATGGGCATCACGCCAAATTTGCGGGTGATTTCGTTGAGGTCGTTGTCCTTGGTGGTGGAACTGAGGACGAGCAGGTTGTGGATGCGCCCACGCTCATCGAAGATTTCCCGGAGTTCGAACATCTGCCCCTCGTCGCGCTGGGAGCAGCCGCCGGTGTCGATGACCACCACATCGCAATCGGAGAAACTCTCCACCGCCTTGTCCATCTCCTGACGGTCTGAGACGATGCGCAGCGGCACGTTGATGATTTTCGCGTAGGTCCGCAATTGTTCGACCGCTGCGATTCGGAAGGTGTCCACCGTGATCAACCCCACCCGCCGCTTACGCTTGAGCATCTGGTCGGAGGCGATTTTCGCCGCAGTGGTGGTCTTGCCGACTCCCGTGGGTCCGATGAGCGCAACCACCTTTTGCGGAGCGGTGATGTACTCGATGCCCTCGGTGGTCCGAATGATCTTCATGAGCATCCGGGCAAGGAAAATCTTGACGTAAGAGAAATTCTGAAGGTCTTCGTCTGAAATGTTTTTCTGGGCCTCCAGCACCAGCCGACGTGAGAACTTGTCCTCCAACCCTCCGAATTTCAACTGCTGGTAGAGCATCATCAGGTTTTCCGGAAGATCGAGATCGTCCGGCAGGGAGGAACGGCTCGCCATTAGGTGCAGCATGTGCCGCATCTCGCCCAACTCGTGCCGAAGCTGGTTGTTGGAGAACTCCTCAAACGCCGAAGTGCGGTTACTCAACTCCTCCACCACCTCCCGGAGTCCTTGCAGTTCCTGACGAATGGGCTGCAAAGCCCTCGAATCCAAGGAAGGCAACGGCGCAACCGCTGGTGAGGGCGGCAGTGGAGACGGGCTACGGAGTGACGGCTCTTCAACCTCAGTGGATGGAGCGATTTCCTCCACGTCCAGTGACGGCTGCCCGTTGAGGTTGCGGCCCAACGCCGAGGAAAGGGTGGCTTTGGGCTTGTCGTCACGGGCGGCAGTGACTTCAAGGACGGTCTTGCCGAACAGTCCGAAGGTGCCCTTCCCCTCCTTCACCTGACGGGTGGAGACGATGATCGCCTCCGGTCCCAAGTCACGCTTGATGAGTTGGAGGGCTTCCTGGATGTTGGTGACTCGGTAGCGTTTTAGGTTCATGAACGGCTTAGCAGGCCGGGGAGATCAGCAAGTCGGGGATCCGCTCCAGCGGCCCACCTCACTCCTCTCCGCCCAATTGTACCATGCCAAGCGCTTCAATGCGCACGTCCGGGGCGACCTCGTTGTGGGAGATCACAACCAGATTGGGGATGAAGCGCTCCACCAGCTTTTTCACATGCGGTCGAATCAGCGGGGAACACAACAGGATGGGCTGGTAGTTGTTAATCGTGAACTGCTCCAAAAGCCCGTCAATGCGGGTGATGACCGTCTGGGCCACGTTGGGGTTGAGTCCCAAGTACGATCCCTGTCCGGAATCCTGGATGGCCGCCGCGATTTGGTTTTCCAGTTCCTGGCTGAAGGTGATGAGGGGCAACATGCCGTCCGGCGTCTGGTATTGCCGGGTGATCTGCCGGGAAAGGGCTTGCCGGACGTGTTCGGTGAGCAGATCCGCGTCCTTGGTAACGTAGGAGGCGTCCGCAAGGGTTTCAAGCGTGGTGTGGAGATCGCGGATGGAGACCTGTTCGCGCAGCAAGTTCTGGATGACCTTCTGCACCGTGCCGAGCGGGAGTTGTCCTGGAACCAGTTCTTCTACAATCTTCGGCTCGTTCTTGGCAAAGCTGTCGAGCAGCCGCTGGGTTTCCTGACGGCCAATGAACTCGTGGGCGTGGTTTTTGAGAATTTCGGTGATGTGCGTGGCGAGGACGGTCGGTTGGTCCACCACCGTGTAGCCCGCAAATTGCGCGCGTTCCTCGTCTTCCGCAGCGATCCAGATCGCCGGAAGCCCAAAGGCCGGTTCCACCGTGTCCACTCCTGGAATCTCCTCGTCCACGTCGCCGGTCTTCATGGCAAGGTAGTGCCCGACCATCAATTCGGCACGGGCGACCTCAATGCCCTTGATTGTGATTGAGTACTCGCCCGGAGACAGTTCAAGGTTGTCCTTGATGTGGATGGGCGGGACGATGTAGCCGAAATCAAGGGCGGTTTGCCGACGGATCGCCTTGATACGCTTGAGCAGTTCCCCGTCCTGTTCCTCGTCCACGAGCGGAATCAGGCCGTAGCCCAACTCCAGCCCCAGCACGTCAATCGGCAGCAGTTCCGCAACGTCTTCCGGTTCTCCCGTGAGTTCGCGTTGCAGTTCAAGTTGCTGTTCCTGCTCCTGTTCAAACTCAAGTTGCACCTGCGCTTTCCGAGACACTTGTGCGAGGAAGAAGGTCAGGATCGCCAGCATCAGGAACGGAACGGGCGGCAGCCCCGGAATCAGCGCGAAGAGCAGCAGCACGGCAGAGACCACAAACAGCGCCTGCGTGTTGCTGAAAACCTGACTCTTCAAATCCTCCGAAATGCGGTTTTCGGACGAGGCTTTGGTGACGGCGATACCAGCGGCAATCGAGATGATCAATGCTGGAATCTGCGAAACCAGACCGTCTCCAACCGTCAATGTCGCATAGGAATCGAATGCATCTCCAGCAGACATGCCGTATTGGGTGGTGCCGATCAAGAGGCCACCAAGGATGTTGATGGAGGTGATGATCAATCCGGCAACGGCATCTCCGCGCACAAACTTGGTGGCTCCATCCAGTGCCCCGAAGTAATCGGATTCGCGCTGGATTTTGCTGCGGCGGTTTTTGGCGTCCTGATCATCGATCAAGCCGGCGTTAAGGTCAGCGTCGATGGCCATCTGCTTGCCGGGCATGGCGTCCAAGGTGAAGCGGGCGGCGACTTCGGCGATCCGCCCGGTCCCCTTCGTGATCACGACAAAGTTGATGATCACCAAAATCAGGAAGACGATGATCCCCACAATGATGTTGCCCCCCACAACGAACTCGCCGAACGCTTTGATGATCGCTCCGGCGGCGTGTGATCCCTGATGCCCCTCCAGCAGAATGAGCCGGGTGGAGGCAATATTGAGCGAAAGCCGAAAGAGGGTGGAAATGAGGAGAACGGTGGGGAAGGACGAGAACTCCAGCGAACTGGCCGTGAAAAGCGCGACGAAGAGGATCAACACACCAATGGAGATGCTCATCGCCAGCAGCAGATCGAGGATGATCTGCGGCAACGGCACCACCATGATGAACAACATCCCGATGACCCCAGTCGCAAGAATGACGTCCGTGTTCCGGATGACCCCGTTGAGAGGGAGAGTTTGGGTGCTTGCCGCCAAGGCTGGTCCTTAGGCAAAGGTGGGCCACGCAGGCCTGTTCAGTGGGTCTTCCGATGACCGTCGAGTCTGGGTTCAGCGTAATCTGACGCTTCCGACAAGAAAGATCAAGTCCGAAGCCATTTTCATGCAGACGCGCTGTTCAGCGTTGTGGTCGTAATCGGTAGATTTGGGCAAGGATTTCGGCAACTGCCTTGAAGAGGCGTTCCGGAATCGACTCCCCAACCTCAACAGAGGCGTACAATTCACGCGCCAAAGCGGGTTTTTCCACAATTGGCACCGCGTTCTCGTTGGCAATGGTCCGCATCCGCAGCGCCAGAAAGTCGGCACCCTTGGCAATCACCTGTGGCGACTCCATCACCTCCCGGTCATAGAGCAGGGCCACAGAGAAGTGGGTCGGATTGACCACTAGGGCATCTGCCTTGGGCACCTCCTGCATCATGCGCGCATTGGACATCTCGCGCTGAATCTGACGGATGCGGGCCTTGAGTTGCGGATCCCCTTCCGTCTCCTTGGTCTCCTCCTTGACTTCCTGCTTGGTCATCTTGATCTGCTGTTCCTGCTGCCAGCGCTGGTAGAAGTAATCGAAGACGGAGAGGGCAAAGAGCGCGAGTACGATCTTCCCCGTGATCTCAGTGGCGGCTTTGAAGTTGAAGATGATGATCGCCTCCTGAGGCAGAACGGCAAGGCTGTTCGCCTCTCTCAACAAGTCCACGAAGGTGAAATAGCCGATCAGCCCGATGATTGCGAGCTTGGCCAAGCTCTTGAGCAACTCTGCCAGCCCCTGGGTGGAAAAGAGCCGTTTGATCCCCGTGAGCGGACTGATCTTGGAGAACTTGGGCGCGAGAGGCTTGAGGGTGAACCGGAACCCGACTTGAATCACGGAACTGAGAAAGGCGACCGACACAATCACGACGGACAACACCAACAGCACCGGAGCCATTGCCGAAAACGCATCCCCCACAGTCCGGTAGAGCACAGTGATCGTGAAATCCTGTTCGGGGCGCAGTTCGGTGAAACTCCCGCGCATCAACTCCCGGAATCCATCCAGCAGCCACGCACTGGCGAAGTAGAGGGTGAGGGTCGCTGCGCCCAGCAGGGCGGCGGAGGACAACTCCTTGCTGAAGGTGGCTTGCCCCTCGTCCCGTGCCTTCTGCCGCTTGCGCTCGGTCGGCTGCTCGGTTTTTTCCTGCCCCTGCTGTTCGGCCATCTGGAGTTAGGGAGTGCCCGGCAAGGCGAGGATACGCAGCATGTTGAGCAGTTGATCATCATACATCTCAAACATGCGGTGGAGCGCCTGGGCAAAAAACGGGACGCCGAACATGAGCATCACGAAGCCCAGCAACAGGGTGAGGGGAAAACCGACAATGAAAATCTGAATCTGGGGCACGGAACGGGCGAGCAGTGCCATCGTCAGGTTGGCCAAGAAGAGCGCGGTGATGAGTGGAGCAC
Source organism: Deltaproteobacteria bacterium (assembly GCA_002726945.1). Lineage (GTDB taxonomy): Bacteria > SAR324 > SAR324 > SAR324 > NAC60-12 > UBA8110. Next base: position 21,479 of record PBTB01000129.1, on the reverse strand, counting down.
CAAGCTGGAAACCCAGCGTGAACACTCCGGAAGACAAGCGGATCATTTCCTGTGTGAGCGGATCACTAAAGCTCGCCCCGCCTGGAGGCAGCAGTTCGTAGCTGCGGACGATGGTTTGCACAACGATGACATGCCCGTCCATTGCCACAAAGATCAGGGCGGCAAAGATGCGCTTGAACTGCCCAACCAGCGAAACCTGTTCTTGGGACTGCGGATCGAAGATGTTTGCCATGCTCAGGCCCATCTGGAACCCCACCACGGTTCCGGCGAACTCAACGGCGGCAAAGAGCATTTGCCCGATCATGCCCAGCACCAGCCCAATGAGCAGTTCTCCGGCGATCAGTAGCAGGTATTCGGAAGGCTGGTCCGGATAAACGGTGAGGGTGGGAGTGAAGGGCTGGATAATCAAAGCCAGCACCAACGCGAGGACTACGCGGACCTGCACCGGCATCGAGTTGCTGCCGAGCATCGGTGCGGTTGCAATGATGCTACTGACACGCACCAGCACCAGAACGAACACCAGAAGCTGGGTCGCGTTGTAATTGAGCAGGTCGGCCATGGTTGAGTGGTTCCGCCCCTCCGGAACCGGGTTCCGGTTGCCGCTCAGTCCTCGCGCGGCAGGGAGTTGAGGTGCATGGTGCTTGAGGTCGCGCTCAGGGCGATGTTAGCCCGCTCCTGATCCTGCTGGCAGTTCACGCACATCCGCGCCAACGGCATGGCGATCAAGCGCCGCTTGGGAATGGGATCCCCACATTCCTCGCAAAAACCGTAGTCTCCGGCTTGCATGCGCTGGATCGCCTCCTCAATCGCCTCCAGACGGTCGCGGCCGCGGTCGCGCATGAGCAGACTCAGTTCGCGCTCTTGTTCATTCACGGAGCTGTCCACCTCGTCCCCCACATCCTTGCGGGAGTCGTCTTGGTTGAACGCTCTTTGCGCCTGCAACTCCACGAGGATCTGCTCCTTTTCCTCCTGTAGCTTTTGTTTGATGTCTTCCATTCGATCTCCGTCCTGAATGGTTCAGGATGCCACACAATATAGCGAGGCTAAATCCCGTAGCAAGAAAAGTTCCAATTTATTCGACACACCGCAAAAATGCGGCATAAAATCCCATCGTCGTGTCGTCCGGCAGCATGTGCCAAACCCCCTCACGGGTTTCCCAACCCGCCCAAGCGGTGGGCAGGGGTTTGCTGATGGACCAAGGCTCAAGCACGAACTTGGGCATCTCCTCCAAAAAAGATTGAACTTGCCGGACATTCTCCTCCAGTTCAAGCGAGCAGGTTGCATAGGCGATCACGCCTCCAGGACGCACTACTCGTGCCGCTTCATGCAGAAGCTGGCTCTGGAGTGGCAGCCACTTCAGCAATTCCGTTGCACTGCGGGTCCACTTGATGTCCGGGTTCTTGCGAATCGTCCCTGTCGCCGAACAGGGGACATCGAGCAGCACCGCATCCACCGAGCCAGTAGGTAGCGGCAGGGTGGTCCCGTCCGCCACCAGCAGCGGGGGGCACGGCACTTGGCAGCGTTCAAAATTGTTCCGCCCCCGCCGCATCCGCCTTGTCGAGAGGTCGCAGACCGCTTGCACACGCACACCGTTACGCACCAGTCCAAGGGACTTTCCTCCCGGAGCCGCGCAGACATCCAGCACCGACCCTTCCAGCCGTTCGGCCAGCAGATGGGTGATGACCTGCGAAGAGGTGTCCTGCACCCAGAACCGCCCTTCCTCATAGGCACGAGTTTCCCAAAGACCTGCCGATTGCTCCACAAGCAGTGCCTCCGGAACCCGGGGATGAGGGGGGGCTTGCACTCCCTCTTCCGCAAGCAATTGCTGCAGCGCTCTCCCGTTCAACCCAAGGCCCGGGCAAATCGTGATTCCGGCAAAACGGTTGTTCGCTTCGCAAATCCGCACGGCTTGTTCTGTCCCGTAATTTTGCATCCAGCGCTCGACCATCCAGTCCGGATGGGAGGTGCGGACAGCTAGCGGTTGTTCTCCCGGAACGGGTTTGTCGGTTTCCAAGTCACGCTGGAGATTGCGCAGGACCCCGTTCACCAACCGGGAGGGGGCGATGCCCAACTGCTGACGGACCCCCCCCACAAGTTCGTTCAGTGTGGCGTGAGCCGGAATCCGCTCCATGTGTAGCAGTTCAAACACCCCCAGTGCGAGAGTTGCCGCGACTTTCGGGTCCAGATGAATCCCGCGATGCAGACGTTCCTGCACCACGGCCTCCAGCAACCGATGGTGCCTCGCCAACCCTTGCAGGAGTTGTGTGTAGAGCCGACGGTCGCGCTCGTCTCCCAGCTTTCCGGAAGGATTCGGGTTCCAGCGCCCTGATTGCTGGAACGCGCCGAAATCGGCCAACACCTGCTCCCGCACCGAAATCGCCGAGGCATTTTGCTTGCGGAGCCGGGGGCGGTGCTGCTTTGGTTTTGCAAGTCCCATCAAGGGCTCGTATGGTAGTTCAATTGATCTCTCTGTCACTGCACTCATGCTGGAAGTCCACCGTCTCCTTTCGGAAGCCTGTTTTCTCTGCGGATTTCCGCTGAGCAGGTTTCAGTCACACATCCTCATTTGCGTTCGCTGTAACGAGGTGGTTTGCCGGCGTTGCCGGTCACGATCCTCCATGATGCGCAAGCGCGACCTGCTCTGCCGCAAATGCGAGGGAGCGTACAACTGAACATTTGCGCACACCATCACCCAGTATGACCACCACCACCGAATTTCTAGACCGCGACGGCAAGCCCCTCCGAGTGAACGACCGTGCACTGTACGGCAGTCCGGAGGAACACACAGGTCGCGTTTTCACAATCCTCCATGTGGACTCCGAGAACTCCGCGTTTTGGTACACCTCCGAGGACGAGCCGGAACTTCCCAAGTACTCGCTTCAGACCGCCTACCGCAATCGGCTGGTCAAGCTCACGGACTGAGGTTGTGACGCACTTCATCCTTGGAGTCTTCATGGTTTGCGTGTTGGGGGGCCCTGCCAAAATCGCCACTGCCCAAGCCTTGCTCCCGGACCCCGGAACCCGTCTGAGCTACCAGCACTGGAATGTGGAGCGTCAGCAAGTCACGGGCTTCTCCCACTTGCACTATGCGGTAGCATCCTGTGGCGGACAGGAATGCCTCGTTGAGCGCAGTGAAAACACCGATCCGGACAGCGAAGCCTTTTCCCGCAAGCGGCTCTGGTTCGATGCCAAGAGCGGAGAACCGCTACGCTACGAGGAGGAAGACCTCCGCGAAAACCTGTTCATCACCAACACCTACGGTTCCGGCTCCATCCGCACCGAACTTCGGCACGGGAACGAGTCCCGGACGTTTGAACTGGAGGTGCCCCGCGAACGCTTTGCCGCCTTCGAGTTCGTTTTCGACTACCTCCGCAAGCAGCTTGGGGGCATCCTCAACACTTCAAGCGACAAGCCGTTCGTCTTCACACTCTACCTGCCCGCACTCGCCATCGAACTCGAATCTGGTGCCTTGGCGCAGTCCATGAGTTTGGTGCGTATGCGTGTGGTGCGCGAGCGTTCCGGAGTCTTCAGCACCCGCATTGGTTCCCACGAGGCCCACACGCTACGACTCTACCCCGATTCGTGGACCCTGCGCGTCTTGCTTCCCAAGGAGAAATCCGAGTTCACACTGGTCCTCGCCGCCGAACCTCCGCACCATCTGCTGGAATTCCACGAAGGGAAAACCCAGCACCAAATCACAAAGCTGGAGTTGGCTGACCGCTGATTCGGAACGTGGCGTCAAACGGCGTTTGCCCCGCTTCCCGGAGCAGTCGCTGGTTGGCCGCCAAGTGTTCCAGCAAATGAAAAACCAACTCCACGGACTGCGGCTGTGCAAGGGTTTCCGCAAGGGTTTCCGCACTCCAGCCTTGTGACGGACGGTCACGCAAAACGCCGAGTAGTTTCTGCTGAAGTTGCAGCACCTCGTTGGCGGCGGCCTTTCCGGCTTCGACTCCGGGCTGGTGATAGGCATTGATGCTGATTAGCGCCGCGTAGTAGCCGACGGTGCGCTCAAACAGCGCGATCAACGCCCCCAACGTCCGGGGCGTGAACTGGTCCAGCACCAGCGAAACCGAGCGGCGTCCAGCCTCGGTCAGCGCGGCTCGCGTTCCCAGCCAGAAGCTGTGCAGGTAGTCCCCGGACGTGATGCCCGGTTCCACTTCCCGGCTTGTGCCCCGACGATCCTCCCGCACCGCAAGGAAGGTCACAAAGCAATCATCCGGCCCCTCCCGGAGTTGCTGGACGTAGGCGTGCTGATCGGTCGAGCCCTTGTTCCCGTAAACCGTCAAGCCCTGATGGACCAGCGCTCCGGACAAGTCACGAGCCTTGCCCAGTGATTCCATTACCAACTGTTGCAGGTAGCGCCCGAACAACTCCAGCCGATCCTTGTACGGCAAGACCACCAGCGTCCGTTTGCCCTGCCCCTCTCCGGCAAGATGCCATGCGACTGCGAGCAGCAACGCCGGATTGCTGGCGAGCTTCGGGTTCCGGGTTTGCACGTCCATTTCACGCGCCCCTGCAAGGAGTTGCCGCCAGTCCACCCCCTGGAGCGCGGCGGGCAGCAATCCTACCACCGCAAGTTCGGAGGTGCGTCCGCCCACCCAGTCCCACAGCGGGAAGCGCCGCAGCCAGTTCTGCGATTCAGCCGCGCAGTCCAGTTCGCTTCCGTCCCCGGTCACGGCAACCGCGTGTTTCGCAAAGTCGAGTCCGGCTTCCGCAAACCACGCCTGCACCTCCAGCATGCCGTTGCGGGTTTCCTTGGTGCCACCGGATTTGGACACCACCACCACAAGGGTTGCGGTGAGGTCTGCTCCGAGGTCTGCACGCACCCGGTCAAAGCCGTCCGGATCCGTGTTATCGAGAAACCAAACCCGCAACGGATCGGAAGCCGCCCGGAACGCATGATGCACCAGTTGCGGTCCCAGCGCCGATCCGCCGATGCCGACGAGCAGGAGGTCCCGGAAACAAGCGCCCGTGGACGAAACCAGGGTTCCTGCATGAACTGCCTGCGTGAATTCGTTGAGCGCAGCCCAGGCGTTGCGGATCTCCTCCGTGATCTCGCAGGTGGGCGCAAGCTCCGGATTCCGCAGCCAGTAGTGCCCCACCTGCCGCTGTTCGTCAGGATTCGCAAGTGCGCCTGCTTCCAACTCCGCCATGCTCGCCAGTGCATCAGCACAGGGCTGCTCAAAGGCCGCGAGAGCCTCCTGCGTCAATCCAGACCGACTCAGGTCGAGCGTGAGTTGCAACCCTGGAATCTCAAGACACCATTGCTGAAAATGGGTCCATTTGTTAACAGACTCGCACATACCCTGTTCTGGAGTTGCATTCACAGGAGGAAGGCGATAACTTAGTATTTTCGTTGACGTTTTGCAAGTTTTCCATTCCATGCCTGTTTCTGCACCAACACAAGCGCTGGACGAACTGCTGCTGCGCAAGCGCAGCAATGATGAGCGGCTCACGGAACTGCTGCAAGCTTCCGTTGCTGAAGGCAAAAACGCACCGACGCGCTTTCATCCGCCCTACGATCTCTTCCACCGCAACGGCGAACTGATTTTGAGCATTGAGCTTCCGGGGGTGCTGTCGTCCGATCTGGAGGTCTCGCTGGACGCCCAGCGCCTTGTGGTCACGGGCCGCTTCCCGGAAGTGCTGGAGATCGAAACCACCCGCCTGCACTCCAGCCGAGCCCAGGGAACGTTCCGCTGCGAATTCGTGACTCCGGAAGCGCAACAGGTGGGGTCGCACGAGTTTGTGCTGGCAAACGGGGTCTTGCAGATCCGCTTGAAATTGATCCTCCTGCCAACCTCCGATCCGGCGGATTCCCCAAAGCTGTTGGAGGATTGACATGCCCCGCATTCTCCGCAACTACCTCATCTGCTTCGCTGTCATTGGAGCCATCCTCTTCGTCCTTGACTTGGTGGACGCCCACTTCCAACCGGAATCTTCAGAAAACCACTCCAAAGCCCACTCTGAACAGGATTCCAGATAAAAGCAGGATTGCTGTTTTCTTTCCCTTCTGGAGTCGGATAGTCTCCCTCTTGAGTGTTGTTCCTCTGAAAATCGGGAACAATATAGTAAAATCCGTTAAAAATCGAACACTATGATCTAGGTAAATATTCTTTAATATCAATTGTTTGACTGTTTGTATCCCAGTCTAAATTTGTCCTATAACTAGTAGCTTTTACCATAACTGTAAACCGGGGGAAACGTACCGGAAAACGCCGTCTCTTTGCAAAATCCCAAACTTTACAGGGGACGAATTTTGCTGAGGACAGGCACCAACACTCAAGAGGGGGACTATCCGGTTTCTGAAGTTGGGAAAAACGAAGTGTGTCCAGCAGGACACACGCCCTCACGAACGCGCTGCGATCCAGTCGAGCAGGGCAGCAGCGATGGCGGGTTTGCCAAGGTGCCGGGTGGGTTGGGCATCCGGGGAGATCAACCACGCGATGTGCTGCCCGGCCTCGGAGCATTCCTCTCCACGGTTGGCGACCACGAGTTGGAAGCCCCCTTGGGCGAGGAAGTTCTTGGCGGTGTCCATGAAGTGTTCGTGGCTGTGACCCTCCTCGTACTTGAAGGCGACCATGCCGAGCTTGGGATAGCGTTCCCGGATCATCCGCACGACCTTTGGGGTGGCAACCAGCGGCAAGTTCAAATTCTGCCCACTGGGGAGTTTCCCGTCATACACCGTCTTGGGTTGGTAATCCGCCACCGCCGCCGTAAAGATACCCCAGTCCATGCCTCCGGCGTCCAGTCGTTCCTGCAACACGCGTACATAGTCGTTGTAGGTCGAGATGTTGTGGGTCGGAAAATACTCCGGAGCGATGGCGGATCCCTTGCCCAGCACGAGTTCGCTGCTCGCGCCACGCAGCCACGCCTCGCAGGTGAGTTCGATACCCAAGCCACCGGTGAACACGGTGGTGATGCGTCGCACATGGTCAATGGGCACCGGGGTGGGGCCTCCGGTGACGATGATTTTTTTTCCGCGCAAGGGCTGGCCACTGAGGGCGCGGATGGTGGCGGCGACCAGCGTTTCGAGCGGGGCAAGGTGGTTTTTCCCCTGCTCCTGCCGGGGCGGGATGAGGGTGGCTCCAAGTGCCTGCAAGCGTGCAAGCGATTCGGAGAGGATGCGGTTGTGCAGCGTTCCATGCATTGCCGGGGCGAACAGCACCACCGCCTGTTCCATTTCCTGCCGTCCGAGTGCCGAGGCGAGAGTGGTGGTCACTACGGAATCGGCGATGCCGAGTGCCGCCTTGTTGATCGTGTTGTAGGAAGCCGGGGCGACGAGGTAGGCGTCAAACGGGTGGGATTCGGAAAGGTGCTCGGCCTCGCCTGTGAAGGAATCGCAGACCGGATGCAGCGAGGTCCACTCCAAGGTCTGCTTGGTGACGTAGGACAGTGCCTCACGGGAGGCGTACACGAACACCTCGGCCCCCTCGCGGCGCAGGTCGCGGATCAGGTCCGGAGTGCGGTAGGCCGCAATGCTGCCCGTGATCAGCAGGGCGATGCGCTGGCCAGCAAGGTGAGTTCCGGTCTGCTTGATGTCGCGATCCGCAAGTTCCGAGGAAGGCGGTGGGTTTTGAATCCAGTCCATGTTAGAGTGTTTGTGAAGATTCCATGCAGGTTGGGTGTCTTGTCAAACTCCGTATACAAGCATGAACGCTTCGCTTTTCCAAGCGGCTTTCAGCAAAAGGGGCTGAGGGGTTCAGAAAAGGTTTGCAGCCAACTCGGCAAGCTCTGAGCGTTCGCCTTGACACAAGGTGACGTGCCCGGCAATCGGGTGCGACTTGAAGCGTTCAACGAGGGTGCTGAGTCCGTTCGAATTCGAGTTCACATAGGGGTTGTCAATCTGGTGCGGGTCGCCCGTCAAGACGATCTTCGTGCCCTCGCCCACCCGCGTGACAATGGTCTTCATCTCGTGGGGGGTGAGGTTTTGCGCCTCGTCCACAATCATGTACTGGTTGGGGATGCTGCGGCCCCGGATGTAGGTGAGGGGTTCCACGACCAGCAAGCCCTGCTCGATCAGTTCCTGATACCCCTGCCGCCCCCTGCGGTCCCCCCCGCGCTGGTAGATGAGCAATTCGAGGTTGTCGAAAATGGGTTGCATCCACGGTGCCAGCTTGTCCTGCACTTCTCCCGGCAGGTAGCCCAGGTCGCGTCCCATCGGGAAGATCGGGCGGGAGACGAGCATCCGGGAGTAGCGCTGCTCCATGAGCATCGAATGCAGTCCGGAAGCCAAGGCCAGCAGTGTCTTTCCGGTTCCGGCCTTGCCGCTCAGCGTGACGATCGAGATGCTGGGATCAATCAGGAGGTGCAGGGCAAAGCACTGCTCCGGGTTCCGTGCCTCCATCCCCCAGAGCGTGGGACTGCCCTCCAGCTTGCGGAGTTGTCCGGACGTGGCCTCATAGAGCGTGAGGGCTTCGGCATCGGGTTGATCGGAGTGGAGCAGCACCCCTTCGTTGGGTTGCAGTGGAGGGTTGGGGTCCAAGCGCAGAGCCCCGGTGCTCTCCAGTTCCTGCAACTGCGCTGGCTTCACAGAGAGCGTCCGGAAGCCCGAGTACGCCTCGCTGGCCTCGGCAGGACCGGACTGGAAAACTTGCGGAATATGCGGCTCCAAGTTAGGTTTTTTAATAAACGACCCCGCCGCAGAGCAGCGGGGTCTTGAGAATCCAGAATGCAGGAGTCAGGAGTCCAAATGGGGGGTCCTGACTCCTGAATGCTTCTCCATTGAGAGCGACCTCCCGCGAATTTCTTGACGCAGCAAGCTGCGGGGAATCAGACCCGAAAGAGATTGAACTCAACTCCGAGGGCCAACAAGCCACGCCCGGAGGCAAACCTTGTAAAGGATTGATGATCATACGCACCCTGTCAAGCCTTGGCGTTCTCTTGCGCGTGAACTGGACCACCTTGAGGTATGTGGTGGCCACGCTCGTGTCCATCCAGCGCAAGCGGCTGACACGGGAAGCGGCCGACCAAATCCTCTGTGACTGGTCACGCGACCTGCTGGCGCTCCTCAAGGTACGCTTCCGCATCAAGAATCCCTTTGGCGTGGAACTCACCCCCGGACACCCGTGGGTTGTCATGAGCAACCATCGCAGCTATTATGACATCCCCCTGCTCTTCATGGCGTTCCCTCACGGACTCCGGATGGTCGCAAAGGCTGAACTGTTCAAGCTGCCCATCTGGAAGCTTGGGCTTGAAGCCGGAGAGTTCATCAAGGTGGATCGCAAGAACCCTGCTGGAGCAGCGGCCTCCATCAAGGAAGCCATGGCGCGGATGGAGAGTGGAATCGCCGTGATGATCTTCCCGGAAGGCACCCGCGCTCGTGGCGGCGAAATGTTGCCGCTCAAGAAGGGCGGTTTCATGATGGCCCAGCAAGCGGGCGCGTCCATCGTGCCGGTCGGCATCCGGGGCACAGGCGTGGTCATGCCTGCGGACACGCTGCAGTTTCACTGGAATCAGGAGGTGGAACTGCACATCGGGCGTCCGGTGGACGCATCGTGCTACTCCTCCCGCCAGCGGGCGGACCTGATGAACGAGGTGGAAACCCAACTCCGGGAATTGGCCGGGGAACTTCCGGCGGCTGCCGCCTGACACAAGGAAAAGCTCATGAGTACGCAACTGCCAACAGGTCTGGAACCTGACACGCTCAACGAAACCCAGAAACACTGGCTGGCGATTGCAATTTGCAGCGCGATCACCGCCGATGGCAACATCGCCCCCGAAGAGATCCAGTACATGGAGCGGGCCTTGGGATTCCTCGAATCCAAGGCGGAGGAGAGCAAGATCATTCAAGCGGTCAAGGATCAGAAACTCCCCAAGCTCGACCGCTTTCCGGAGGGCACCCGCCAAGTGGAGGTGCAGATCTTCATTGAACTGTTGCTCATCGTCTGCGCGGACAACGTGCTGGGGACCAACGAAATCGACTTCCTGCTCACGACGGGCCGCAAGCTCGGCCTCGGGCGCGAATACGTCCGCATCTCCATCCGCTGGGCCAGCGAGGGCATCGTCTGGAAGCGCAAGATGCACAACCTCATTCGCATGGGCAGCGAACTTCAGGCCGAGTACGCATGATTTCCACACCTGCTTAGCTCACGGCTTCTTTCACCCTTCACTCCTCACCCTTTGTGCCCCCGGCTGACCGCACCCTCCCACTGCTGCTTCACTACCTGCGCCAGCATTGGCTTTCCTACAGCTTGGGCGTGGTGGCGATCATTTGTACCAACTGGATCGCCGTCAGCATTCCCCACTACATCCAGGTCAGCATTGACCTGCTGGGGGAGAACCTGAGCAACCAGCCGCAACGGCTCACCGACAACCTGCTGATCATGCTGGCCCTTGCCGTGAGCATGATCGTGGTGCGCACGCTCTCGCGCATCCTCTTCTTCAACCCCGGACGCGCCATTGAGTGTCAGATCAAGAACGACATGTTCCACAAGCTGATGGCGCTCCAGAAGGATTACTACGACAAAAACCCCTCCGGCGGTATCATCTCCAAGGTCAACAACGACATCATGGGCATCCGCATGATCTACGGGTTTGCAATGATGCAGGCGTTCAATATCGCCACGATGCTCTCGCTCACGCCGCTGAAGATGTGGCAGCTTTCTCCCAAGCTCACGCTCTACTGCATCCTGCCGATCATCGTGGTCTTCGCCATCGTCCGACTGGGAATGCGTGTGCTGGTCCGCAACATGCGGGCACGGATGCAGGCGTTGCAGCGGCTCTCTGCGTTCTCGGCGGCTTCGCTCTCCGGTATCGACGTCATCAAGAGTTACGAGATGCCCCCGTGGGCTTTGGGTCGCTTTGGTGTGGAAAGCGAAGAGATGGTCACACGGGCGTTACGCATCTCGTGGGTGCGCTCCTTCATGATGCCGATCCTCTCCAACCTCGAACACCTCCTCAAACTGCTCATCCTGCTCGTGGGCGGGATGCTGGTGATTCAGGAAAACCTCTCGCTCGGCCAACTCACCGCCTTCATCACCTACGCCGTCTTACTGACGATGCCGTTGATGGCGCTGGGGTGGGTGACGACGATGATCCAGCAGGGCCTGGTCGGGCTGGAGAGCGTGCGCACCGTGCTTGCCGAAAAAACACCACTCTCAGCAACTCCGGACCTGCCCGAAGTCGAATCACGTGCGCTGTTTTCCAAAGGTGGACTGACCGTGCAAAATCTCAGCTACCGCTTTCCGGACGGCTCCTCGGACGTGTTGCAGGCGGTCTCGTTCTCCATCCAGCCCGGACAGGTCATCGGCATCCTCGGGCGCATCGGCTCTGGAAAAAGCACGCTCGTCAACTGCCTGAACCGCTACCTCGTCCCGCCTCCAGGAAGTGTGAAACTCGGTGACCGCAAGCTTGACGAATTGAGTTTTTCCGATGTGCGCCGCAGCATCCGGACGGTCACGCAGGAGCCGTTTCTGTTCTCGGACACCGTGCGCGAAAACATCCGCTTCACGCTTCCGGAAGCAGACGGCAGTTCAGAGAAAACTCTCGTCCGCGTGCTCCACACCGCCGCGCTGAAGGAGGAGGTGCAGCGTTTCCCCAAGCAAACCGAAACGCTGGTCGGCGAGAAGGGCATCATGCTCTCCGGAGGGCAGAAGCAGCGCATCAGCCTCGCCCGTGCGATAACCGAACCCTGCGATCTGCTCATCCTTGACAACGTGCTTTCCGCTGTGGATTACGAAACCGAGCGTTTCCTGCTCCGCGAAGTCCACCAATTGCTGCGTCCTGACGCCGACGGTAAAGCACTCGTGCAGGCGCTGCTCATCGTCTCGCATCGCGTCACCTCGATGGAGCGGGCCGATCATATCCTCGTCCTTGACGAAGGGCGTATTGTTGATCAGGGCACCCACGCCGAACTCGTCCGGCGACCCGGCGACTATCAGCAAATGTGGCGGCTGCAAAACGGGAGTCCCGCTCCGGAAACTCCACAAGCGTCCCAACTTGCCCCGGTTGTTTGACCGCTATGCCCGATTCTGCGTCTGTCCTCCAAACTGGAATGGCCCTGCTTGCATTGGAAAACGTCTCCACCCGGCTCGGTGCAAACGAGGTTTTATCGAAACTGAACTGGACCTTCCGGACTGGCGAAAGCTGGGCGCTGATTGGTCCCAACGGGGCGGGAAAAACAATGCTCGTGCAGGTGCTGCTCCAACGACGTCCATACTTTCAGGGCACCATCCGCCGGCATCCGGAATTGCTCAAGCCGGAGCGCATTGGCTATGTCTCGCTCCATCAACAAAAGCAACTCATCGCCCGCGAGGAGCGCAAGGAGCGCTGGGAGGACTACAGCGGCAAGGAGCAGGCGGGCCTCACCTGCCGGGAATTGATCACTGAGGAATCGAACCCCGGTCCGCAGCGCTTGGAACTGCTTGCGGCGCAGCTCCAGATGGACGATTTGCTGGAGTGCCCGCTGCGGCAGTTCTCGAATGGCGAACTGCGCAAGACGCTGCTGCTGCGGGCGTTGTTTGCCGATCCGGCGTTGCTGCTGTTCGACGAACCCTTTGACGGACTTGACGCCAACAGCACCGCGTGGCTCAAGCAGACCCTCGGTTCCCTCATCCAAAACGGTCTGCCCGTGCTGCTGGTGACGCATCGTACAGACGAGGTGGTCCCGGAAATCTCGCATGTGCTTGCGCTCAAGGCGGGGCGCATTTTCAAGCAGGGTTCCCAGCAGGAGGTGCTGTGCGAAAAGGTGCTGCGGGGTTTGTACGATCCCACTTTTGTGCAGGGTTCTGCTCATGCAAAATTGAAACGCCCGCTGCCTCTGCCGGAAACCGCATCCCCGCTCGCCGAACCTCCGGTGGTGATGTGCAACGTGACCGTGCGCTATGGCGAAAAGGTGGTGCTGAACGGGCTGGACTGGACGGTGCACTCCAAAGAGAACTGGAGGGTGGTGGGACCGAACGGTGCAGGCAAGTCAACACTGCTCAACCTCATCTGCGGGGAGCACTTGCAGGCGTACTCCAATGACATCCGGATTTTCGGCCACAAACGTGGTTCTGGTGAAAGCATCTGGGATCTCAAGCAGCGCATCGGCTTGGTGTCCTCGGAATTTCAGGTGAAGTACCGCAACGAAATCCAAGGCCGCCACGTTGTCCTTTCCGGATTCTTCGACTCCATCGGACTTTACCGCCAAGCCTCACCCGTCCAACGCGCCCAAGCCGAAGCGTGGGTCGCCGCGCTTGGGCTGGAAACCTTGGCCGCTGGCGAGTACCAAAAGCTCTCCTACGGTCAGCAGAGGCTGCTCCTGCTCGTGCGGGCGCTGGTCAAGCATCCGGAGTTGCTCATCCTTGACGAGCCGTGTCAAGGGTTGGATCCGCAAAATCGCGAGCGCATCCTGCGCCTTGTGGACCGCATCGGCCACGAAACCGCGACGCAGGTGCTGTACATCACCCACGCCTCCGAGGATACCCTCACCTGCATTGACCGCATTTTGCGCTTCGTCCCGCAAGCAGACGGCGGTTTTTGCCCGCAGTTTGAGCAAAGCGCCAATTCCTCTTGAAAACGAAAGACGATTCTAGGAGACTTTTTTCATGCATAAGCTCCTAACCCCAACCCAAACAACTCATGAAAATCTTTGCCGACACCGCCGAGGTCCAGGAAATCCAAGTCCTCCAAGATTTGGGTATCATTGATGGTGTGACCACCAACCCCAGCCTCATCGCCAAGTCCGGGCGCGACATCCGGGAGGTGCTGGTGGAAATCTGCTCGATCTGTCCCGGCGACATTTCTGGAGAAACCGTTTCCACCGAGGCGGAAGGGATGGTCCGAGAAGGACGCTGGTTGCGGGAAATCGCGGACAACATGGTCGTCAAGGTGCCACTCACTCCGGCAGGCATCCGGGCCTGCAAAACGCTCAGTCAGGACAGACATCCGGTCAATGTCACCCTCTGCTTCAGCGCCAACCAAGCCCTGCTCGCGGCCAAGGCGGGTGCCCGCTACATCAGCCCGTTTGTGGGACGGTTGGACGACCTCGGCCAGGACGGCATGGAACTCATCGCCGACATCCGCGAGATTTACGACAACTACGGCTTTGACACACAAATCCTCACCGCCTCGGTGCGCGGCCCGCAACACGTCCTCGCTGCCGCAAAAATCGGTTCCGATGTCTTCACTGCGCCCCCGAAGGTCATCTTCCAACTCTTCAACCACCCGCTCACGGACAAGGGGCTGAAAGCCTTCCTCGACGACTGGGCCAAGACCGGACAGACGCTCGGACGGACTGATAGTAAAAGACGTTAAGAACCGAACACTGTTATCCAGGGTTTTCTCAGTGGGAGATTGAACGTGACTGCGGTTTTCGCTCAGGGCGCGAGGAACGCGCCGAAGTCCCAGCCCTTGCCGGGAGCGGCGTTGAGCAGGGATTGGGTGTACTCGTGCTGAGGGTTGGTGAACACGTCGCGAGTGAGTCCGTACTCGACAACCTTGCTTTGGCTCATCACGGCCATGGTGTCGCAGATTTGCGCGGCCACGCGCAGGTCGTGTGTAATGAAGAGCAGGGCGAGGTTGAAGTGCTTCCGGACATCGTCAAGCAGTTTGAGAACTTGGGCCTGCACCGAAACATCGAGTGCGGAAACCGCTTCGTCTGCAATCAAGACCTCCGGTTCCATCGTGAGTGCGCGGGCGATGCAGATGCGCTGGCGCTGTCCTCCGGAAAACTGGTGTGGAAAGCGGTCCAGCACGTTGGGGTCGAGTTGCACCAATTCCATCAGGGACCGTGCCCGCTCCAAAGCTTTGTCGCGTGGGAGTCCGTAGTTGGTCGCCCCCTCGATAATGGAGTCGCCCACCACCCGACGCGGATTAAGGGAGCGGTATGGATCCTGAAAAATGATTTGGATGCGACGGCGGTAGGGGCGCAGTTGTCCTGTTCGGAGCCGTCCGATTTCTTTGCCATCCAAAAAGATCTCGCCGCTGGAGGGGTCGGTCAGTCTGGCGATGCAGCGGGCGACCGTGGTTTTTCCGGAACCGGATTCGCCAACGATGCCCAAGGTTTCCCCACGCCGCACCTCAAGGTCCACCTTCTGCACGGCATGAACGGTGCGGGTGCTTCGGAAGAATGCACGTTCGCTGTAAGTCTTGGAAAGTCCGGAGGTGTTCAGCACCACCTGCGCGGACGCATCCCGTTCCCGTTGGCTGGGTGTCATGCTCGGCACCGAGCGGATCAACATGCGCGTGTAGGCGTGTTGCGGATTGGACAGCACCTGCTTGGCTTCCCCAAACTCAACCACCTTGCCCCATTGCATCACGGCCACACGGTCAGCAATTTCCGCAACCACTCCAAAGTCATGGGTGATGAACAAGACCCCGGTCTGGTGATCCCGCTGGATGTCCCGGATGAGTTGGAGGATGCTCGCCTGCGTGGTCACGTCGAGGGCAGTGGTCGGCTCATCCGCAATCAGCAGCACGGGTTCGAGGACGAGCGCCATCGCGATCATGATGCGCTGGCGCTGGCCTCCGGAGAGTTGATGCGGGTAGGTGTTGATCAGACGCTTCGGCTCCGGCAACCGGACTTCCTCCATGATCCGGAGGATGCGCTGGGTGCGTTCTTTTGGAGCAAGCCGGATGTGCGTGCGCAGCACCTCGTCAATCTGATCCCCGCAGCGCATCACGGGGTTGAGCGCCGTCATCGGCTCCTGAAAGATCATCGACATTCCGGTGCAGCGCAAATCCCGCAGCCGCTCGTCGCTGGCTTCGAGCAGATTCTCGTCCTGTAGCAGGATTTGTCCGGAAACGGGCGTGAGCTGCCCCTTGGGCAGCAAGCCCATCACGCTCAGGCCCGTCACCGATTTTCCGGAACCGGACTCCCCGACGAGGCAGAGGATTTCGCCGGGATGCACCTCAAAACTGACGTACTCAAGGGCATGCTGCCGATCCGCGCCCTTGGGCAGTTGCACACTGAGGTTGTCGATTTTCAGGACAGGTTGCATCCTTTTACCCCAACCGCTTCGCCATGCGCGGATCGAGGGTGTCCCGCAGACCATCGCCTAGCACGTTGACTGCGAGGATGGTGAAGGCGAGAAAGATGCCGGGGTAGAGCAAATTGTGCGGGAAGACGCGAAACAGCATCCGGCCCTCGGCCATGATGTTGCCCCAGGTTGGAATCTCCGGGGGGATGCCCACCCCCAAAAAACTGAGGATCGCTTCCACCAGAATTGCGGACGCACAGATGTAGGTCCCCTGCACGATGAGTGGGGCGATGGTGTTGGGCAGCACATGCCGGATGAGGATCAGCGGCACCGAGGTGCCCACGGAAATCGCTGCCTCCACATAGGGTTCCTCCCGGATCGAAAGCACGATGGAGCGCACGAGCCGCACCACCCGTGGGATTTCCGGAATGAAGATCGCAAAAATCACCGTGCCCAAACCCGCGTTGAACAAGGACATCAGCGCAATCGCGAGCAGGATTCCTGGAATCGCCATCAGTCCGTCCATGATGCGCATGACAATGCCATCCAGCCAACGGATGTACCCGGAAACCAAGCCGATGGTGAGTCCGACGGCGATGCTCAAAATCGCCACCGCCAATCCGACCACAAGTGAAATCTGGCTGCCGTAAATCACGCGGCTGTACACGTCGCGTCCGAGCATGTCGGTTCCCATCCAGTGGGTGATCGGCACCTCACTGCCGTCGTCCAGCCGCAGCATGCGCTCCGTGCCCGGAACCTTGTTGCGGTAAATTGGATCAATGTTGCTGGGGTCGATCGTACCCAAAAACGGTGCCAGCAGAGCCGTCAGCAGCATCACCACCAGCACCACACCGCCAAAACAGACGCTGGGGTTGCGGACCAGCATCTGCAAGACGGTCCGGGGCCGGGAGACTGCCGCAGCACTGGCCGCGCTGTCCACCTCCAGTGCTATGGGGGATTCCTCAGGGGCACTCAATACCGGATCCTCGGATCGAGCAGGGTGTAGGAGAGGTCAATCAACAGGTTGATCACGACGTAAACACAGGAGAACACAAGGATCAATGCTTGAATCGTAGGGTAGTCCCGACCCAGCACAGCGTCCACGGTGAGCCGCCCCAAGCCCGGAATGTTGTACACGCTCTCGGTCACGACCACCCCGCCGATCAGCAGGGCGACGCCAATTCCAGTGATGGTGACGATCGGGACCGCCGCATTGTGCAAGGCATGACGCATCAACACCACCATGTTGCTCAAACCCTTGGCGTAGGCGGTGCGGATGTAGTCCTCGTTCAGCACCTCGATGACGCTGGCGCGGGTCATGCGGGCAATGAGTGCGATGTAAATGACGCTGAGGGTGAGGCTAGGCAGAATCAGGTGGTGCAGGAACGGCCAGAAGCCATCACTGATGCTCTTGAAGCCCTGCACCGGAAACCAGTTGAGCTTCACCGAGAAGATGAAGATGAGAAAATATCCCAACACAAAAATGGGGACGGAGAATCCCAGCACGGAAAAGCCCATCACCAACCGGTCCACCCACGAGCCGTGTCGGTAAGCCGCCAACACTCCAAGTGGAATCGCTACCGCCAGTGTGATGATCAGCGTCACGATGGCCAGCGAGAGGGTCGCGTCCACCCGCATGGCGATCAGTTCCGTCACCTTCTTGTTGAAGAAGAACGACTCGCCCAAATCACCTTGCAGGATGTTGCCCAGCCAGATGGTGAGTTGGGTGAGGATGGGTTCGTTCAGGCCCAGTGCTTCGCGGATGGCCTCGATTTGATGCGGCTCGCCGTTGTCTCCCGCCAGAATCGCAGCAGGGTCTCCCGGCGTGAGTCGCAGCATGAAAAACACGAAGAGGGCCACCATTGCCAAGACCGGAATGGTGGCCAAAATACGACGGACGAGAAAACCAAGCATGGTCCGTTGGGATCTCTTCGCTAAGGTTCCGGAGCGCCTTACTTTGAAATGCTCCATTGCACCGGAAGCGGAGCATTTGGGACATTGGAAATCTGATCCTTGCGCCATGCCGTGACATCCAGCCACTGACCTCCATGACCGTGAGTGCCGTACTCCATAGCACGGATCTGAATCGCCTCGGCGATGGCCTTCTGTTGTGCCGGATCCGGCTCCTCGGCAAAGGCCTTGCGTAGAACTTCCATTGTCGTGTCGCAGGGCCAGCCGAACCACGCCTTGTTACAGTTTGCCCGGTAACCTGCTGCCATGATAGGATTGAGGATGTCCAGAGATTGCCAGGAAGTCATGAAGAGGTTCCAGCCGACCTTCCCCGGAGGATCCTGCTTGGAACGCCGGGAGACAAGGGTCTGCCAGTCCATTGACTGCATGTCCACCTTGAAACCGCCGCGTTCCAGATTCTGCTTGGCCACGGGGGCCAGATTGGCAAGGACATTCAGGTCGGTGGAGTGCATCAGCACAATCGGGGTGCCGTCGTAGCCGGCTTCCTTCAGCAGCGCCTTCGACTTTTCGTAGTCCGAGCGCATCATGATCTCCGCTCCCTTGTCCGTGGCCAGCGGGGTGTCGCAGAAGAACATGGCGGCGCATTCCTTGTAGTACTTCGGATTGCCGATCACGCCTTGCAGAAAGTCCTTCTGGTTGACAGCCCACATGGCGGCACGGCGAACCCGGACATCGTCAAACGGCGGATGCAGATGGTTCATGCGGTACATGTACTGATTCCCCAGCGGATTCAGCACCGCTGTCTGGACATTCGGGTCCGCGTCCAGCAACGGAAGCAGGTCATGCGGGACCGATTCCATGTAATCAATCTCGCCTGCGAGCAGGGCATTGACGGCGGTCTGGTGGTCCTTGATGGAAATCCACTCCACGCGGTCCACGTTCACGGCCTTGCTGCCTGACATCCAACTCGACGGCTCACTCCGTGCCTTGTAGTTCGGGTTCTTCACGAACACCGTGCGGTCGCCTGGTTTCCACTCGTCCTCCTTGAAGATGAAGGGTCCGGAACCCGTGTGGTCCTTGATCTGTTCCGACGCCGGAGTGTCCGCCACACGCTTGGGCATGATGAAGGGCACGTTGGAACTCGGCTTCGCCAGCGCGTCCAGCACCAGCCCGAACGGCTTTTTCAAGATCAATTTCAGAGTCTTGTCGTCGACTGCGCTCAAATCGGCAGTGTATTCCATCAACATTTGCCCCATCCCGTCTTTTTGCCCCCAACGTTTGAGAGAAGCCACAGCATCTGCGGCAGTGACAGGTGCGCCGTCGTGGAACATCAGTCCGTCGCGCAAAGTCATGGTGTAGGTGAGTTTGTTGTCACTCACCGAATAATCCCCCACCATTTGCGGCTGGACGTGCAGGTTGCTGTCAAGTGCAAACAGTGTATCATACACCATGTATCCGTAGTTCCGGGACATGTAAGCGGTGGTCCAGACCGGGTCAACGATCTTCAGATCCGAGTGCATCACCACTCGGAGGGTGGATTCTGCCGACACCGGATTCGCGGCGAACAATGACGTGCAAAACGCAAGTGCGATGGCAAGGATCGTGGTTTTTTTGGACATGATCATACTCCTTGTTGAGGTTATGGATTCAGGAGGCGAACGTCAACCTGAAGGACATGAAAGCTCCGGCCATGACCGAAGTGAGTGCTGGCTTCAAAGCGGTCTTCTGGAGGTGCAACCGTGCTATAACGTCTTCTGGTTTTTACATTTGATGGGCTCGTAAAAAGTCGATAGTCCTCCTCTGGAGTGTTGGTGCCTGTCCTCAGCAAAATTCATCCTGTAAAGGGTTGGGATTTTGCAAGATAGTGCTTGGAATAAAATACACAAATTTCTGATATTAAACGATATTTCTTGAATTTAACAGGATGAGGATTTGTTTGATACCGTGTTCAGATGGCCAAAATCAGCAAAAAATGGGATTTTTGATGAGTTTCCCCAAAATCCTCGTTTCTTGAAAATAGGTGAATACCATTAAATATCATGTAGTTGACTAATTTTCTGCCAAGCACAAGATAGACTGCGTTTTCCGGAGCGTTGCTCCGGATTTCAGTTATTTTTCCCGATTTTCAGAGGAACAACCCTCAAGAGGGGAACTATCCCCGTTCGAGTGTCAAGTGAATTTTCTGAGGACAATGGGGATTCTTCTCCCGGTACTTTGGCTTTAGGAGTATCACCTTGATTTGAGCAAGTCAACGGGGAAATCGGCAGGGTCGGAGGTTCCAGTTGGAGGGAGTCGCCAAGGATGGTGCAATCGGGCTTGACTCTCGGTGAAATTAGAGATATTTAATATCTGGATAGCCCCCCCTCTTGAGTGTTGGTGCCTGTCCTCAGCAAGATTCACCCTGTCAAGTGTTGGGATTTTGCAAAGAGACGGTGTTTTCCGGTACGTTCCCCCCGGTTTACAGTTATTGGTCCCGATTTTCAGAGGAACAACCCTCGAGGGGGAGACGACCAGCAATTGAACATGTCAAAAAAAGAGGATCAGGCTGGTGCCGCGGTGGTAACAGTGGGGGATGAGTTGGTGTTGGGAGAGCGGGGTAATGAAAACGCTCAATGGCTGACCAACTGGCTCCATGATCAGGGGCACCCGGCCAACGTCGCACTCAGCCTGCCGGATGACATTGCGGTGATCGCCCACTGGCTTCAGCAACTCAAGGGATCCAGTCACTTTCCGATCTGCGTTTCCGGAGGCATCGGCGGCACACATGACGACTGCACCCGTGAAGGCATTGCTGCGGCGCTGGGAGTGCAGGTGGTCACACATCCGGACTGCTGGGCGCTACTGGCCGAACGTTACGGTGGAGAATTCAATGAGAGTCGGCAGAACATGACGATGCTCCCGGAAGGCTGCGAATTGCTGAAGAACCCCCATGGCGCCCCCGGGTTCCACCACTCCGGCATTTTCGCGTTTCCCGGATTTCCAAAGATGCTCAAAGCGATGGTTCCACAAATTCTGCCACTGTTTGGGAGAGTGCAAGCCGCCATTCCAACAAAACGAGCCGAAGTCCGCTTGGAGGCACGGGAAGGCGACCTTGCTGGTGCCGTGAGGCAGTTTGACGAAAACTATCCGCAAGCACGTCTGGGTATCTACGCCCACTCAGGAACTCATTGGGGACAGGTTAGCCTGCGGTTACGCTATCCCGAGTCAGATTCGGAAATTCTGGGAGCGTTTCAGGAGTTGGTTCAGTATTTGGGAAAACCCGTACTGACGGCGGAGGGGGTTAGCGTTGATTAGAAAATATCGTCCCTGTGAAGAACTTGAGAGTTTTTAGCAATGTTCGGGGTTGCACTCGGGTTTGAGAACTGGACAGCCCCCCTCTGGAGTGTTGACGCCTGTCCTCAGCAGGGGTCACCCTGTCAAGTGTTGGGATTTTGCAAAGAGACGGCGTTTTCCGGTGCGTGTCCCCCGGTTTCCAGTTATTGTTCCCGATTTTTCAGAGGAACAACACTCCAGAGGGCGACTATCATAATATCAGTGCTTTAGAAAAAATTTTCGTAAGTCCTGGACATTCAGGAATTGGGAATTACATTGTTTTACCTAAATCCTGCAATTGCACATTTAGATTGTATTTCCCCTGTTTTTTGACAGGGATTATTTTGAACAAGATCT
>PBTB01000128.1 GCA_002726945.1 Deltaproteobacteria bacterium | reverse complement strand
TGCCTTCATAACACCCGCCATTTACTATTCATCTAGTTTCCTTTTGAGATGGAGGGCTGCTGCGGTGGTCCTCCATTTCGCCTGCCGAGCACTGCCAGAGGGTGAAGGCCTCATTTGAGTTTGCAGGAGGTTGTGCAGGAGGAGGAGCGACGGGCAACTCGCAGCTTGCGATCAGTATACTTGCCGCCAAATCCAGGAAAAGAACCAACCTCCGGTTTTTCAAGAACCTTGTCATTCAGCGGGGCACCGCATTCGTCACCTCCTGCTTGACGTAGAGCGGGTGAACGTGGTCAAAGTCCGGGATTTCACCTTGGCTGAGCAGCATGGCTCCCACTTGGTTGAGCAGCGCGGGGTCCGGAAACGAACTCCGCTGACGATTGTGGTACACTGGGTTCTTCGGCTCCGGGAGTTGAGCATTGCGATTGGTGCTCAAACGATGCAGCAAGGCGGGTCCGGTCAGGTGCGAAAGCACGGCCGCACCGTCCCTGACGTGTTTGATGTCACCGAGCCGCACCGGAGTTCCTGCTTTGCATTCGTAACGTGCCCGGAAAAGCTCGTGACGCGTACAGTTGAGCAACACCTCAAACGGCTCCGGGACTCCATCCACTTGAGCGGCAAGCAGATCCAGCGAGGGTACCGGAACCAAGGGGATCCCACAAACTTGGGCAACGGTCTTGGCAAAGGACAGCCCGATGCGAACCCCCGTGTAGGATCCCGGCCCTTGATTCACTACAATGGCAGAGATGTCCGCTTTCTGAAGGTCAATCCCATTCAGCAGCAAATCGAGCGTGGGCAGCAACAGCTTTGAGTTGCTGCGCCGGGAGCGAGCGAAATGGCTCGCCAGCACTTCTCCATCGTGGCTGAGGCAGTAGCCCAGGTGCCCGAAAGCGGTGTCAATGGCAAGCAGGATCACGGTAATTTGTGGAGACGATTCAGGATTTCGGCAAATTCCGGAGCAGCACTGCTCAGCTTTGCCTTGCGAATCTCGCTCCCGGAAACTCCAATCTGAAGGTGCAGCACTGGCTCGTCCGCTGCAAGCCACGACTGGATCAGGTTTGGCCACTCCACCAGCGAAACCCCGTCTGGAGGCAGGAGGTCATCCCGGTCAAAGTCGTCAAGCTGTTCGGGTTGCTCCAGTCGGAAGAGGTCCACATGGGAAATCGGCAGCTTTCCGGGATAGAGGTTGGCAATGGTGTAGGTGGGCGAAACCACCAGCGTTTCTGGAACGTTGAGCCCAGTACAGATGCCCTTGGCGAGGGTGGTTTTGCCTGCGCCCATTGGCCCATCCAGCAGCACGATGGCTCCGGGAAAGAGCACCGAGCCGAGTTGGTTCCCGAATTTCAGGGTGTCTTCAAGTGAAAACAAACACCGCTCCACCAACATAACCAAGGTCAATGTCGGGAAAGTTGTTGCTGAGTTGCCGTGCGCTCGGGCATTACGAGGAACTGGACGAAGGGGACGAGACGACTCGGCAGTGGGACGTGCGTGATTTGTCGCTGAACTTGCACTCTCGGAAACGCTGCCAAGTGGTGTGCACAACCGCCGAGCAAGAGGAGGCAGTATGGCGTTTGCTGCATTTCAAGCTCAAGCCCAAAGCAGGAGGACTGGCCACCGCGTCCGGAGTGCATCCCTGCACCGACGAGCAAATTTGGCAACGGCTCAGCCCTGGAGCATCACTGCGGGAAAGCCTCGCCTCCAAGCTTTTTGAAGAGCGCCCCTGGCTGGGAGGGCGTCGCAGGTTTGTGAACACGCTGATGGACCATCTGGAAATGACGCCGGAAATGCAGCGGAGCAGTCCGAGTCGCCTGAAGGGCGAGATGCGCGACCGCTTCCAACTGGTTTTGCTGATTGCGGCGCGGACTCGGCTGGTGCTGCTGCGCAAATTGCTGAAGAGTCCGGATGGCAGGGTGCAAGAGTTGCTTGGCCAGTGGGCAGAGGGTTATTTGGGGGGGATTTTTGCCTTTGGCAAAAACCTTCCGTTTGTCTGCACTCACCGACTGCATGTTGTTGCCGATGGCCGTTGCCATTTTGAGGACCTGACCACTTCTGTCGAACCTTCCTGATGCGCTTCTCCCAAGATTTCATCCGCAAGGTTGAGGACGCCACTGATCTGGTTGGGGTGATCCAAGACCAAGGGGTCGCCTTGCGCAAGGCTGGCACCTCCTTCAAGGCGTGTTGTCCCTTCCACAACGAAAAGACGCCCTCCTTCAACGTCAACCCGCAGCGTGGTTTTTTTCATTGCTTCGGGTGTGGAGTTGGCGGGGGGGCGGTGAAATTTCTCATGCTGCACGAGCGCGTGAGCTTCGTGGAGGCAATCTCGGAACTCGCTCGCAAGGCGGGCATTGCCTTGGAAGGAGAATCCGGTCCTCCCCGCAAGCGTGACGATACGGACGAAGGCATGGCGTGCCTCAAGCAGGCGCAGACCTTCTTCCGTCAGCAGTTACGGGAACCCGGCGGCGAGGAAGCCCGGAACTATCTTGAAGAACGCAAGGTGCCCGAAGCGTTGCAAGAGCGCTTTGCGCTGGGTTATGCTCCAGACGACTGGCAGGGGTTGCTGCGGCACTTGCAAACGTGCAGCATCCCGAACGGCTTGGCCGTCAGGGTCGGACTGGCTAAAACCAGCGAACGCTCCGAGCGCCCCTACGACTGCTTCCGGAACCGCCTGATCTTCCCCGTCCGTGATCCTCGCGGACGCTGTATCGCATTTGGCGGAAGAATCCTTGGAGCCGAGGACGGTCCGAAGTACTTGAACAGTCCGGAAACCGATTACTACCACAAGAGCCACACCCTCTACGGACTGTACGAAGGCTTGGAATCCATCCGCCGCAGCCGCAAACTGCTTGTGGTCGAGGGCTACCTCGATGTCATGCGGCTGCACGAATATGGCATTGGCGAGGCAGTTGCGCCTTGTGGAACCGCGCTCACCCCCAAGCACATTCAGGTTGCAGAACGCTATGCGGACGTGGTGACGCTGCTCTTCGATGGCGATGAGGCCGGACGCAACGCGGCACTCAAGAACGCGAGGCTCTTTCTCTCCAGCAAGTCCGAGGCACAGGTCGTGACCCTGCCGCTTGGCGAGGACCCGGACACGTTCCTGCTGAAAAACGGGGCTGAGTCCATGCGCAATCTGCTTGCAGACGCCAAGCCATTGCTGGAGTTTTTGGTACAGGAAACACTCTCCCGGATGCCTGATTCCGTGCAAGGCCGGATGCGGGCGGTGGAGGAATTGGCCCCGCTGTTGACGCAAATCCCCCAGCAGGACCGTCGGCAGTTCACGCTGGTTGCACTTGCGGATCAGCTCAAGGTCAGCCCGGAGGTGTTGTTGAAAAAGCGGCCGGAATCGTTGCATTCCGAAAATGAAAATGCTAAACCTATCCCCTCTGCACACACTGAGAGTGGTCATACCGACGAATGGTGGGTAGTGCAAGCATTGCTGGCTCAGGGGCAGTTGTGGTCCTTGGCCCGTCAGTACCTTCTCCCCGAAGAGATGCAGGACCCCCGACTCCGATACATCTACTCGCGCCTGATGCAGCTACCTCCAGACCTCCTGCACCCTCTTGACCCCTCCGGAGTCGAGCGCCAGGATCCCGAGTTGCACCGCGATCTGGCCCCGCTGCTGGCCGAGGATTTTCTGGCGCGCAACCTCGAATCGCAGTTCCGCTGGTCCGTCCGTCGGCTCAAGGAACGCGCGCTCAAGCTACGTTATCAGGAAAAAAGCGTGGGGCTGGCTGAGGAAGACCGCCTGCGGGCCGGAATGGAACTCCGGCGCCTGAACGCTCAGTTGCAACAGTTGCTGCCCCAAGCGGAAACGTCGCAAGCCCCGTGAACCCCAAGGCAGGCAACATGAACCACCTCAGCGTTGTACCCCCACCCTTGACGGCACCGGGAACTCCCGGAGAACTGGACCGCAGCGAGGCCCGCCTCGTGCGGGAGCTGGTGGCTGAAGGGCGCGAGCAGGGCTACCTTAGTCTCAATGACATCAACCAGCAGCTTGCCGACTTGCCCCCGAACCCGGAGCAGGTGGAGCAGATCCTCAACATCCTCTCCGAAATGGCTATCGACGTGGTGGACGGAGGTCGTAAGATCAACCTTGTCCAGCACGGCTATGACCTCGAATTTGATGATGAGTTTTTCGGGGAGGCCGGATTCAACCTCGGCCCCGGCCTCGACACGACCACTGAGGATCTGGTGCGCATGTACCTCCGGGAGATGGGGGGCATCAGCCGACTCACCCGCGCCGGCGAGGTGGAGGTCGCACAGCGTATTGAGGAGGGTCAGCAGAAGGTGATCGAGATTCTGGCGCAGTCCAATCTGATCGCCCTCCGGCTCATTGAGACGAACAAGCGGCTCAAAAGCCAGGAACTGCGGGCGCGGGATCTCATCTCCGGACTCGACGAGGACGACAACGTGATCAAGGACGATAGTGCCGCTTCCGAAAAACTCATCAAGCAATTGGACGTGATGATGATGATGCATGAAGCGGCAATGGGACTGCGCCAAAATGCTGGAAAGCAGCTGAGCAAGAGCGACAAGGCCAAACTCGCTGGATACGAAAGCGGGATTCACGAGGCCATCCGCTCCATCAGTTTCAATTCGCAGCAACTGGAGGAGATGAGTCAGGAGCTCTTCCAGTACCAGCACAAGATCAACCTCACCAGCCGGCAGGTGGAGTGCCACTTCAAGGAACTGCGCCTGCCACCGGATCAGGCGGACGAGTTGTTCCGGCAGTATCGGAAAGCCGGGGTGCGCAAGCGTAAACGTGTGGCATCGGAAATCACCGAACAGACGGGGCTGCGCTTCAGCGTCGCCAACCGCATCTACGAAAAGCTCGAGTCCGGGCGCTGCCGTATTGCCGCCATGACGGAGCGGACGCTGCTGAGCCGAGAGACGTTTGTGGAGCAGGTGAAGGAATTACACCGCACCGAATTGCAGGTCAAACAGGCGAAATCGGACTTGGTGGAAGCGAACCTGCGGCTGGTGGTCAGCATTGCCAAGAAATACCAGAACCGAGGCTTGCAGTTCCTCGACCTCATTCAGGAGGGCAACATTGGTCTGATAAAGGCGGTGGACAGGTTTGAGTACCGCCGGGGCTACAAATTATCGACCTACGCAACGTGGTGGATTCGGCAGTCAATCACGCGGGCGCTTGCGGGTCAGGCCCGCACCATCCGGATTCCGATCCACATGATCGAGATGATCAACAAGCTCTCGCGCCTGACCCGGACACTGGTGCAGGAGTATGGGCGTGAGCCGACCGCTGATGAAATTTCCGATCACTTGGGCATGCCCTTGCATCGGCTCCGGAAAGTGCTTAAAGTCGTTGAAGTCGCTAGGAATCCCTTTTCGCTGGACACGCCGATTGATGACGATAACGATTCCCAACTCAGCGGTTGCATTGCCGATGAAAAAGCGGACAATCCCGATGACGCCACGTTTTACACCCACATGAAGGGAAAAACCCGGGAGGTGCTCAACTCCCTGAGCATCCGGGAGGAAAAAGTGTTGCGGCTCCGCTTTGGCATTGACGAGGTGAAGGATCACACGCTGGAGGAAGTCAGGCAGGATTTCAATGTCACCCGCGAACGCATCCGGCAGATCGAGTCCAAGGCGTTGCGCAAGCTACGGCATTCTTCGCGCTCCAAATACCTCCGTCCCTTCTACGAAGGCTGACCCGGAATGCCCGTGCAACGCTTGCTTTCCCATTTTCCCCGCGTCCTTTTGGTGCTTGGGGTGCTGTTGATCCTGACCGGTGTTGAAGCCGCTCCCGTGTTCGCACAATCGGCTGAAGTCCGACAGGTCGAACTGATCCGGCGTGGACAGCAGCTCAGCATCCGGCTGTTCCTCAACCAGCCGCCGGTTTACCAGATCACGGAGAATCTGGACGCCCGCACCCTCGTCGTCAAGTTCCGCAACACCAAACCGGGCTTCCCGGACGGCAGCCCGGTCAAGCTCTTCAACGACTCACAGGTGGAGGGCGTGCGCTTTCTGGAGGTGGGTCCGGACCTCTGGGCACAGTTCAAGTTTCGGGAAGCGGGGCTGGTATTCGACATTGATCCTCCGGAAGCGCCCAACATCCTGCAACTCACCTTCCGCCCCTCCAAGCAGCTTGAACCTCTGCCCCCCGTCGAACCTGGGGCCAAGGTGCGGCTGCTGTCGACAGATTTCCGCTCTGTTGACACGGAGGACGGGCTGTCTGGGCACACACGCCTCACCCTGATTTTCTCGGAAGCCCCACGGCTTTTCATGCAGCAGCACGGTGTGCAGATCGAGTTGCGTTTCCCGAACACTCTGCCCGCTGAGGATTATGAAACACCGGAGTTTGAGGATGGGCGGGTGCGCTTGGAGCGCTTGGATTCGGATGAAAGCCAGGTTTTTCTGACTCTGGCCATGCTGGGATCGGAGTCTCGGGTGGAGCGCAATCTGCGGGAAAAACCCCCACGCTGGGAGGTTGATGTGTATGGTGTGGCCGTGGCCGCCCCGGAACCAGAGCCGGAGGGCGAGCTTTCCCCGGAGGAAGAACTGCGCCTGCGTAACGAGCGCGTCATCGCCAAAAACCGCAAGATTCAGGTTCAGAATCTCTACCAGCAAGGCGAGAACGCCTTCCGGAAGGGCGACTATGAAGGGGCGGTCAGTTTCTTCAAGCAGTCCTACTCGACGGCGAAGAACAATGTGGGGGTGTTTGAGGACACGATGGAACCGTCGGCCATCCGGGCGCTCTACCGCAAGGCCGACACGATCTACACGATGCTGGAGCGCCGCCGGGGCCGCAACTTCCACGAGGCAATTGATGCTTACCTCACGGCCCTGCGCGTGTCCGAGGATTACGGACTCATCGAAGACCTCGCCCCACACGCTTATTTCCGGATTGGACGTAGCTACCAGCGCATGAAATTCACGCAGGAAGCGAACACCAATTTCGAGAAGCTCAAGAGCAAATTTCCCACCTCGCTGGAGGCGAGCGAGGCGAATTTCTGGAAGGCACTCAACCAGATCGAACGCCGGGATTGGGAGCAGGCGATCAAGGATTTCGAGGAGTACCTGCAAGTGACACCAAATCCGCGCTTCCTCGCCGAAACCCACTACCGCATGGCGCAGGCGTTCTACCATCTGGATCGGCCCATCATCGCTAAGGAGCATTTCGACAACGCCCGCGGCTTGGACCCGCAGTATGTGCTGGAAGACCCCACGCTGCTCTTCCACATGGGCGAAACGTATTACGAGAATGCGGATTTCATGACCGCCCGCGAGACGTTCCGCGCCCTGCTGGACCGCTACCCCAAGCAGGATTTCACCAAGCTCGTGGCACTGCGACTGGGGGATTTCCTGCGGGACGAGGGCAAGGAGGAACAGGCGATCAGGGCCTATGAACAGGCGATCAACAGCTACTCCCGCGAAATCGCCCTACTCGGTAAACTCCGCATCGCTAACATTCAGGCAACCCGGCCCTATTCGGACGAGTATCTGGAGGCCATTGATCTCTATGATGAGATTGTGCGGCTCTATCCGGACGCCCCGCAGTCGGAGGAGGCCCTGCTGCGCAAGGGACTGACCCTCACGCTTTACGGGATGTACAAGCCCGCGATTGAGGAATTGGAGAAGTATCAGGAGAAACACCCGCTCAGCCCTTACGTCCGGCGCGGCGTTGTCCGGGAAAACATTGACGAGAACCTCAAGGGGTTGATTGACAACCAGTTCCAGCGGCAGGAACTGTTGGAACTCATCGCCAACTACCGCGACTACAAGGCGAAGTACCTGCTCAACTTCCGTTTCGATTCCACCCTCTTTCAGGTTGCAGTCGCACATCAGCGTCTTGGGTTTTACGAGGAAGCCCTCGATTTGCTCAAGTTCCTCGACTCGCGGGCACAGGGCACGATGCTCGAACTGATTCGGCTGCAAACGGCGCTGGCCCTCGTTGAGAAGGGCGATCCCTCGCTGTCACGGGATCAGTTCACCCGGTTTCTCACGGACTATCCGGACAGCCTCTATGACGCCGATGCCCGCTTCAGCCTCGCGCAGGTGTATCGCGAGTCCAAGGAGTACGACAAGGCCCGCATTGTTTACGAACAGACCATCCAGAAGTATGACAACGATGAGGATCCTTTGCGGATGGAGGTGGTCCCGGAACTCTGGTACGAACTGGGGCAGATGTATGAGGAGATTGGCCGTTACGCCGAATCCGGACGCGCCTACCACGAAGCCATTGCGAAGTACCGACACCCCGTGACCGCGCAGGACACCCCACAGTTTATCATCGACAGCCACTTCCGGGCCGGGGAAATGCTCAGCAAGGTCCAGAGCGATCAGGAAGCCCTGCGGCTCTACCAAAACGCCGTGGCGAACTACGCCGAACGCGAAGCCCCGGAAACCCGCAAGCAGGTCAACTGGGCACGCTACCAAATCGGAGTCATCCAAGTCCGGCTCGGCATGGAGAAAGAAGCCCTCGAAACCTTCCGGCAGTTGGTCGCAAGTCCGGAAGGCGAGGGGGAGATGTGGAAGCGCCTCGCCAGCGAAAACCACCAGAACCTCACCCGGCAATTCTCCTACCAGCAGTATCTCAAGCAGTAACGGATTTTAAGACAAAATCCTCTTGCAAATCACGTTGGTTTCTCCCATGATATTTTCTTTATTTGGGGTGTAGCCAAGTGGTAAGGCAGCGGGTTTTGATCCCGTGATTCGCAGGTTCGATCCCTGCCACCCCAGCCAGTCCACTACTTGCCTTACCCCCTGTAAAAATAGTCATTTGCATCCGATTCCCGGCAGTCGCCCGCTTGAGTGTTGTTGTGGTGCAACAGTGAAGAGGAGTGACCTGACCGTGTGTGTCTGCCGGGTCAAGTTGGCTGGCCATCGCCGGAGTTTGTTGAATCCACCGGGGTTTTCCAGCTTGCTGGCTGGGTTTTCTCAGGGACTTGTGGAAGTGCACAAATTGGAAAAACCGCTTGCACACGGCGTGTGGCAAGTAAACGATGAATGATTTGTCAGCCTTGTGACACTTAGGCTACATCTCTTTTTGCATTTGCAGCAAATCTTTGAGCACTTCCTCAGCGTGCTCCGCAGGTGTTACCTTGTCATATATTTTTCTGAGGATTCCCTGCGGGTCAATGAGAAAGCTTTTGCGTTTCTTCACGCTTTCATATGCTTCAGACATTTCCCTCCCGGGGTCTGCCAGCAGACTAACGGACAAACCGTATTTGTCCCGAAACTGCTTATGACTTTCTACAGTGTCCTGACTCACACCATATACAGCCGAACCTGTCTCTTCAAATTTTTTGAGGCTTTCACCGAAAGCCTTGGCTTCAATGGTTCAGCCGGGTGTGTCGTCTTTGGGGTAGAAAAAAAGTAGCAGCCACTTCCCTGAAAGATCTCCCAGTTTTTGATTGACCCCGTTCTGGTCAGGAAGATTGAAACCCGGAGCGGATTTTCCGATTTCTATCATAATATTTTCAGTCATTCGGTTAACAAAAATGGTGGACTTAAACCCTGATATTAGAAGAACAGGATTTTTTGGTTGCTCTAAGGAAAACTCTGTTGAGTTTGGATTCACAACAATTCAAAGGAGGCATACTGTCAAGTTCCCCAGACTATCAGGTATGCCATTTTATGGGATAGGGTCTCCTCCTTTACACACACTTCCATTCAGACTGATGAAATCTCGATAAAACCTGAAGCAAACCGAAATTCAAGAGTATTATTTTGGTGAACCTGCTTGGGCTGCGGCTACCAATTCTTTAGCCACATCACGGGCTTGTCTGGGACGGAGAACGATCTCTTCAACAACCGTCCGGGCGGGCATAGCGGCACAGAGATAAATCGCCTGTGCAATATCTTCCGGCATCATCATGGCAGCGCGGGCATCCTCACTGGGAGGCAGGGGCCGGTTGTTTAGAATCGGGGTGTCAACCTCAGCGGGGAGGATGGTGCTCGCACGAATTCCTTTGGCATTCAATTCGGCATTGGTGTGATGCATGAAATTGTGGGACGCCGCTTTGGCCGCGCTGTAAGGGGCCCCTCCCAACAGTCCGGGACGGATGGATGCATAAGACGAAACGGTGATCACGACCCCGCCTCCCTGGGCGATCATGGGATTCACACAAGCTTGGGTCAAACGGTAAACGCCTTCGACATTGACCTTGAAGACACTCTGCCACTCCGCTTCACTCACATAGCGCACTGAACGCCCTTTGGAGCTATGTCCGGCATTGTTCACCAGAATGTCGACACGCCCATACTCTGCCACCGTCCACTCGCCTAAAGCTGCCGCAGCATCCCCGTCTTCCAGATCGGCTGCCCGGATCACCGCATGTCCCCCTGCCTGATTCACTTGCGCGGCCACCTCTTCCAATGGTCCAAGACGCCGTCCTGCCAAGACTATCTTGGCCCCTTCACGTCCGAAGATCAAGGCGGTTTCTTTGCCAATTCCTGTTCCGCCTCCGGTAATGATAGACACCTGCCCCTCAAGTGAGTTCATGTTTCCTGTTTATGATAAATTGAAAAACTGATCGCACCCCCTCTGGAGTGTTGCCCCTGCCCTCAGCAAAATTCCCCTGTAAAGGGTTGGGATTTGAGACGGTGTTTCCCAGTGTGTTTCTCCGGGTTTCAGTTATGTTTCCCGATTTCTAGAGGAACAACCCTCTAGAGGGAAGACTCCCCGATTAATCAAATGCCGCAATAATTTCCTCATCCACACGCTGCAAATCTTCAGCATTGTTGAATGCGGCGCAGCACATCTCCTCAGCCCCCGCTTTCTCAAATTCCCCGATCAAATCGATGTGGAAGTTTCGTGATCCGGCCACCCAGGACGGTTTTTCTTGGGAAATTCGCGCCCGTTCCGCATCGGTTTCGGCAAGTCTCAGGGGATAATGCACTGTCAATTTGATCTCTGCCGGATCCCGGCCGATGTCTTCGCAATGCCGTTCAAGCACGCCAAGTTTGTGCTTAAACACCTCAACATCCATCCCTGACCAACCGTTGAAATTCCAGATATCGCCATACCGCGCCAGGGTGCGTAGTGTGCGGCGCTCCCCGTTTCCCCCGATCATGATCGGGACATGGGGCTTCTGATGACAACCGGGGGAGAGCGGGGCCCGCTCCAGTCGATAATACTGCCCCTGGAAGTCGACAGGCTCTGCTTCCGTAAAAAGCTTGCGGATCAATTCACAGGCCTCCTCCAACCTGTCCTGCCGTTCCTTCATGGACGGGAAATCCCAACCATAAGCCTGGTGTTCCCGCTTGAACCAGCCGGCTCCAATCCCCAGGATAAAACGGCCTTTGGAGGCCTGGTCAAGTTCAGCAGCCATCTTGGCCACCAGGGCGGGATTGCGATAAGTGTTGCCCAGGACCAAACTGCCCAGCTTGAGCCTTTTCGTCATTCCTGCGACCACCGCGAGGGGGATAAACGCTTC
>PBTB01000127.1 GCA_002726945.1 Deltaproteobacteria bacterium | reverse complement strand
GGTGGTCCTCCATCTTTCTGCCGAGCACTGCCAGAGGGTGAGGGCAGCGGGAGGGCGAGGGCGGGCGGGACAAGCCCACTCCATGCTTGCCTCCCAGGGTTGCCCGAAAAAATCAACGATGGACGCATTCTGGCAGCAGCACACACCGGAGTGCTTGAGTGGAAGTCTCACTTTTACTTGCACCCGTCAGGAAAGGGCTTGTGCAGAAGTTGGATTTTGATGGTTCCATAGATTCGGGATTGCACGGTTTCAAAAGCTGAAGGGGGATCGCATTGGAGATCGTTTGGGGATTCCACCACCACCCAAGAGCCGGGAAGCAGCGCAGGGTGTGTTGCCAGCATTTGCAGAATATCGACATAAGCCCCGTCTTGGTACGGAGGGTCAAGGAACACCACACTGGGAATTCCGGGAGATTCATATTTTGGAAGCCAACGTTCGGCGCGATCCACGATAATTCGGCAGGTCTCGGGTTGAGATCCACACACCCCCACATTGTGCCGGAGGATTCCTGCGATGCGTTTTGAGGATTCCACCAGCACCGCGCTTTGAGTGCCGCGACTGAGTGCTTCCAGCCCTAAGGCTCCGGAGCCAGCGTAAAGGTCCAGCCCCGCCATTTCCGACCAGACGATTCGGTGTTCCAGCATTCCGAACAAGGCTTCGCGCACTCGGTTGGTGGTGGGGCGCACGTTCCGACCCTCGGGAACTTTGAGGCGTCGTCCTTGGAATTTACCTGAAATAATGCGGATCATGCGTGAGACAATGCGCGGGTGGTTGATTTGGGCTATAGTGTCAGAAACGCGACTGTCCGGAAATTCAGCAATGCTCGTACACTTTGGTTTAGGCAGCAATCTTGGAGACCGACACGCCTTGTTGCAGAACGCCCGCACAGCGTTGGCGAAACAGCTTGTCGAGTTCCGGGAGTCACCGATCTATGAAAGTACGCCGTTGCTCGGCATGGATCAACCAAGCTACCTCAATCAGGTGGTTTGCGGAACCACAACACTGGAACCGCTTGCACTGCTGCGCCTCTGCCAGACACTTGAAGAGCAAGCCGGGCGTGTTCGTGCCGAACACTGGGGCGCACGCACCCTTGACATTGATGTGTTGAGTTACGGGGCGCAGGTGCTGTCGCTGCCGGAATTGACTGTGCCCCATCCTGAGTTGCCCAACCGCGCCTTTGTCCTGTTGCCCTTCAAACACCTCACCCCGGATTGGGTCCATCCTGGAACCGGGCAGATGCTGGATGAGCTTTGGGCGCAATGGCAGGCTTGCACAGCGGAACCACAGCCGACTCAAGTTTCCGAATGAGCAGCCCCCAGAGTTTTGGCGGTGTTGACGAAATGCATCACCTGCTCGAACGGAGTCCGCTCCAAAAGTCCGTGGTTGAGGTTGAGGATGTGGTTCCGCCCGCCGGTTTGTGCGAGGCAGTGCTCAATGGCTTCCGTGACCGCTTCCGGAGTGCCGTTGGCTAAAAGTTGACTGTCCACGTTTCCCTGAAAAATGCGGTCAGGTGCCTTGCTCCGGGCGTCGGCGAGATCAACGCAGGAACCCACGCTGAGAATCGGGGCACCGCTTTGAAGCAACAACTCAAGATCAGAACACTCCTTGGCAAACAGGATCGCAGGAGTGGTTTTGGGCAGTGCTGCGAAGATGCGCTCATGCGTGGGCAGCGCAAATTGTTCATAGAGTTCACGGGGCAGGACATCGGCCATGGATTCAAAAACTTGTACGGCATGCGCTCCGGAGTCGATTTGGTAGTGCAGGTAATCGATGGTGAAGTTGGTCAGGTAATCCAACAGGGTTTGCACCAATTTTGGGGCTTCGGAAAAAAACCGCAGCACGTCCGGAATCTGCCGGGTGGGGCTTTGTCCAGCGATCATGAAAAAGGCGAGGGTCACGGGGGCACCTGCAAACCCAAGCACGGGCAAGGCTCCACCAAGCCGCGCTTGGATGCCCTGCAGGATTTCACCAACGTGGGGAATATCCTGCTGAGGATTGAGGGGCCGCAGCGCCTGGACTTGCACGGTCGTTCGAATGGGAGCTTCCAGCGTGGGTCCGGGCGTGAAGCGAAACTCAGCGCCCACGGGTGCAAGCGGAGTGAGGATGTCCTGGAACATGATGATCGCGTCCACCTCGATGCGCTGGGGAAGCAGGGAAATCTCGATGGACTGCTGCACGTTCCGGAAAAGCTGCTCTAGCGGTCGGCCATCACGCTCCCGAATTTTCCGGTAGGCGGGGTCGGTGCGCCCGGCTTGCCTCATCATCCACACAGGCACTCGCTCCACCGCAAGCCCGTTTGCCGCCCGCAGCAGCAGGTCGTTCTCAAGTTTCGGGATAGGAAAGCGCACTGGCATGTTCAGGATGGATTAGGGAAGATGAAAAGGCCGTTGCTGACTGCGGCGAGATGACTCACTCACGTTTTGCTAGAAGAAGCACCATGGCTCAATCCAGTCCTGCCTGTCTCCGTTGTCAGGACACACGGGTTTACGTCCGTGCTGGCACTGGCACTCGCTATGCCCAAGCTCAACTCTGCGACTGCGCACCCAACCCCTGCCCCACCTGTCGTGGTACGGGCTTTTTACTCACCCTTGATCCACAGGGGCGCGATTTGGCGATCTTGTGCCCGGACTGCGAGCGTCTCAAGCAGCGCATCGAGTTTTACAACCGCTGCCGGATTCCGCGCCGCTACCAGCACAGCCGCCTTGCGCTCGCCGATCAGGATTCCGAGAACGCGAAAGTCTTTTCCCTGCTGGAAAGTATGCTCCGGGGGCTGCCCCATCAAATCCGGCCTGATTCGGAGCAGGAGAGGCCCTCTGCTGATGTGCTCAAGGGCATGGTGCTGATGGGATCGCCGGGTACCGGAAAAACCCACTTGCTGACCGGATTTGCCTACCGAGCCACCATCGAACTTGGCATCTCCTGCGTTTTTCAGGGATTCACCGAACTGCTCTCCGAACTGCGCCAAGGGTATTCAGACGGCAAGTCTGACATCGAGATCATCGAACCCCACCTGCAAACCGATGTCCTCATCATTGACGATCTGGGCAAGGGCCGCAACACCGCGTGGGAATTGAGCATCTTGGATACCCTGATCACTGAGCGCTACAATCACCATCGCTTGATCATGGCAACCACGAACTACACGGAACGCGAGGAGGACACCCTCCGGGAGCGCGTACTGAGCCGGGATCGTACCGAGACCGAGCAGTATCTTGCCGACACCCTCCGGAAGCGCGTGGGCGAGCGCATTTATTCTCGGCTGCGGGAGATGTGCTATTTCCAGTCCCTGCAAGGCACAGATCGCCGCCTTGCGCCTCCGGAAGCCGAGGGCTTTGTGGAATCTGCCGATTGATCAAACCAGCCCCGCCGTTTCCGGTAGTCCAAACATCAGGTTCAGGTTCTGAATTGCCTGTCCGGAGGCTCCCTTCACAAGATTATCGATACTCGTCACCACGATCCAGTTCCGGCGTGAGGCATCGCAACTGAGGCCGATCACGCAGCGGTTGGAATGGATGCTGGCCTTGAGGTCGGGAAGTTGTCCTTCCGGAAGCAAGTGGACAAAGGCGTTCTGCGCTGCGAATTCCTGAAAACCGACCTGCACCTGTTCGGCATCCAGCGGATTCTGAAACCGCAGGTAGATCGTGGAGAGGATGCCCCGGTTCACAGGCAGCAGGTGGGGAGTGAAAATCACTTCGCCTAACTCATCTGCCGGATACGAGGTGAGGTCTGCCAGACACTGTTGGACTTCAGGCTGATGCTGGTGGCTGAACACCTTGTACGCCTTGAAGTTCTCGTTGACCTCCATGTAGTTCGTTGCATCGTCCTCCACTCGTCCGCCGGCTCCGGAAACCCCGGATTTGGCGTCGATGATGGGTGAACTGGCCAACCCGCCCAGCAACTCTCCAAACGGCAGCAATCCCAGCAGGGCGCCGGTCGGGTAGCATCCTGGATTTGCAACGACCCGCGCTTTGGGAATGCGCTCCCGGAAGCACTCCGGAAGCCCGAAAACCGCTTCCTGCAACAGCTCTGGAGAGGTGTGGGAAAGACGATAGTGCTTTTCAAACGAAGCAGTGTCCCGAAGCCGATAGACCCCGGAGAGGTCGATGACGCGCACCCCTTGGTCGAGGAGCTTCGGCGTCCACTCCAAGCTGGCCCTGTTCGGGACGGCGAGGAACACGGCCTCGCATCCGGACACATCGGTGTCGTTCGGTTGGAAGACGAGCTTGCCGTTCGGGAGGTGCGGAAAGGCATCACAGACTTGTCGGCCTTGGTATTTGGTGGAGGTCACCAGCGTGACCTCCACCTCCGGATGCCGCCCCAGCCAGTGCAGGAGTTCCAGCCCGGAGAGTCCTGCAGCACCGATGATGCCAATGCAGATCATGGGATCAGCACCTCGGTGTAAAGTGCTTCGTTGAAGCCGACGAGGAACTCGCGGCCAATTCGCCAAGTCGGTGCCCGCAAGTTTCCGCTGGGGCCGATGACATCGCTGAGAATGGTGCTGCGGTCATCCTCAGACGGGTTCCAGTGCTTGATTTTCTTGCCTTTGGCAGTGTGGATGCGGGTGGCGGACTTGAGCAGTTCCCATGTGGCATCCGCGTTGTAACGTTGCTTGGTGGCGCTCACGCGCGCTCCACTGGTGATTTGATTCGCGTCAAGAAACTCTTGCGCCCGTTTGCACGAGGTTCAACCAGGGCGGAAGTAGCCCCAGTCTATCGACTTTGCCATGGATTGCTCCGAAAGGGTTGATACACGAAAAAAGTCTATCGGAACCACCCGGATATTCAATCCAAATTCCCGGCACCCCGTGGAGTTGAAGGACATACGCCTTCAATTCCGAAAGTGGAGCCGGGAGACACGGTCTGGTGGCATGCGGACGTGGTTCATGCGGTGGAACACAAACACCAAGGCTCCGGGGTCAGCAGTAGTGTGCTCTACATTGGTTCTGCTCCGTGGTGCGACCGTAACCTGCACTATCTGGAACGCCAGAAACCGCCGTTTCCAGATTGGAGGCGTTCAAAACTCACCGCGCTGCTCAAGCTGGAGAAACACGAAGGGGGAGATGAGATCAAAGTGCCAAACAGGGCGTTCGGGCATGGTCAGAACTGGCCGAGTTGACGCAGGGCGTCATAGGTGACGATGGCGGCGGCGGAACTGAGGTTGAGGCTGCGGACATTGGGTTCCCACATTGGAATGCAGAAGCTCCGGTTGGGATGCGCCTGCAACCACTCCTTGGGCAGTCCGGAGGTTTCCTTGCCGAAAAACAGGTAATCTCCGCGCCGTGCCTGCATTTGCGGGTACGGTGTTTGGGTGTGGACGGAGAGCAGATGAAAACGATCGCTGGGCAGAGTCTGGAAAAAACCCTCAGCATCCGGGAGATGCTCCCAACTCACCCACTGCCAGTAGTCGAGTCCGGCGCGTTTGAGCTGGGCGTCGGTCAATTCAAAGCCGAGCCGTCCCAGAAAAATCAGGTGACAGCGGGCGGCTGCGCAGAGCCGGGCGATGTTGCCGGCGTTGGGGGGAATCTGGGGTTCGTGGAGAACGATGTGCAGCGGAGGATCGTCGTGAATCCTCATCGTTGCGTTTCGAGCGCCAGCGCGATCAGCCGGTCGAGCAGTTCGGGATAAGGCACTTCAGATGCGATCCAGAGCCGGGGGTACATGCTAATGTTCGTGAAGCCCGGAAGCGTGTTGAGTTCGTTGAGGACAAAGGAGTTGTCCTCGCACAGGAAGAAATCCACCCGCGCCATGCCCCGGCATGCGGTGGTCTTGAAGGCTTGCACCGCAGTGGCTCGAATCTGCTCGGCGATTTCTGGATCAACGGGCGCGGGCACGATCAGTTCGGCACCGTTCTCGTCCACATACTTCGCCTCGTAGGAGTAGAATTCATGCCGGGGGGCGATCTCTCCCAACACAGGCGCGGCTTCCGGATGGGCGTTGCCCAACACGGCGCACTCGATTTCACGGCCCGCCACGGCTTCTTCCACCAGCACCTTGCGGTCCAGGGCAAAGGCGGTGCGCAGGGCTTGCGCGTACTGCTCGGCATTCCGGACCTTGCTGACGCCCAGCGAGGAACCTTCTCGAGCGGGTTTCACGAACAGCGGAGTTCCCAAGGCAGCAACGGCTTCGTGATAGCCCAAGTCCTCCGGAGTCCGGATCGTGCGGAATTTTGCGACGGGAACGCCCTCGGCCTGCAACAGCCGCTTGCTCACGTCCTTGTCCATGCAAACGGCAGAACCCGTGACATCGCAGCCGACGTAGGGCTTGCCGAGCAGTTCCAGCAACCCTTGCAGCGCCCCGTCCTCGCCTAGCTTGCCGTGTGTGATCGGGAAGAACACGTCCACTTCACGGATGGCATCGCCAAGGGTGCTGGGCACCAACTCCCGGCTTCCGGAGTGGGCAACGGGCACCGAGGAGTCCAGATGCACCTTGCGGACATCCTGAACGTCGATCAGGAATTCCGCATCGCGTCCGAGGTACCAGCCGCCCTGCTTGTCGATTCCGACCAGCACGACCTCGTACTTCTCACGGTCGAGCGCCTGCTGGATGTTGAACGCGGAGAGCAACGAAACCTCATGCTCGCCGCTGGTGCCGCCACAGAGAATGCCGACCGTGAGCCTGGTCATGCCTGCTGCGCCGAAGCCTTCACGCGGATGTGAAGCTCGTCCAGTTGCGCGGTGTCCACATCGGAGGGGGCTTCGGTCATCAAGCAGGAGGCCTTCTGTGTTTTCGGGAACGCGATGACATCGCGGATCGAGTCGGTTTGGAGCAGGAACATCATGATTCGGTCAAATCCGAGCGCGATGCCTCCGTGGGGGGGGGCGCCGTAGGAGAGCGCGTTCATCAGGAATCCGAACTTGGAGGCGATTTCCTCGTCAGAAAGCTTGAGCAAGTGGAAGACACGGTTCTGGATGTCCTCCCGGTGAATCCGGATGCTGCCTCCACCGACCTCGACCCCGTTGAGCGCAACGTCATAGGCGACCGAGCGGATTTTGCCGGGGTCGCTTTCGCCGAATTGCTCCAAGTCCTCCAGATTGGGCATGGTGAACGGATGGTGGGTTGCGGCCCAGCGCTTGTCGGTTTCGCTGTATTCAAAGAGCGGGAAGTCCGTGATCCACACGAAGCGATACATGCTATCGTCAATCAAGTTGCGGCGGCGGGCGAGTTCCTTGCGGAGATTGCCGAGCGTGTCATACACGATCTTGGGCTGGTCTGCACAGAACAGCACGAGGTCGCCGATGCCGAGTCCGACGCGCTCTTCCAGTGCCTGCTGTTGTTCGGCGGTGAAGAACTTGGCGATGGGTGACTGCCAACTGTCCGGGTTGCGCTTAATCCATGCCATGCCCTTGGCTCCGTAGATGCGGGCGAAGTCGGTGAGGTTGTCCAAATCCTTGCGTGAGAGCTCCGCACCCTTGGGAACGCAGATCGCCTTGACGCTGCCACCCTTGGCGATCACCTCGGAAAACACCTTCAACTCGCACTCCCCGGCGATGTCCGAGATATCTGTCAACTCCAGCCCAAAGCGCAGGTCCGGGGCGTCAGAACCAAAGCGCTCCATCGCCTCGTGGTAGGTCATGCGCGGGAAGGGCGTTTCCACCTCCACCCCAATCGTCTCTTGGAAAAGTTGGGCGAACATGCCCTCGATGATCCCGAAAATCTCTTCGGGGCGCGTGAAGCTCCACTCCAAGTCAATTTGGGTAAACTCGGGCTGGCGGTTGCCACGCAAATCCTCGTCCCGGAAGCAGCGGGCGATTTGCAGGTAGCGGTCGTAGCCGCTGATCATCAGCAACTGCTTGAAAATCTGCGGGGACTGCGGCAGGGCGTAGAACTGGCCCGGACTGACGCGGGAGGGCACAAGATAATCACGGGCACCCTCCGGAGTGGATTTCGTGAGGATCGGCGTTTCGACCTCAAAGAAGCGGTGTTCCTGCGTGAAGTAATTGCGCACCACCTGCATTGCCTTGGAGCGCAGCATGAGGTTGTTTTGCAGGGTCGGGTGCCGCAGGTCCAGAAAGCGGTGGGTCAGCCGATGCTTCTCGTCCACCCCCTCGCGGTTTTCCAGCACATAGGGCGGGGTTTGCGAGGGGTTGAGGATCTCCAGCGTCTCCACCAACACCTCGATCTCCCCGGTCGGGAGCTTCGGGTTGACGTTGCCCTCAATGCGATGCGCCACCTTGCCCCGGACCGCCAGCACGAACTCCCCCCGGATGCGGTCGGCCTCCTGATGCGCGTCCTCGTTGATCTCCAGCTTGAAGACCACCTGCGTGAGGCCCGTGTAGTCCCGCAGGTCCACG
This sequence comes from Deltaproteobacteria bacterium, assembly GCA_002726945.1. Lineage (GTDB taxonomy): Bacteria > SAR324 > SAR324 > SAR324 > NAC60-12 > UBA8110. The sequence continues at coordinate 481 of PBTB01000127.1, read as the reverse complement.
AAAATCACGCCGCCGTGGTCCCGGCGTGTCTGGCACCAGCCGGCCAACGTGACCTCCGACCCCACGTTCGAGATGCGTAAATCCCCACAGTAATGTGATCGAATCCACTCCATGTTGCGTTGTGCTTCTGTTAAGCGTAAATTGAAGCACTCTAGCAGTTTTTGCAGGAATCGGCAGGGTAAAACTGTCTCCGGTAAGGGGGGCGGCCTAAACGAATCCCCTGTGCCTTACAGTTGAGTTGAAGAGTGCGTTGTTGTCAGGTGAGGGACGGGCACACATGCCGATTACTCTGAGGAGAATGAACCTGCTTTAGCGCACCTTGCCCCCACAGCACAAGCCGCCCTGACAAGCATGGCAGCACGGGGCGTTGCCCCTGCGGAGCAGCAATTCTAATTAGTGCTTGGCCGAAAATTAGGTAACTACATGATATTTAAGGGCATTCACCTATTTTCAAGAAACGAAGATTTTGGGGAAACTCATC
>PBTB01000126.1 GCA_002726945.1 Deltaproteobacteria bacterium | reverse complement strand
ATGCGCGAGTGGCGCGATATCCACCGTCAGCTTGCAGGCATCCTGCGCGATGCAAAGCTGCTGGTCATCAACGACAATCCCGCAGATTACCAGGCGATTCACTGTTCCCTGCTTTCCGGACTGCTCAGTCAGGTTGCACAGAAGGACGAGAAATCAAAGTATCGCACGGGCGGCGGCAAAGAGGTGTTCGTGTTTCCGGGGTCCGGGCTGCATGGCAAGGCGGGACCGTGGGTGCTGGCGGGAGAACAGGTTGAAACCACGCGGCTCTATGCCCGCAAAGTTGCCAACATTGATGTGCGCTGGCTGGAAGCTCTTGGCGGCGACCTCTGCCGCAAAAGCTACTCCAACCCGCGCTTTGACGAGGACTCCGGAATCGTGCAAGCGGATGAGAAGGTGACCCTGCATGGGCTGCCCATCGTCCCCCGGCGAAGCATTGCTTACGGGCGCGTCAATCCTGCAGAGGCGACCCAGCTTTTTATCCGGGAGGGGTTGGTCGAGGAACGACTGCGGGCGAATCTCCCGTTTTTCCGACACAACCGCAAGCTTAAGCAGCGGCTCGTCCGTGAGGATGTAAAACTGCGCTGCAACCGGGAATTCACCTTTGACGCTGCAGCTGAGGCGTTTTACACGGAACGCTTGCGAAATATCACCTCGATCCACGATCTCAACCGTCTGCTGGAGCAGAAACACGCGGAAGGTGTCCAGGATTTTCTTTTCATGCAGGAAGCGGATTTGCTGGAGCGGGCCGCAGAGCAACAACTGGATGCAGATGGCTTTCCGGATTATCTGACCGTCGGCACCACGCGTCTGCAACTCCACTATGCCTTTGCTCCCGGTGAGGAACTCGATGGTGCGACCTTGCGAGTTCACGATCTGGTGGTTCCGCATTTGCGGGCGCCGTTGTTGGATTGGCTGGTTCCAGGACAGTGGGAGGAACGTATTCAGCACCTGCTGCGGACTTTGCCCAAGGCGCAGCGTAGGCAGTTTGTGCCGATTCCGGACACGGCCAAGCGGCTTGCCCCCTTGCTTGAACCCAACGAGGAGGATTTTCTCAACGCGCTCAGTCGCGTTGTCCACAAGGAGTTGGGAGTGCAGATTTCCCCACAGGAGTGGGATTGGAAGCGCGTTCCAGCATATCTCAAACCTCGCATTGAACTGCGAGACAATCGCAATCGCGTGGTGTCGCAGGGTCGGGAAGTCGAGCAGTTGCTTCAGGAACGGCAAACCACGCTGAAGGAGCTTGCCCAAATGCAGGCGCAGGATCGGCAACTTGTGGTGCTGCAAGAGGCCGGGTCCGAGTGGAATCTCGACCAATTGAGCGGCTGGAACTTTGGAGAACTGCCGAAACGCATTGAACTCGATGCGCTGGCAGGTATCCCGATCCATGCGTTTCCTGGATTGCTCAAGGATGAAAACGGAGTGCATCGTCGGTTGTTTGCCACGCAGGAGGAGGCAGAGGAGCAGACGGCTCCAGCCTTGCGGGAACTGCTCGCGCTCGCCGTCGGGCCGGACCTCGCGTGGCTCGAAAATGATTTGGCAGATCTCCGGAATCTCCGGGATGCGCTTGCGCCCTTCGGGACAGTTGCCGAGTGTAAGTCCGATGTCCGGGAGGCAGTTCATGCCTTTCTCTTCGATGGACCGTGGATCAAGTCCGAGCCGGAGTTTGGGGCACGGGCAAACGCGGCAGCAATCAAGCTCCGGAACCTCTCGCCCTGCGTGATTGAGGTGGTGGAAGCGCTGCTGTCTGACCACGCGACCACTCGTCAAGCTTTGCACAAACTCGCGCTGTCTCGCGGAAAAGACGGGGTTGCGGAGTTGGAACAGCACTTGCGGACGCTGATGCCTAAGCGTTTTGCCCGACACATTCCCTATGTGCGTTGGGCCGATCTGCACCGCTATCTGCGGGCGCTGCGCATCCGGGCAGAGCGGATGGCACTCGATCCTCTGAAGGATGCTGACAAGCGCAGCCAGCTTGAGCCGTGGCCGGATGTGCTGCGACAGCTTCAGCATACTTCACTTGCCCGTGCCGAGCAGCAACGGCTTGATGAGTTTCGCTGGATGCTGGAGGAACTGCGCGTTTCCGTCTTTGCTCCAGAAGTGCGCACCGCGTTTCCCAGCTCAACTAAGCGGATGGAACGTTTTGCCAAGCAACATTTCGAGCAGCATCTGCTGGCCTTGGAAACCGCATAAGTATTGACTTCCCGCCCATCCTCGCTTACAGTGGTTAAGTGAGAAACGTTCTTGCCCGGAATCCGGACCGATTTGGTGCGGTTTCCGGTGGGGCAAAAGTAAAACAAGCACAAGTTTTCATGGCCGAACGCCATCTCCGCTTCGGTGAAAACGTTTCCGGACGGTATTATGTGGACGAGGAGTGCATTGACTGCAACCTCTGCTCCGAGATCGCCCCGGATAACTTCATGACGAACCTGAAGGCGGGCCACGATTATGTGCACAAGCAACCCGAAACCCCGGAAGAGGAGGAGCTTTGCCGAGAGGCGCTGGAGGCGTGTCCGGTCGAGGCCATTGGCGCTGACGGCGAAACATTGAGCCCTTTCTCTCCTCCACTTGCTTCCGAATCCAGAGTCCTGCAAGGAGTCCCATGAAATTCAATGTTGTTGCCAACGATGGTGGTGAAGCTACGGCTTCCAATGATCCCAAATCCCAAATCGAGTCACTGGTTTCCAGTGCGCCGGTGTTTTTGTTCATGAAAGGTTCGCCGGACGCCCCGCAGTGCGGGTTTTCCTCCCGCGTGATCGAGACCTTGCGAGGGTGGAATGTACCGTTCGAGACGTTCAACGTGCTCTCCGACGAGGGCATCCGCCATGACATCAAGGAGTACGCGAACTGGCCGACGATCCCGCAACTCTACGTCAACAAGGAATTCGTTGGCGGTTGCGACATCATTGAGGAGATGTCCGGAAACGGGGAGTTGGGGGAGTTGTTCAAGGAAGCCCATCCGAATTTGGAGTTCACTCCGCCACCACCTCCGGTCGAGGTGCAGAACCTCCCGCCCGAGGACATCGCCGAACTGCTCAAGAAACAACCCGGCATTCCCGTGCTGGACGTGCGATCTCCGGAGGAACGTGAGATTGCCTGCATCGCTGGTTCCCGCATGATTGACCAGTCGCTTGCGCAGGAAATGCTTAACTCGTGGGATCCCAATACCCCGCTGGTGTTCATGTGCCACAAAGGCGGACGCAGCCTGCAAGCCGCGCAGTACTTCACGCAGCAGGGCTTTCAGCAGGTCTACAACGTGGTGGGCGGCATTGATGCGTGGTCGCTGACGGTCGATCCCGAAATCCCGCGTTACTGAGTTTCATGGTTTCATGCAATCTGTAATGAAGCCATGTTTTGATGAACCACAGAGGCGCGAAGGCCCCAGAGAACTGTTTTAAAATGTTTTTATCGGTGCTCTCGGCGACTCTTTGGTGATTTTCCAATCAAGTTTGGAAACAGCAAAGGACAGAAACCATGGAACTCCCTGAAGTGCAACTGACTCCTCAGGCTGCGCAAGTCTTCAAGGACGCCTGCACGGCAGAAGCAAAACCGCTGGAGAAATCGTACCTGCGGATCGATACGAAGCCCGGAGGTTGTTCAGGCTGGAAATACGAGTTGGGATGGAACGGCTCGGAGGATGTGAGGGATGCGGATGTGATGCTGGAAAGCGAGGGGGTGCAGGTGGTCGTGGATCGTGAGTGCCTGACTGACATCCTTGGTCCGGTGCGGATAGACTACACGAGTAAAAACCTCGTCGAACAGGGTTTCGTGTTTGAACAACTCACAAGCGGCCACCAGTGCGGCTGCGGCGAGTCGTTCACTCCCGTTCGGGATTTGAAGGCAGAGGCGCCAGCCTGATGGTTCTGGTGCTGGACGCCCTCGCGGGAGGGGTCTGTTTTGGACTCTTCCTCTACAAGTGGGTGATCATCGCGGCGGTCGTCCTCACTTGGGTGAGTGCTGATCCGTACAACCCGATTGTGCGCTTCATCGCTCGCAGCACCCGTCCGCTCTGGGTGTGGTGCGAAACCTGGATGCCGGTGGAACTCGCGCACCTGAGCGCGTATGCCTCGCTGCTGGTGGTGATCTTTGCACAGGCCCTGATTCCGGCCACGCTCCACAGTCTCGGGCAGTTACTTTCCGGAGGGCCCGGAGTCGATTTTCTCTGGCAGTTTGGGGGCCACGCGCTGCAAAGTACCGCGGTTGTCTTCCAGAGCCTGTTTGTCTTCGCCATGCTCATCCTCTTTGTCTGGTTCTTCCTCACACTTGTCAACCCCGCACTCAACAACCCGGTGGTCCGGGTGGTCCATGTCCTCGCCGATCCCCTGATCACGCCCCTCCAGCACTACCTGCCCCGCACCCGTATTGACCTCGCCCCCATCGTTGGGCTGGTGCTCTTTTTCCTCATCAACCGCTTCCTTGTCAGCCCGCTCAGCCTCTACGGATTCGAGCAATCCCTGCCTATCCAGCTCTGCCTCTACTGACCCCTGAATTCTTCCCGTTGTAACCTACTCGACTTCGGCATTGCACATGCAGGCCAGTTGTTTTAGCGTATCTCTGAACGAAAACTTCCAAGCACATTATGTCCCTGTCCCGCGCACGTTGCCGCCGTCGTCTCGGTTTCAGCTTCATTGAGGTGATGGTGGTCATCCTCATCCTTGGTCTGCTCTCTGGAGTTGTGGGGGTGTATCTTTTCAACGCCGCTGCCGAAGCGCGAGTGGACGTGAGCAAGACGCAAATCAAGGGCATCGAGACGGCCCTCGACCTCTATCGGCTGCACAACGGGCGCTACCCCTCGACCGATCAGAGCCTCAAGGCGTTGCTGACCAAACCAGAGGTGGGGATCATCCCCAAGAACTGGAACGGCCCTTATTTGCGTGGAAACAACCTCCCCAGGGACGGCTGGGACAATGAGTTCCGCTACACCAGCAGCGATGGCAGAGAGTATGAGATCATCTCGATGGGGGCCGATGGCATCGACGGAGGTGCCGAACTGGACACCGACATCAGTTCCAAAGACCTCTAAGCCTTCCGGGCATCCCTCCGGGTTCACACTGCTGGAGGTGATCGCCGCGATTGCCGTGATGGCGCTGCTGATTGGTGCCGTCATCCCGCAGTTTTCCGCCCTCTTCACCCCCGATCACGAACTCGTCTTCCAAAACCTCGTCCGCAGTCTCAAGGTGCTGCGTAACGATGCGGTTTTCAAGAACCGCTCCTACCGCCTTGTCCTTGATGAAAAATCCCGCCAAATCCAGTTCGAGCAGCCCAACGACAAGGGCGAGTTTGAACCCATCGGAGAGGATCGTGTGCTGCGACCGATCCAAATCCCGGATTCGCTGGACGTGCTGGAGGCAACCCATGCGGATTTTGATTGTGAATCTGGTTTGTTCAGCACCTCCAGCACGGCTCGTTTGGAGATCCGCATTGACGGTTCCGGTTTTGTGCAGCCCTTTGCACTGACGCTGGGGGAGCGGGGGCAATCCCGACGCTGGAGCATCTGCTCGCAGAATATTCTGGGCACACTTGCCCTCAAGGAGATCTGAGCGATGCGCCGTCTTGGCTTCACCGTGCTGGAGGTGCTGATCGCCCTCGCCATCCTCACTCTCAGCCTCACCGCAATCTACCAGACCTACGGCACCGCCCTCTTCTCGCTCACAACCACGGACACCCTCTGGCGGGTGATGTCCCACATTCAGAACCGACTGCTCTTCCACGAACGCTCGAAGGCGCCCCCTCCGGTTTCGGTTTCTCAAGGCGAGTTTCAGACCGATCATGAGCTTGCGGGCTACCAGTGGTTTCAACTCGTGGAGGACGTGGAACCACTTCCAGGGGTCATCACCCGGCGGGTGCGTTATCGGCTGACCTGGGAGGACTCCGGGCGGGAACGGTCCTTTGAGGCGGATTTGTATGTCAAGCCCGACTAAGCGACACCTGCAGGGCTTCACCCTGCTGGAACTGCTGGTGTCCATCGCGCTGCTTGGCATGGTGGTGGGATTGGTCTACACGTCCTTCTTCCAGCTTTCCGGTGCCACCCGTGGTGTGCAGGACATGCTTTCGGCGCGTCAGGAACTGCGGCTGCTCATGAAGCTGGTGTTGGACGACCTGCAAGCCGTGCGCTTCCTCAGGCGCTGGGCCAAGGCGGGCGCGGCCAAGGAGCGCGTTTCCGGACTCAACGTGAGCCAGCAATTGGGTCCGAACAACGAGGACTCCAGCGTTCTTTCCCTGCACGCCGCCGCGCCTGCGAAATTTTACAATCTGGGCTCAGAGGATTCGGTGAGTGATCCGGGACTGCACGAAATCGGCTATTTTCTGGAGTACGATGCTGGCGAACAAATCTGGAAGTTCATGCGCCGGGAGGATTTCTACCTTGATGACAAATTCATGGAAGGGGGCAAGCGGCAGGTGCTTTCACAGAGGGTGAGCAAATTCCTGGTTGAGCCTCGGATCGCTGAGAGAGAAGCCGCCTTCGGGGGAGGTTCGACGGACTTGTGGGATTTGGTGTGGCCTGCACAAACGTATGACTGTGTGACCAACAAGGATGTTGGTTGCCTCCCCCTTGCAGTGAAGCTCACGATGGGGATTGCCCTGAGCAAGGATGAAAGCCTTGAGCAGACGCAGGAGATCAACCTGACGGTGCGTCCGCTCAACGAGGAGTTGTTTAAGTGACTGCACTTGAATTTCCGGAACATGAGGAGGTGCTGCACTGGGTTTGGGCGGAGCAGCATTTTCGGACGGAGGATTTGCGGACCAGCGATGGAGCCCCCGTTGAGGTGGAGTTTCCGGGTTGGAGCAACCGGGGAGCAGGACCGGATTTTCAGGAGGCACGCCTCCGGATTCAGGAGACTTCCGGCGAGTGGGTCGCGCACGTCGGTGCGGTGGAACTGCATTTGCGCAGTTCGGGCTGGACCGCTCACAGCCACCACCACAATCCGGATTACAACGGGGTTGTCCTGCATGTGGTGCTGTACCGCGACCGCAAAGCGTTGGCAACGCGGGAAGACGGATTTGCAATTCCGGAGGTCGAACTGGCCCCGCTGTTGTGGGATGCAGCGCTGCCGCCCCACAAGGAAGCGCAGGCACGGATGCAAAAACTTGCAGCACTCCCTGGACGCTGCGGTGTCATCGGCACTCCACTGAACATCCGGCGGGTGGTGGAACATGCCGCCGAGCGTCGGTTACTGACAAAGGCGAATGCACTGCTGGAACGCTGGGACGAGGGTGATCCGGAGGAACTGCTTTTCCAGCGTATCTTCCGCGCTCTGGGTTATACCACCCACGCTCAGCCGTTCGAGGAATTGGCGAAGCTCTACCCACTCCGGGAACTGACGCCACACCTGCGCCAGCCGATCCGCAGGGCTCGCGCCACGGTGCTTTCCCGATGGTTTGGAGCGTGTGGCCTGCTCGATTCCCGGCAGCTTCCCAGTGACCCGACGATCCGCCGGGAACTTCAGCAATGGCAGTCCGAGTGGGAGGAACTGCCCCGGCAAGTCCGGGTGGCAACACGGCTGCGGCAATCCTCACGTCCGCAGAACGCTCCGGACCGCCGCTTGCTGGCGATGTTCCACCACCTGCGTCACACCGCTACTTCCGGACTTGCCGCCACTTGGCTGGAAGTGCTGGCCACGCTGGAAGGGCACGCCGACCAGCCGAAGTTCCGCAACCGCATTCTCGATGCAAGCCTTGCGCGGTTTCCCACGCCGGAGTGGGAATCGTGGGAGCAGTTGGGAAATTCCAAGCAGCCGATGCGGCTGGTGGGGCAGGATCGTCTGGTGATCGTCTGGGCAAACGCGCTGCTGCCGTTTTTCCTTGCACAGGCGCGTCGGCAGCAGGACACGGCGCTGGAGCATCTGCTCTTCCGCATGTTTCTCGTGCTGCCGCCTGAAGCGGGCAACCGCATCACGCGCTTCATGCAGCAGCGGCTGGCCCTCGCCTCCTCGCGCAGGTCTCCGGAAAGCCTTGGGCACCGCCAGGGGCTGCTCCAGATTCATGAGGATTTCTGCAGGAATTTCCACCAAGGCTGCCGGCGTTGTGAGTTTCCGGATTTGGTGCATATCCGCTGAAACTCAGAAGAGCCCGCTGATGGTGAACTCGAAGCGGTCGGGGGATTCGTAGCTGCGCGGGTCGAGTTTCGCTCCATACTCAAAGCGCAACACGCCGACAGGCGTGATCACCCGCGCTCCAAAGCCCGCACTGCGGCGGAGGTCCAAAAACGCCGGTTCCTTTTCGCCCAGCAGGTGGTACTGCACGCTCTCTGCGTTGACGTTTCCTGCGTCCAGAAAAACCACGCCTCGCACAAAGCTGCGCTCGTCCTGACTAAGCGGGAAAATCAGTTCAAGGTTGAAGATGCGCTCGGCAGTGCCTCCACCCACGAGTTGGGCTTTTTGATCAGAACTCAGGTTGACGGTGCGCTTGTCTCGGGTGGTGGTGGAGTTATCTGCATTGGTGATGGTTTCGAGGTTGTGGGCGTAAATCGCCCCGCCGTAGGGTCCGGCGATGCGGAAGTAGTTGTGTCCGCGCACGGTGTTGATGCCGCCGATGCGGTAGCGCTCCTCGCTGGGAATGGCTTCACTGCCCTGTTGGGCGAGGATTCCAAGTTGCGCCTTTGCCATCAGGATGAGCGTGCGCGTGGGGTTGAGCGACCAGAATTGCTGGTAGCTGTAGCGGTACTCCCGGAAGTGAACGTTGCCACCAAAGGGCCGTCCGGTCTGGCTGACGCTCAGGCTGCTCTTGATGCCCTCCGAGGGAAAAACCGGATGGTTGACCGAGTTCCAACTGAGGCCCGTGGTCACGGAGCGTTTGAAAACATCTGTGGCGTTGTCGGATTCGTAGAAGCGGTTGAGGGCGCTGACGGAAATCGAAGTCCGCAGGTTGTGGTAATAGACTGGAGTGCTGAAGCCAAGGCTGTAGTTATTTTCGGTGATGTTCCCGCGCTTCAACTCCGTGGCGTCCGTTGAACTGCTACGGGAGAAGGAAACAGTGGAGGACACCCGCGATTCAAACAACCGGGGGTCAATGACCGTCACACTGAACTGGTTGGTGGTGGATTTCTGTGCAAACTGTGCACTCAAGCGCAAGGTGCGTCCGGTGCCGAGGATGTTGCCCTTGGAGAGCGACAACCCACCGCTGAATCCGGAGAGGTCGCTGAACCCCATCTGCGCCTGGAAGGTGCCGGTCTGCGTTTCCTTGAGACGGGCGAGGACGTCAATGATGTTGTCTGCATCGGTGCGTCGGGAGCGGTCCAGCGTGAGTCCTTGCTCAAAAAAGCCGAGGCGCTGCACGTTTTCCTGGCTGAGCCGCAACTTCTTGCCGTTGAACAACTCGCCCTCCAAAATATCGAACTCACGCCGGATGACGTGATCCTTGGTTTCGGCGTTCCCCGCGATTTCAACCCGCCCGATGTACGCCTTCTCGCCTTTGATGAACTGGTAAGTGACATCCACGGTCTTGTTGTCCTCGTGGATGGTCTGACGCGGGATCACGCGGGCAAAGGCGTAGCCCTGCTCCTGATACACCTCGTTGAGGACCGAGCGGTCTTGGTTCTGGAGGAAGGGGTTGTAGACCTCCCCCGCTTCCAGCAGCAGCTTTTCCAGCAACTCCTGCTTGTTGCCAAGGAGGTCTCCGGAAACATCAACCTTGCCCGTGAAATACTGGTCGCCCTCGGTGATGTGGAGTTGCAAGTCCACGCGGGTGTATTCCGGATTGTGGATGAAGGTGACTTTGGGTTTGTCAAGGAAGACCTTGATGTAGCCGTTCTTGAAGTAGTGCTGGGTGATGAGTGCAAGGTCTTGATTGAACATCTCCTCCTGAAAAATCCCGGAGTTGTTCATCCAGTTAAAGCAATCAATCTCGGAACTGAGGATGAGGCGCTTGATCTCAAGTTCAGAGAGGAACTGGGTTCCGGAAACCCGGATATCGGTGAGGAAGACACTGGGTCGCTCTGTGACCTCAAGGAAGAGCCGGTACTGCTCTGGGGTTTTCTTTTCGATGCGGCTGCGGATGACGACTCGTAGAAAGCCTTTCTTGCGGTACTCGTTGCGGATGATCTCGATGTTCTGCTCAACCTTGAGCGGATCGTAGAAATCCAATGCCTTGATGGTCAGTTTCCCGAGGGTCTGGTCCTTCGAGACTTGCACAATTCCTGTCACGTTGACCTCGACAAGGCGAGGGCGCTCCTGCACGACAAAGCGCAGGCGATAGCCGTCCTTGACGGATTCCACCTCGGCGTGGGCATCCACGAACAGCCCCATCTCATAGATCGTGTGGAGGTCTTTGCGGATGTTGCGGCGGTCCAGCGGGTCGCCGACTTGACTGTCTAATTGATGGAGGATTTGTGCAACCTCCAGATCAGAGGTTCCGGAAATCTCGATGTCCTGAATGAGGTAGGACTGTCCAAGGGCAAAGCTCGGCAGACATGCGAGCAGTACCGCCAGCCCCCCCCCACGGAGCATTTGACGGAAAGCACAAAACGGTTGGTGTCGGAGGAACCACGTCCGCAGGACGAAGTGCTCGTCTTCCGCAACACCCCTCTGATTGCCGACGACCTTACGGATCACTGATAACGGATCATTGTTCACTGTTCGTCGCGTCAGGCGGCGGGTTGGTGAGGACGGAGGGTGCCTTCCTCCAGTCGCAATTGGCGGGCCATACGCTGGGCGAGTGCCAGATTGTGGGTGATCATCACCAAGGTTCCGTTGCGCTCGCGGTTGAGGTCAAGCAGGAGGTCCACGACTTGGGTTCCGGTCTCAATGTCCAGATTCCCGGTTGGCTCATCGGCAAGCAGGATTTCAGGATCGCCCACCAATGCCCGTGCCACCGCCACCCGCTGCTGCTCCCCTCCGGAAAGCTGGTTGGGCTTGTGCCCCGTGCGCTTGTCCAGCCCCACCTGACCCAGCAAACGCTTGGCGGTCTCCTGTGCTTGTGACGGCAAATCCCCCCGGATGAGCAGGGGCATGGCCACGTTTTCCAGTGCGGTGAAATCCTGAAGCAGTTGGTGGAACTGGAAGATGAAGCCGATGTGATGGTTGCGAAATCTGGCCCGGGCGTTGCGCGAGAGCAGGTGGAGGGGTTCGCCCTGAATCAGCAGGGTTCCGGAATTCGGAGGCTCCAGTGCCCCCAGCAGGTGCAGGAGCGTGCTTTTGCCGGCACCGGACGCCCCAACAATCGCCACCGAATCCCCGGCGTCCGCTTGAAAATCAAGCCCCTTGAGGATTTCGAGGTGGCGGCCTTCGCCGTCAAGATAGCTCTTGTGGAGTCCGGAAACGTCGATCTGCATCCGCAGGCTTAGGAAAAAGCCGTAAACTTTTCAAAATACCGAATCACGGATGCAGTCTCAAACGCTTTTGTGCGCTCAGCCGTAGAGTGCGTCGATCTGCGTCTGGAACTGCTCCTCAACAATGTTGCGCTTGAGCTTGAGTGTAGGCGTGAGCAAACCGTTGTCGATGCTCCACTCCTCGGAGAGCAGGGCGAAGTTCTTGGGTTGTTCAAGGCTGGTGTAATTCGCTCCGTAGCGGGTGAGTTCCTGCTGAAAACGCTCCCGGATGCGGGAGTCCTGAAGCAGAGCCCCACCACTGCCCGTGATGCTTGCGGAGACGGCAAAGTCCTCGACCGTCGTCATTTCCACGACGATCAGTGCAACCGTGTGGGGTCGATTGAGTCCGGTGACGAGAATCTGGTTGATGAAGGGGCTGAGCTTGAGCGATTCCTCCAGCGGTGCTGGGGCGACGTACTTTCCGTTCTCCAGCTTGAACTGCTCCTTGATGCGTCCGGTGATGTAGAGGTAGCCGTCTTCGTCAAAGTGCCCAAGGTCACCGGTGTGCAGCCCTCCGTCTTCCGTGATGGTGGCTGCCGTCAACTCCGGCAGATTGTGGTAGCCCAGCATGATGACCTCACCGTAGGCGACCACCTCGCCATCTCCTGCCTTCGAGCCTTCAACCGATTTGTCAATCTTGATGCGCACTCCGGGAATCGGCTTGCCCACTGAGCCGAACTTGCGATGTCCTTTGTAGTTGAGGGTGAGGGCGGCGGTGTTTTCGCTGAGTCCGTAGCCCTCGTACACGTCAATGCCAAGATCGTTGACAAACTCCGCGACCTCTGGACTGAGCGCGCTCGCCCCGCTGACGGCCATGCGCAGGTTGCCGCCAAAGCGTTGCTGGACTTTCTTGAAAACGAGCTTGCGGGCAAGTCCGAGCAGCAGCCGGTCCATTCCACCCAACAATTGCCCTTCACGCTCCAGCTTCGCCCGACGCAGTCCTCCGTAGAACAGGCTCTGGATGAATCCGGGCTTCTCCTTCATCTGACCCTGCAAGCGTTCATGGATGCGGTTATACACGCGAGGCACGGCGAAGAGCACTGTGGGCTGGACAAGTGCGAGTTCGTCCACAAGGGTGTTGACATCCTCAACGAGCGCGGCGCTGCCGCCTTCTTGGAGGAGTCCGTGAACCTCTACGACCTGTCCGAAGATGTGTGCCCACGGCAAAAAGCAGAGGGTGCGCATTTCGGCAGGTTTCCAGCCCTTGCGCAACAGCGGAATGCCTGCGGCGATTTCCACGATCATGTTCTTGTGACTCAGCACCACCCCCTTGGGGTCGCCTGTGGTTCCGGACGTGTAGATCATGCCCATCGGCGATTCCAGTTCTGGAGAACTGGACGCAACGGGTGCTTGCTCGCCGGCCACACAGAGTCGGTCGAAAGTCTGTTCGGCACCGCTGCCTTCCAGCAGCACGACGTGCCGCATTGAGATGATCTGTTCCGGAAAGTGCTGGGTCTGTTCGTAAATCTCGGAGTTTGCGGTTAGCAGCACCCGCGCCCCGCAGTTTTGGGTGATGAACTCCCACTCCCGGAGCAGTTGTGTTTCGTACATCGGCACATACTGCGCCCCCAGCCCGTAGGTCGCATACGCACCCACCGCCCACTGCAAGGTGTTGCGGCTGATGACCGCCACCTTGTCCCCTGGTTCCACGCCCAGTGAGGCGAGCCCGCCCCGGAACTGCTCGACCAGTTGCCCAAATTCGCGGTAGCTCGTCCAAGCGTATTCCCTGCCCCGTTTGGTTCCGTAGAGTGGACGGTCCGCATACTTCTGCACGGAGTCCTCCAGCATCTCCACCAAGTTCTTGTACTGAATCTTGACTTCACCCATTGTCTTCCCCTGATTGTGGTGGTCTGTGTTTCCAACGCTTGCCCATTGTAAGCGTATTTCCGGGCAATGCAACGATCCTCTTGCAGATTTTATGAGGTCTTTCAGGAAATTCGCGCTAATCTGCTTGGAAGATTGGTTTGAGAAAAACTTAGGCGACAAACAGAGGACTCTGGGCACTTACCAGGAACTCCTGGTCATTTAAGTCTATTTTACTGAAATTAATATACCATCTTATTACTTGTATTTTTATTGAGGTTCATCGTTATTTCTTCAATATAAAGAGCAGGATTGTGTATTTTTAGATGCCTTTAATCTAAAAAATCCGGTATAATTCAGGTACATTGATTCCAAGCAATCACCAAACAGGAAGGACCCCGGAAAATCGTGAAAAATCACCGCAGAGAGCACAGAGAAAAAGCGGCACATCAACACCACCAACTGGAAAGAAAATGCCGATTTACAGCATTGGAGAACACATTCCACAACTTCACCAATCCGTCTATCTCGCCCCCGGTGCTTGCGTGATTGGCAAAGTGACCATTGGCGCGGGAAGTTCAGTGTGGTTCAACTGCGTGGTGCGTGGTGACGAGGGCACGATCACGATTGGCGAGGACAGCAACATTCAGGACTTGAGCGTGTGCCATGTGGATCCCGGCTATCCACTGATTCTTGGAGATCGCGTGACGGTCGGGCACCAGTGCGTGTTGCATGGCTGTGTGATTGAGGACGACTGCTTGATCGGTATGGGAGCCGTGGTGCTGACTGGTGCAAAAATCGGTCGGGGCAGCATCGTCGGCGCTGGTGCCGTGGTATTGGAAAACACCGAGATCCCTCCCTTTTCACTTGTGGTTGGTGCTCCGGCCAAGGTCCGGAAAACGTATGACGAGTCCATCCTCAAGACCATCAAGCACGGTGCCACCGCCTATGTGGAAAATGCGCAACGCTATGCGGTGATTTTGCAGGAACGTCCGGGTTCCGGCGGCGGTGATTTCCAGGGAACTCAGGCCACTTGCGGGGTTGGTTCGTGAACCGCAACCGTGTCCTGCCGGTGCTTGAGGAAGGAGACCACCGTCTGGAGCTCCGTCATGGAAAGATCCGTGAGGGCGGCGTGCTGGGTATGCAGGGTTCGGTTGAGAAACTGGAGTTGGGTGGAGTTGTCATGATACCCCAAGCGAACCAGCTTTTGTTCCAGCGCGGAATAAATCGAATGGACGTTCGGAGTTGACTCTGCAGGCCGCGAGGATGCTTCCGTCAAAACCGACGCAGGTGCCTCTGAGGGTAGATCCCCCAACCCCGAATTCCGGGCAAACGCACGGCGTTCCTGAATCAGCTCCACCGAAACGATGAGCGTGGTGATGAGCAGGGACAGCAGGCAGAATCCCAGCAGCATGGTCTCCATGACAATTCCTGAATAGGCGTGAGCATTGGGGCACCACCACCCCCTTTGGGGCAATGGGGGACAGGTGCCGGGCAAGCTTTTCCTCCCCGGACACCGCTTGGGTTCCCCCTTCCTAGAAGCACAAAGCAGGCCAAAATTCCTTCAGGTCTGATCCCTCTCAAGGTTCTGAGGAAACGCCTCAAAAACTGGTATGCTTTTTGCGCTGACAGAAGTGATGAACTGCAAGACCTGAAATGCCTGATTCTGCCCCAAAAACCCCACCTCCCGTTGACCTGAAGCGCACTGTCCGGCAGCGGACGGGCGAGTCGTTGCGTCACAACGTGCTGGCAGGCAATCTCAGTGCAATGGAGTCGCAGCTTCAGCATCTGATGGCGTTGTGTCAGGACAAGCAGGGTGGGGACCGCAGGGTGTTGATGAAGTGCCTGCAACGCACGGAACTGCTGGGCTTTCCTGTGGTGGTCCCTCGTCGTCGCTGCGTGCTCACGATCCGGGAGATGCTGCGGATGCTGGAGTTGGGATTTCGATTGGGGAAGGTGGATGAACGCTTTGAGATCAAGCTGATTGGCGGGCGGCGCCTGCCCTATTACAGGGGCATCGAAATTCCTGAAGCGAAGTGGGGCAGCCCCCGGATGTGTGTTCTCAAGCACGATGCCTGCACCGCGCTGTTGCAGACCTTCCGGGAAGCACAACTCCACGCGCACGATGCCCTGCGCCCAACGCAGGCGAACCGCCGGGTGAACGCGAAACGCAGTCGGCAGATCAAGGAGGAACTGGAGGAACTGATGTTCGATTTCAAAGTGCCCACACGCTTTGATCTCGTCTCGCCGCCACTGCTGAAACCGGACGCCTCCAGTTTGGTTTCTCAGGAACGGAAAACACAGCACAGCGCCCTCCCCGCCTCGGCGAAACATGCACTGGCCTTGCAACAGGAAGGCAAGCTCCCCTCACTGCTGAATCCGGAAACTCAAGAGGCGCTGGGGTCCGTGAAGCACACGGTGGTCATCCTGCTCGATGTCAGTGCGTCGACCTTTGAGCGCGAGATTTTCAAAATGGCGAACCTCGGCTGCGCGGCACTGCTCAACACGCTCAAGCAGTTGCTCCCCAAGGTCTCGGTCTCGGTCATTCCCTACAGTGACTCCGCTCAGCATTCCCAGCAGGAGATTGACGGTTTTCTCTCGCCCGGAGGCACCACCGCCTACGATGCTGCCTTTGAAACGACTCAGGGGTTGCTGGAGAAGTCGAAGGGGTTGCGCTCCGTGATTCACCTGACCGACGGCCTCCCAAACAGCTTGGATGATGCACAAGCCGCTGCCCAGCGTTTTCAAACCCTGCACATCCAGTATGGGCAGCTCATTTTTGGGCACACCAAGCGCGTGGGAGACCTTGCAGACTACCTTCAGGTCGAGACGGTTGCGATCCCGGGAGTCGAGCGGGAAGCAACACGCTATGAGCGTTACATCCGCTGTTTCACCTCGGTCGCCGAAGCGTGCAGCGGCGTCCAGACGGTGCTTTGGGTGATGCGTGAGCTTCCGGATTCGCTGTTTTCCCTGATGGATCTGGTTTTGGGTTGCGGTTTCCTTGAACACCATCCCGAATACCAACACCTGCAAACCACCACTGCTGCCGCTGCCTGAGCGATTTCCGGCCCTGCCGAGGCCTCCAGGACATCTTCTGCCTTTCCGACCCTTGTTGCTGGCATTGAACTTGTATTGCTTTGGGCACCTTGGACCATTGTACCCACGTTGCTTGAGCCACCCATGAAACGATCCAGGATCCGCCGTCAATTGCTTGCCGTCGTCAGCCTCGTACTGATCGTGTGGGCGGATGTTGCGCTGGCTGTGCGGGTGAAGGACGTCGCGGCGTTGCGCGGAGCGCGAGACAACCAGTTGATCGGTTTCGGCGTTGTCGTTGGTCTGGACGGCACGGGGGACTCTCCGGAAAGCCTGCTCGCCCGCAAGCCGGTCGTCAACGCTCTGGAACGCATCGGCATCAGCCTTGGCAGTCAGGACATTCAGGGGCGGAGCATCGCGGCGGTGTGGCTGACGGCAACCCTGCCGCCCTTTGCAAAATCCGGACAGCGCCTTGATACCACGGTGGCAACGCTGGGAGATTCGATCTCGCTGCGTGGAGGGATTTTGCTGATGGCACCTTTGCGTGGACCGAACCGGCAGGTGTACGCGCTGGCTCAGGGGCCAATTGCCGGAATTCCACGAGGCGTGAGCCGCGCCGAAGCCCTGCCTCCGGAAGAACTGGAGAACCTGCCCATCGGCTCACGGATGGTGTCGTCGGTGGGGATGGTGCCCGGAGGGGCGATCGTTGAGCGTGAGATCAACCTCAACCTCAACAGCCGCGCCCGACTTTTCATGAACCTCGACCGTCCGGATTTCACAACGGCGTTCCGGCTGGCAAAGCTCATCAACCAGAACTTGGGCATCCGGACGGCTCGCGCCAAGGATGCGGGCACCGTTGAGGTGCTGGTTCCGGACAGCTACCTGGGAAACACCGTTGAACTGGTGTCCTACATTGAGAATTTGGAGATCACGCCGGACAGCGTTGCGCAGGTCGTGCTGGATGAGCGTTCCGGAACCGTCGTCATGGGCGGCAGTGTCCGGATTTCGCCGATTGCGATTTCTCAGGGCGGACTCAAGGTTGAGGTCAAGATCCCACAGCCCCCCACACAGAACGAGCAAGGAGAGTCGGTTGCGCAGGAAACCACCGTGCAGTCGAACGTGATCCTCTTCAAGGGTGGAGCCGATCTCAAGGAGATCGTTGATGGCTTCAACAAAATTGGCGCGTCCAGTGACGACCTCATTGAGGTTCTCAAAGCCATCAAGGCCGCTGGAGCGCTGCACGCAGAACTTTTGATTCGCTAGACAGAAGACATGATTCCTCCCGTTCAAAACGGCATGGCCTTTGTGATGAACCGTGAACAGCAGCGACTGGACAAACTTCAGGGTGCGGAACTGAACGATGCACAGAAGCTTCGGGAGGCCGCCAGCGACTTTGAGGCGATCTTTGTGCAGCAGATGTTGAAATCCATGCGGGACGCTACGCTGAAATCGGACCTCATCAAGGTTTCCGAGGGGGAGCGGGTGTTCCAGGAAATGCTGGATCAGCACCGCTCCGAACAGTTGGCCGATTCCGGCTCACTGGGACTGGGCGAGATGATCTACAAGCAACTCCGGCCCCACTTGCGAGGATGACTCAAGTTTTACGGCCAAGTGCCGATAAGGCTAGTGAGAGCACCAACTTTTCAGGCTCGAAAGGCTTGGGGTTGGTCTGGGGGATCACTCCCCCTTCTGTCCGCACGGTGAGTGCAAACCGCAGTCGGCATACCGGATGGGGGCACTGTTTCAGTGCTTGCGTCTGGGGACGCCGGGCCTTAAGCTGAAGGCTATGCTGCGGACTTGCCGTCAGCAACCATTGTCACGCAAGAGGTGGACATGAAGATCACTGGCCAGCAGCCTCCGATGCCTCCGGATGTCAAGGGGGGGTATCGTAAGGAAATCGAGCAGGCGCAGCTCCGCGAGGGCGGCTTGCAGCCGGAGAGTTCGGTGAGGGCCGAAACCTTCACCCTAAATAAAATGAAGCTCCGCCTTGAGGCTGAGCCGGAAGTCCGTGCCGATAAGGTCGCGGAACTGCAGGCGAAGCTCAAAAGCGGGGAATATGAGGTGGATTCACAGAAACTGGCACGCAACTTGTTGCTGGAAGGACTTCAGGAAGATATTTCCTGAAGTCACCCCACCACATTGAGGCGCGTCAGTATTCCGGGATCCCCGCTTTTGAAGGGACACCTTGACCCCATTATTGGAACGGCTGACCGCCATCCTCCACCAAGAAGTCAAGCTGCATGAGCAACTCCGGGACTTGCTGGAGTCTGAAGCGCAGAGCTTCGGCTCCGTGCGGGGTTCAGAGTTGTTGCAGCTTCAAGTCTCCAAACAACGCCACAGCCGCAAAATCGAGCGGCTGGAGCGCGAGCGCCTTCAGGTCGTCCGAAAACTTGCTGACGACTGGGACGTGAATCCCCAAGAACTTCGTCTGCGTACCATCATCGCCCGCGTTGAGCCTGAACAGGCCGACGATCTCCGGGACTGCCACGAGCACCTCACCCAACTGATCACGGAAATCCGCGAACAGGCCGACCGTAACTCCGCCGAAGCCGGTGCCCGCTTGCACTCCGTTGAAACCGCCCTGCGCTTCATGGTGGAACTCCACGGCCATCAGCAGACCTACTCTGGAGTGGGAGAGCTGCAACATGCCGGGAGCAAGATCGCCCGCACTGCCGTTTGAGTTTCGTGATGTCAGCTTCGTTCCGTAAGGTGCCGCAATGCCAAGCCTGAACAGCGCCCTCAATCTGGGCAGCCGCGCCATGAGCGCGAGTCAGCGCACGGTGACAACGGCGGGACACAACATTGCCAACCAGAACACCGAGGGCTTTTCACGCCAGCAGCAAAGCACCCAGACTGCGTTTCCACAACCCAACGGGATCGGCAACGGCTCTGAGCCTTCGCCGACGACTCGGGTGTTTGACCGTTTTGTGCAGCGTAAGATTGTGCAGGAAACTCCACGGTCCGGGGTTTTTACCACCCGAGAAGAGTTCTTCTCAAAGCTGGAAATTGTCTTCAGCGAGATGAGCGACAGTGGGCTGCACCGGGCGATGAACGACTTTTGGAACTCATGGAGCCAGTTGGCCAACCAGCCGGAATCGGACGTGGTGCGCACACGGGTCCGGAATCAGGGAGACACGCTGGCCACGCGCTTTCGGGACACGCACGCACAGTTGCAGTCGTTGCGCAAGGAAGCCGATGCCCGCATTCAGGGTGCGGTGAACCAGATCAATAACCTCGCCCAGCAGATCAAGGAACTGAACCGGCAGATTTACAGCTACGAGATCAGCGGGCACCACGCAAACGATGCCCGCGATGCCCGAGAACTGGCGGTGGAAAAACTCTCCAAGCTGGTGGACGTCAACATGATCGAAAACTCCAACGGGCGCACCTCGGTGATCATTGGACGCGACTGGACACTTGTGGAGGGGGATCAGGTGTTTGAGCTGGACGCCACTTTGCGAGGTGGGGAGGCGGGCATGGTGAGCATTGACGGCATCGCCACTCATGACCACCGTCGCGACCTCATCCGCACCTTCCGGGGCGGGGAGATGACCGAACTCATCCAGATGCGCGACGAGACCATTGTTGGCTACATGGATCAACTGGACGAACTCGCCTTTGGCGTTGCCGCGAAGGTCAACCAGCCTCACTCGACCGGAACGGGGATCAACTCTGCGGCTGACCTGATGAAGAGCGCCTACGCGCTCACTCCGGAAGCCCGTGCCCAACCAATGCCGTTCCTCCAGGATGGCGTTTTCCAACTCCACCTCGTGGACCGCGACAACAGCATTCTGGAAACCTACGAGATTGAGGTGCAGGCCGGGGTGGATTCGCTGGAGGACATTGTGAACCGCATCAACCAGACGGTCAACGATCCCAATTTGATGGCCGCGTCCATTGGAGAAGACGGCTCCATGTTCCTGGAAACCGGACAGTCGCGACGCTTCATTTTCGGAGATGACCAAACCGCCATCACACAGGTGATGGGTTTCAACAGTTTCTTTGAAACGCTCAAGGGAGCCGCCGACCTCCGGATCAGTCCACGTATCCTTGAGGATCCCAATGCCATTTCCACCGGACGAGACCTCATTTCCGGAGACAATCAGGTTGCCCTCGCCATTGCCCGGTTGCAAAACCAGCCGACAATGCGGGAGGAGACGGTCACGTTTGGTGAGTACTACAACAGTATTTTAGGTGACATTGGCCTCAGGGTTCAGCGCAATCAGGTGGAGAAGGCGCAGCAGGACAACATGGTCCAACAGTTCCGGGAGATCCGCAGTTCGATCAGTGCGGTCAACATGGACGAGGAACTGGCCGACATGATCCAGCACCAGAAGGCTTACGAAGCATCGGCACGCTACGTGAGTACGGTTGACGAGATGATGCAGACCCTCATCAACATGTGACGATGCGAGTGACCGAAGTCGCCAAGCGCGAACAAGTGATGGGCAACATCCAGCGCAACTCCACGAAGTTGCAGGAGTTGCAGATGCAGATGGCATCCGGCCAGCGTCTCAACCGCCCCTCGGATGATCCGATGGGCGCGGTCAAGATGCAGGACATTGTCACCAAGCTCTCCAGCAACGAGCAACTACGGAGCAATCTTGCCGAAAACATCTCCTTTTTGGAGCGCAGTGAGTTGGAACTGGGTCAGATGCTGGAAATCTTGGGCAAGGTGCGGACCTTGACCCTCTCGCAGTCCGGGAGCGATTCCAACGATGAATCCCGGCTGATGACCGCCCGCGAGTTGAGTGCGTTGCGCAAAGGGCTGCTGGATGCTGGGAACGCCCGTGAGGGTAAACTCTATGTGTTTTCCGGAGTGAAAAGCCTCACGCCGCCGCTCAAAAAGAACTCTCCGCATCAGCCCGCAAAGGTCGAAACCACCAGCATCTTGCAGCAGGACATCCGGGAACTGCTTGACGTCTCGCAGTTTCGTGCGCAGTTCGATGGACACTCCTCCAACGACTACCGTATTCGCATCACCAAAACAGGACTTTTCGGACAGGCCCGCTACCAGCTTTCCGACGATGGGGGCAAGACCTGGACCGAGGATGAAGTGCTGCGCCCGGTAGTCCACATGTTCAACCCGAGGGGACGTCCAGACGACCGCGTGTTCCTGCGTTTCTCCGATGAGGAAGGAAAGCTGGGCAATCAGTCGGCGGGGTACTTTGACCTCGACCTGAACCACGTGGTCGAATTTGACGTGGAGGAGATGGACGAACTGCTAGGATCCGAAGCGCAGGGGATTGTCTTCCCGGAAGGCATGGAGTTCATCTTTGGCAAGAACCCTGAAGTGGACTATATCGGGTCTCCGGAGAAGAAAGAGATCATAGTCGCCACGGGGATCACGTCCCCCTTGGGTGTGACAGCGGAAGAGGTGCTGCTAGGCAAGGGCGAGGGAGAGGTGGATGCCTTCTCCCTGATCGCTTCACTGGAGCGCGCCATGCTGGAAAACGATGGCACCGCTATTGCAAAACGCTTGGAAGAGCTTGAGCTGGCCGAAAAGCAGATTCTCAAGCGTCTGGCCGACACCGGAAATCTGGTGCGCGAACTCCAGACGGCTGAGATGAAGCTGGAAGACCAGACCTTTGAGCATGAGAAGCGCTTATCGGAAATCCGGGATGTGGATCTCGCGAAAACCTCCTTGGAGGTGAGTAGCGCCGAGGTCAACAATCGGCTGGCGTTGGACACGGGTAGCCGTCTGATCCAGCCCACCCTTGCGGATTTCCTGCGCTGATCGGCGTTGATAGTAATTGCCCCTGCATTGGCGCAGTTCCGGTGAAGATTCCGCCACCATCGGAACAACAGGTTGTGCCTGCCGGGAGGAATCCAGTGGACAGGTATGCTGATACTGACAAGGAAGTCGGGTGAAAGCATCACGATCGGGGATGATGTCAAAATCACGGTCATTGAAGTCAAGGGCAAGCAAGTCCGGATTGGCATCGATGCTCCGCGAAGTTATGTGATCCACCGCGAAGAGGTCTACATCCGCATTCAGGAAGAGAACAAGCGAGCCGCCGCCGAATCACCGGTGTCGCTCAAGAACCTCAAGGGGTTGTTTAGTAAAAAGGAGGGGTGATCCGGAACCTCCGGAAGCCAGAGGAAACCGCGTCGGGTTGGCCGACGCACTTGTCAAAAGGGAATCATGAAGATTCAAACCACGCGATTTGGAGAAGTCGAAATTCAGGAGGGCGAAATCCTGACCCTGCCCAATGGCATGTTGGGGTTCACGAGTGATCAACATTTCGCCATGCTGGAGGACGAGATCGGGTCTCCGTTTCAATGGATGCAGTCGCTCGACAATCCCGAACTGGCGTTTGTCACCATTGATCCGGACTTTGCCATCTCAGACTACCGGATTGAGGTCTCCTCCGAGCACCTCAAGAAGCTCGACACCGAAAGTCTGGAGGACGTGAGCGTCCGGGCGATCGTGACGATGACCCGTGAATTGAAAGATGTCACCATCAACCTTCAGGGGCCGCTGCTTTTCAACTTCGACAAGAAGCTGGGCATGCAGATGGTGATCACCAACGGGTGCTACAACACACGGCATCTCCTCTTTGGCGATAAGCTGGAAGTCCCCGTTGCCCAGACCGAACAGAAAAAGCCCACCCGCAAGAAGCGCGTCGTGGCGGCTTGATCCGCCCACCCTCTCACCCCTCCGCTCCCGCACTCAACCGCAGTTGCGGGAATCCCTGTGATCCTTGATCCCACACGATGAGTGGCTGGCACGGTTTGTGAGGTGGAGGTCATTCAAAGTGAATGGACACCTTGAGAGCACCTGCGTCCTGTGGCGCATGGGCAAGGTGCATCGCCTTGTCGATGTCTTCCACGCTGAAGACGTGACTGAGGAGTGGGGCCACATCGATCTCTTTTTCAGAGATGAGCCGCAGTGCTTCTCGAAACGATGCAGCCCCCGGCTCGTCCTGCGCCGCCCAGACACAGATGCCCTTGAGCCGCTTGCGGAAGAATTTCTGAAACTGGAAGGGGATGTTGTCATCCACACTGGGCAGGCCAAACCACATCAACTCGCCATCCCTCCGTACCAGATCAACGGACTGCAGGAAGGTCTCCGAACACCCCACCGCTTCCACCACATAGTCCGCCCCCTCTCCATGGGTGAGATCGTTCACGACAGTCACAAAATCCTCCTGCCGGGCGTTGACGCAGACGTCAGCCCCATACTTTTGGGAGACGTCGAGTCGGGTGTCGGACAAATCACTGGTGATCACCCGCTCCGCACCTGCCCGCTTGAGCAGGTAAGTCCAGAACAGTCCGGCAGACCCCTGACCCATCACGACCACCGTTTTACCCTGCACATCACAGGGATTCTGGTTCATCGCGTACAACACGGTTCCGAGTTGTTGTGCCATCATCAATTGCGAGCGTGGCAAATCCGAACCCGGTAGAGGCACGCAGTAACTGGGGTCGATGCGCTGGTATTCGTTGAAGCACTCGCCCACCGGAGGATTGGGGAAGGTGAGAACATGTGTGCCCTCGCTCAAGTCGACGGACTTGCTTTCAACAACGATCCCAATGCCTTCGTGTCCGGGGTAGCCGTGTGGGCAAGGACACGGGTGCCCCAGCCCAGCCCCCATCATCACGACATGCAGATCGCTTCCGCAGATTGAGGCCATTTCACTGCGGACCATGACCTGTCCGTCTTCAAGGCGTGGGATTTCGATCTCCTCACATTCCATTCTGCCCACCTCAAGCATCCGGGCAGCACGCATCTTTTCCATCGTGAATTTGTACCTTTTGTTTGGGATTTACAAATCGGAGGCTATGGTACAGTGCGTGAGGGGCGCAACAAAATTCAAGCCGCAACGGATTTCCTCCACTCCATGACCTCCTTTAAATGTCCCGATAGCCAGTAGCTATTGCAAGACATGGTGCTCTGAGCAGCCAATTTTTCAAAAAGTTGATGCCTCTGACCATCGGGCAAGTTGAATCCACGGAGTCCATCAAATATTACGACACAAGGTAACGGCGGTCAAGAGCAACGGAAAACCAATGGGTGATCCAAATCCAACGGAAAACCGGGTGTGTTTGAAAGCTAGGTTTTCAGCTTGTTGACCTCCTCCTGCATGACTGGGACGGCCTTGAAGAGGTCGCCAACAATGCCGTAATCCGCGACCTTGAAGATGGGGGCATCGGGATCCTTGTTGACCGCGACGATGGTTTTGGATCCGGACATGCCTGCAAGGTGCTGGATGGCGCCGGAGATGCCGAGCGCGATATAGAGGTTGGGTTTGACCTGCGTTCCGGTCTGGCCGACCTGATGCTTGTGCGGGAGCCAACCGGCATCGCAGACCGCACGGGACGCACCAAATGCGGCGCCCATCTGCTGTGCCAACGGACGCACGGACTCGCAGCCGTCCGGCCCCCCCGCGCCGCGTCCCACCGAAACCACGATCGGGGCTTCGTTGAGCGAGATTTCGTTGCTCTCCTCGACCTCGACCCCAAGGGCTTCGAGCCGGGAATCCGCTTCCGGAAGGAAGAGGCTGACGACGTTTGCGGAAGTGGGTGCGTTCTCGATCACCTCGAAGCTGCCAGCGCGAATGCTGAGCACCCGGACGCCATCGTGCTTGAAGCGAACCTGCTGAATCAGCTTGGTCGCCATGCAGGGGCGGTAGGCAGTGATGTCATCGCCGTTGACTTCCAGCTTGGTGACGTCACTGAGGGCGCCTACGTCCAAACGTGCAGCCACGCGAGGGGTGAGATCGCGTCCGATCTCTGTGGAGGTGAGCCAAACCTGAGTGGCCCCGGATTGCTGAACCGCATCCACGACCAGTCCGGTGTAAAGCGCGGTGGTGTAAACTTCCAGAGAAGCGTCATCGGCGACATAAACCGTCGCTGCGCCTTGTCCTGCCGCCTCATCCGCGGCCGCGGACACGCCACTGCCGATCACGACCGCATTGACTTCTGTGCCAAGCCCGGAGGCAAAACCCAGCAGTTCCTTGGTGCTGTCCTTGAGGCTTCCGGATTTGTGGTCTGCAACCACGAGAATCTTTGACATTTTTTGCTCTTCTGGTGAGTGGGTTAGGCGAACAAGCCGATGTTTTTCTTCAAATTCTGCATGACCTCGGGCACGGTCTCCGTTTCATCACCCTCGAAGCGCCGACCTTCCTTGCGCTCGTCCGGTTTTTCGTACTGCACCACTTCAGTCATCAGCCCTCCAGATTGCAAGACCTCCGGAGCCAAGCCCAAGGAGTGGATGTCAACTGTTTCCATCGGTTTTTTCTTGGCCATCATGATGCCGCGCATCGAGGCCAGCCGAGGTTCGGCGAGGCTGTCATTCACCGTCACCACTCCCGGAAGGGTCATTTTGGAAATCTCGATCCCGTCATCGCCCTTGCGGTGGAGGGTGATGCTTGCATCACTGACATCCTTGAACGCAGTGATGTTTGTCACCTGCGGGAGTCCGAGGAACTCGGCGAGCATGGTCGGGGTGAGTCCGGCATCGGAATCCTGCGCCTGCTTGCCGGTGATGATGAGGTTGTAGTCTTGGTCTGCAAGGGTTTTCGCCAGCACCTTGGCGACTTGGTACGAGTCCCAGCCTGCGCTGGAATCGCACTGTATGTGCAACGCCTGGTGCGCTCCCAGTGCCAGTGCTTTGCGGAGGGCTTCCTGCACCTTGGCGGTGCCGATGGAAAGGACGGTCACTTCGCCGCCTGCTTCCTCGGTGAGTTGGAGCGCGGCTTCCAGTGCGGTTTCATCCCAACTGCTGATCACCCAACTGATGCCCTCTTGCACAATTTCTCCATCCTTGACCTTGATGTTCAAGGCGACGTCCGGTACCTGCTTGATTGGTACGATGATTTGCATCTTTTTCCTATGCTTGATGGTCCAATGCTGATCGCCTGCCCGGAGGATTCGGACAGGCGATGATTTGGAGAACCGATCAGTTGCCGACGGAGGCTGCCGCCTTCTCTCCGACCAGCCGATTCTTGATGTAGCGATCATGGCGGAACGGTTCGATCAGGGCAGGAGTCCTGCCAGTCGCCACCATCTCCGCCGTGTTCCAGCCACTCGCGGGCGAAGCCTTGAAACCCCAGGTTCCCCATCCGCAGTTGACAATGAAATTCTGCACTTCGTCAATCAGCGAGATGATGGGGCTGTAGTCCGGAGTCATGTCGCAGAGTCCGGCCCATGCCCGCTGCACGGAAACATTGTGCAGGATGGGGAAGAGTTCCAGCACATGGGCCGCATACCCTTCCAGGAAGGAGAGGGTGGAGCGCATCCCGTAGTGCGGGTAGTGGTCTATTCCATTTCCGCACACCAGCTCGCCGCGATCCGTTTGCGAGAGGTAGATGTGCAGGGTGGAGCTGACAACGACATGGTGCAGCCACGGCTTGTAGGCCGTAGTAACAAGCGCCTGCAAGGGATGTGTGACCAGCGCAAGCTTGACCCCCACCTGTTCGCAGATTCCGGAACTCCAGCCTGCGACGCAGGAAACGAGCATCCCGCAGTTGATTTTGCCGCGATTGGTGACGACTCCCGTGACCTTGCCGTCCGTCATGATGATGTCCTCCATCTTCGTGAGTTGATGGATGTGGATTCCGGCACGATCGCAGGCGCGGGCGTAGGCCCAGACCACGGCGTCGTGTCGGATGATCCCGCCCGGAGGGTGATAGAGCGCCCCGTGGATGGGATAGCGGGGATGATCGGTGATGTCAATCTCCGGAAGCATCTCCTTGATCTCCTTGGGTTCCAGCACATAGCTGTCCACACCACACGCCTGATTGTAGGCTGCACGAGTGGTCTGCGCCTGCATCGAGGCGGTGGAGTGCGCCAGTGTGAAGTGCCCCATCTGGCTGAACATCAGGTTGAAGTCCAAATCCTGCGCCAAGTCCTCGTAGAGCTTGAGGGCCTGGTCGTAGAACTTGATGCCTTCCTCAGTACGGTAGTTGGAGCGCAAGATCGCCGTGTTGCGCCCGGAACCCCCGTAGCCGATGAACTTCTGCTCAAGCACCGCGACGTTGGTGATGCCGTGATTGACGGCAAGGTAGTAGGCAGTGGCGAGCCCGTGGGCGCCACCACCAATGATGACCACATCGTAACGGTCCTTGATTTCCTTGTTGTGCCACATCCGCTGGGTCATCACTTCTCCTCCTCAAATGAAACTGGAATCGTCCCCAGTCCTGCGGGCATCAGTCCAACCCCCACACCGACATCCATCAGGCCATCGTAGAGCGACTCCGAGAGGGTACGGGAGTGGGTGATGATTTCAAGGTTTTCCGTGCGGTAGAGGGTGCAGTGAATCGTGTGGATCGTGAGTTGGATCACGGATCCGGGAACCACCTTGTCGCGTCGCAGGTCAACGGCCGTTGAACGCTCCAGCACCTCGTCCCGTCGTGGACCTCCCAGCGCAAAGCACGCCAGTGCCCCGGTGGAGTCCGTGACTGTGCTTTTGGCCTGGTCCATCTTCTCCAAAAGGGCTTGCTCCTGTCCGGGTTGGCAGAGCAACTGATAGTCGTTCTCCGTGAGCCGGAGGGCGACTTGGTCCTGATTGCCGGTCGTGCCAAGCACAGCCGCCTTGGCCGCACCGGGAATCGCCTGTTCGGCAACGGCTGCCGCATCCCCCCGCGAGAGGGCGAGCTTGCCGATGTGGGACCAGTCCACGAGGACCGCACCTTCGGCAAGTTGCCTTTGTTCGCGGGAGGTGTCCCCAAAGGATTCGGCGATCTCCCAGCCTGCCACCGTGGTGGTCTTCGCACCGTTCATCCGGTACACTCCTGAGAGCGCACTGTGTTTCAGTAAGGCAGTCATGACTTCAGCCTTTCTCCATGTGGATCATACGAGGCATGATCGATCACGATTGCGTTCGTATCAACTCCTTTTCGGTTGCGGATCGTGAAACGTTGGTTGGTCTTCGCCATGCCGTCTGGGAGCCAGACGAGTCCAATCCCTTGTTCCAGTGTGGGGCTGGTGCGGGAACTGGTGACGCGGCCAACGGCCTTGCCCTGTTCGATCACCGCGACTCCGTCCTCCGGAATCACCACGCCCTTGTCGAGGACATACGGCACCAAACGGTTCTTGATGCCACGATCCTTGAAATCCTTGAGAAATGCCTTGCCGAGAAAGTCGGGTTTGTCATCCTTGATGGTGAAGCCGACTCCGGCTTCATAGGGATTGCTGAGCGCGTCCGTGTCGGTTCCGGGGATCAAGTGCCCCTTCTCCAGACGCAGGATGCGCTGCGTCTCGACCCCGAAGGGCTTGACGTCCTGCGATTTTCCCTCTTCGAGCAGGTGATTCCACAGCGACTCGCCGTATTCGGCGGGGTAGTGGATTTCGTATCCCAACTCGCCTGTGAAGCCAATCCGGAACATCACCACCGGAACACCGGCGATGCTGCCTTCCCGGCACGCCATGTACGGGAATGCCTCGTTGGAGAGGTCAACATCCGTGAGCGGTTGCAGGAATTCCCGTGTTCCGGAACCGGTGACATTGATTGCCGCATTGGCCCCGCTGAGGTTTTTGACCTGCACGTCGCGGGGTTCCACCGTGAGCCACCACATCATCATCGACATGATCGCATCCTGATTCCCTGTGGTGGTCGAGAGGTAGTAGCGTCCCTCGGAGACGTGCGAAAGTGTGCCGTCCTCAAAGAGAATGCCGTCCTCGGCGATCATCATAGAGTAGCGCGTTTTCCCCACGGCAAGCTTCCGAAATTTACCGGGCAGCAGGAAGTGCAGGAAGTCCAGCGCATCCGGACCCGAAAGTTCGATCTTTCCGAGGGTGCTGACGTCAATCATGCCGATCTTCGTGCGGACATGCTTGACCTCCTCCTCGGGAGTGGTGTAGTATTCCGGACGCTTCCACTGTCCGGCATCGAGGAACTTCACGTTCCGGTCGATGTGGGCGTGGTGCATCGCGGTGCGCCGGATTGGTCCAAGGTGCGGTGCGCGTCCTGCCAGAATCCCGAAGGTCGTGGGCATGAACGGTGGGCGCATCGTGGTCGGCATGGCCTCTTCCGGAGACAGCCCTGTGTCGATGGCTGCCAGCCGGGCAATGGCCTCGTGACAGCTCTTGCCCTGACACGGACCCATGCCCATGCTGGTGTAGCGCTTGAGCGATTCCACCTGATCGTAGCCCTCGCCGATCGAAGCCTGCGCCTCGTTGCGGGTGACATCCATGCACTTGCAGATGAAGTGGTTCTTGCCGCCACACTCGATGTCGGCAGGCAAGGCCGCGATGATCTCTTCCGCCGTCCGGGAGGTTGCGGGATTGGCCGCGCCTTGGGCTGCTGCTTTTCCGGCAGTACTGCCTTCTTCCAGCAGTCGCCCAAAGGAAGCGTTGCCGTGAACTTCGCCTGCGGAGTAGATGTGCTCCGGCAGTTCGTTCACTTGCAGAATGCCGCGTTCGATGTTCCACACTGGGGTCTTGCGCCCCATCGAGAGCAGGTTGAGCGTGGGTTTGAAGCCAACGGCCAGCACGAGCAGATCACAGTTGAAGGAGCGAGTGGTGTCGCTGCCCGTTGGCGAACCAACATCCATTCCAGTGACGAACCGACCTCCGCGTGCGCGGTGGACGGTGTGCCCCTTGTGGATTTCGATGCCAGCCTCACGGGCCTGGTTCTCGAAGTGTCCAGGGGTGTTGCCCGTGCGGGAGTCCACGACCGCCATCACTTTTGCGCCTGCCCCGTGGAGCATCATCGCAGTGTGGTAGCCGCCGTCGTGCGTGGTCACAACCACCGCGTCCTCGTCCGGAAGCACGCCGTGGCGGGCGATGCTGCGCTCGACGGCCCGGGCGCTTATCACTCCGGGAAGGTCGTTGTTCTCAAACACCAGCAGGCGGTCGGTCGCTCCGGGGCAGAGGACCACCGATTCTGCGCGAATCTTGAACATGTCGCTGCCGCACTGCGCCGCCACGAGGTTGTCCTCGTAAAGCGCAAAGACCGTGGTGTTGACCATCACCTCCAGATTCGGGGAATCCGCCAACTCCTCAATCAGCGTCTGCACCGCCTGGTAGGCCGGCTGGCCGTTCAGTTCGGAAACCGGGCTTCCGGACACTGGAGACAGGTCAAAAAGCGAGTGGCCTCCGAGTTCGGCGCGGTTCTCGATGAGCAGCACCTGCTTGCCCTCTTCCAACGCTGCCAGCGCCGCACCCAAACCTGCGGGGCCACCGCCAATCACGCAGACATCCGGAAAGCGGTAGCGCTTTTCGTAGCGCCGCTTGTTGTGCCGTCCCTTGATGTCGATCTTCCCAAGCCCGGCGACCTTGCGGATTTGTGCTTCCGCAAGCGGCCACACCCACTTGGGCTTGTGGAACATCTTGTAGTAAAACCCGTTCGGGAGCATGGGAACGGTGACTTGGTTGACTGCCGCGATGTCGAACTCCGGAGACGGCCAGGTGTTTTGCGACTTGACCTCCATGCCGTCACGGAGCGGAATCAGGTCTGCCCAGAGGTTCGGTTCGTCGTCCACCGTGACCAGCACTTCCGGGCCGTGCCCCTCGGCGTCGAACTGCCCGCGAGGGCGGTGGTACTTGAAACTGCGGCTCGTGATCTTGACCTCCTCTGCCATCAGTGCGGAGGCAATGGTGTCGGTCTCGTAGCCTGTGAGGGTCTTCCCGTTGTACTTAAAGGAAATCTCCCTGCCACGCTCCGGCAAGGTGAGGTAGCGGTGTGCTTGGATGCGTCGTGCCATCAGCCCTCCTTTTCTGTGGCCAGAACCTGCTGGAGGTCTTTGTACCAAAAGCTGCAGTGATCCGTGTTATTCACGGTGTCTCGCTCCACAAGAAACCAGCTTTGGCAGCCACCTCGGTGGTACCACCACTCAAGCTGCTTGCCCCGGTGGTTGCGGCGCAGATACACATACTCAGCCCATTTCCGGAAGTCATCGTCTTGCGAGGGTCGCTCCAGCACTTCACTTCTGAAGGCAAACTCGCCAACGGCGCGCTTTCCGCAGTTCGGGCAACTCAGTTGGAAACTCATGCGCTGTTCCTTTGTCAGGTTACTGTGACCGGGAGACCTTCAGGCGGCTTTCCCCACCGGGTTCAGAGGTGCGATCACCTCAGAAGCATGATGTGGAGTTCGATGCCTGCGATTTCGCGGTCTTCCGCATAATCCACACCACTCCCGGCGGCTCCTCTTCGCGAGGCGACTTTCGCATTCCGGATCTGGATGTAGAGAATGTCAACTTCCGGATCGTCGTGGATTTTCAGGGCTCCTCCTTCCAGGATTTCTCAACTTTCGAAGTGAGGTACACCGTTGTTACAACAGCGGGATCCGCATTTTCGTTCACGGCAGTTTGAAGCGAGACTGGTAAACAACCGTTCCTTGGGCACCCGGGACTTGCTGCTCTGGAGCTTCCAGCACCCGCCGAAGCAACTCCAGAGGCAAGGCCCCGTCCCTGAAGCCGTTCCTGGGTATGCTTCAAGAAGCGGAACGGCATCCGTCAGCCGTTCACCGAAAAACTGCTGTTGGGATTGATCTCGCGCTTGCGGGAATAGAAGCCCATGTTGAGGGTCAGGCCGGTGTGAACCGTCTTCACCTGAACAGGGTCTTTGTCGTGCTCCTGTCCCCCCTCGCAAGCCACGATCAACTCGGCCATGCAGTGCGCAGCCACCGAGGCGTTCTTGAACTGGTTCCCGCTCGAGCCAATGGCCATGTAGTAGCCCTTGAGGCACGACTTGTCGTAAAGCGGAATCCAGTCATCCGAAACGTCGTACAGGTCCACGACCCCACGAGTGCGGGACGGGATCTCCAAATCCGGAATGCGGCGGGCGCAGCGATACACCTGCGCCTTCCATTGCGATTCCGTGATCTGGTTGTTGAAGTGGTCCGGATTGTCAATCCACTCCTTCGGATCACACGCGGGATCCTCACTGCCAATCAGAATGGTGTTGCCGGTTTCCGGACGGAAATAGATGGCGTTGTCGCCATCCGAGGTGTGCATGCCGTCCTGCTCGAAGTTGAAACCCTTCGGCGCGGGGACATGGTGGACTTCATGGCGCAGGGCCTTGGTCTTGATGTTCATGTCATCCTCGACCCCGGCCATGCGGTTGATGACGAAGGAATGCGGTCCGGCGACGTTGATCACGATTGAAGCGTCGACCTGTTCTCCGGTACTGAGCGTGACCCCCAATACGTGTTCGTTCTCCTGTCGGATGGCGGTGGTTTCAGTGTTGAAGAGAAATGCACCACCCTGGGCTTCTGCGGCCACTTGCAGGTTGTGGGAGGCCAGTTGCGGGTCGCTGACGTATCCAGAACCGGGGGTGTACACCGCGCCTTCGATTTTTTCGCCGGTTTTGTCGAAGAAATGCTCGTCCTCATCCGGACGGGTGGTGCCGCCATACTGGTCGTGGGTGTAGATCGGCATGCGCTGCTTGAGCGTGTCCAAGTCCCAGAGTTCGTGTTCAATGCCGATTTCCTTGAAGTACTTGAGGGACTTCTTGCTGTGGTCTGTGCCTTGGAGCATGAACATGCAGGAGCCGGTTTTCATGTACTTGGCCATGCCGCGCTCGTCCTTGACGCCAAGGTAGTCCTCCCAGTTGTCCCAGTAGAAGAAGCCCTCGTAGGCCATCGCCACGCCATCCCAAGTGGAGTAGTGTGCCCGGACAATCGCACACGAGTTGCTTGTTGAGCCATACCCGGAGGCGGGCAGTTTGTCAATGTTGAGGGTTTTGTATCCGCGTTTTGCCAACTCAAAGGCGATGTTGGAACCGATCACGCCGGCACCGATGATGATGGCGTCTGCTGTGCGGGACATTGCTGCTCCTTGCTTGTGTTTAGTGATCGGTTGGATTTTCTGATACAGGTACCGTGACGAGCCGGAAACTATGTCCAGTCGCCTCGAAAAAACGCTCCATGTCCTCCCGAGGAATGCTCAGGGTGCTGGTATTCTGGAGCGGGTGGCAGAGCAAAGCCTCCTCCTGCCAAAGCTCTTCGTCAATGAACACCTCCACCTGCCCGTCAGGGTCGTTGAAAAGAGCGAGCAGGCTCACCGATCCGGGTTCGATTCCCAGATGCTGCTTGAGGCGCTCCGCCGAACCAAAACTCAACTTGCTGGACTCGGCCACGTCCGAGACGCGCTTGAGGTCCACCCGCTTGTCCTGCTCCACCGTCAGCAGGATGTGACGCGTCCCCTTCTTGTCCCGCAGAAACAAATTCTTGGTCTTGCCTCCGGGAATCTCCGGGATAAGTTGCTTGGACTCCTCAACGGTGTAAACCGGCGGGTGGTCATGCCGGTCATAGGTCACGCCGTGGGTGTCGAGAAATTCGTACAGATCCGTCATGTCACAGCAATCAAAGTTTCAGTCGAGAATGATTTCCAGAGGAAATCCTGGAGCAATTTCTGATTTTTTGATTTCGCCATTGGTCGTGAAAAAACGCATTTTCCCGTCAGGCACACAAACCCAAACCTCTTCCGCACCTGCTGCAAAAAAAAGTGCTTTTTTTTCTTCCATTTCCCCCCAGGCATTGCTGGGTGAAAGAACTTCAACACAGATCATTGGTGCAGTGGATGCCGCAAAATTCCCTTTGTTCTTTTGCCAATGTTCCCGTGTAAACCAAGCCACATCCGGGACACGAGTTCCTTTTGTTGTTTCGACGGCAGCCTCAAGTAATGAAAACCCTCCCTCAAGGAACTCTTCCAAAAGGATTCCAATTTCTTTTGCATAATACGAGTGTTGTAAACTGACCGGGCTCATCATAATGGTCCCCCATTCGTTTAATTCAATTTTATAGGGGAGGTTCAATAAACTTGGAGCCGCACATGCTTCTTCCCAATTCATATTTTTCTCCTGTTCAATGAATTATTTTGAGTCCCCCTCCCAGTTCACCTCGACCTCAACGTAGTCCACAACGCCTTGGATGGGAACGGAAGGTTTGCGCACTCGAATCGTCACTGAGGCGATCAGGGGATGCTTGCGGACCTCCTCCACCATCCGGTCCGCAAGGGTCTCGATCAGGTCGAATTTCTCACGCTCTGCAATGCGTGAAGCCAAACGGTTCAGGTTGACATAGGAGACCGTTGACCGCAAGTCATCCCGCCACGGTTGCGGGGGGTTGGCAAGCGTGAATTCGATGTCGATTTCAAAGCGCTGACCGAGGGTTTTTTCCTCCGGATGTACCCCGTGGTACGCATAGACCACAAGGTTATGCAGCCGGGTGGTGTAGGTCTTCGATCCCATGCTCAGGACAGTCCGGAGATCCGTCCGGATTCATCAATGTCGATCAGGTTCACTGCCGATTGTTTCGGCATTCCGGGCATCAG
The DNA here is from genome assembly GCA_002726945.1 of Deltaproteobacteria bacterium. Taxonomy (GTDB): domain Bacteria; phylum SAR324; class SAR324; order SAR324; family NAC60-12; genus UBA8110. The sequence continues at coordinate 1,223 of PBTB01000126.1, read as the reverse complement.
CATCATCTTGCCTGTGACCACGATGATGAACCCGGCCCCGTTGGATACCTTGACCTCCCGGACTTGCAGCCGCCAGCCTCGGGGGGCATTGCGCTGCTTGGAATCGTCCGAGAGGGAAGCCTGGGTTTTCGCCATGCAGATCGGCCACTCGCTTAGGTCATTCTGCTCCAGACGGACGATGGCCGCTTCCGCTTCTGGAGTGAAGTCCACTCCATCGGCTCGGTACACCTCGCGGGCGAGTGTTTCGATGCGAGTCTTGATCGGATCCTTGAGATCGTAAAGGGAAACACGTTCTCCGACGCTGTTATCAGCGAGTGCCTTGACCTTCTTGGCGAGTTCAATGCCGCCGTCGCCACCACGAGCAACCACCTCGCTGAGGGCACAGTCCATGCCCATGGTGGCACAAAACTCCTGGACCGCATCCAGTTCCGCCGGAGTGTCGGTGGGAAAGCGGTTGAGCGCGATGACCACCGGGATTCCGTACTTCTGAACGTTCTCAGCGTGAGTCTGCAGGTTCGCACAGCCGATACGCACGGCCTTGACGTTTTCGATGCCAAGCGCTTCCTTCTCAATCCCCCCGTGGTACTTGAGTGCCCGCACGGTGGCAACAAGGACTCCTGCACTGGGCGTGAGGTCCGCCTGACGGCACTTGATGTGGAGGAACTTCTCGGCTCCAAGGTCTGCCGCGAAGCCTGCTTCAGTGATGACATACGGCGCGAGCTTGAGCGAAAGCCGAGTAGCCCGGACGCTGTTGCAGCCGTGAGCGATATTCCCGAAGGGTCCGCAGTGGATGAACACCGGCGTGTGTTCGGTGGTTTGCACCAAGTTCGGCTGCAAGGCATCCCTGAGAATCACGCACATCGAACCCACGCAGTTCAGTTCGCGGGCGAAGACGGGCTTGTTGCTGCGGTTGTAGGCAACCACAATACGCCCAATCCGCTCCCGGAGGTCGGCCATGTCCTTGGCGAGTGCCATGATTGTCATGATCTCGGAGGCCGCCACGATATCGAATCCGGTCTTGTGCGCAAAGCCGTCGAACTTCGACCCCAGTCCGACCTCGCAATTCCGGAGCTGCCGGTCGCAGAGGTCGATTGTCCTGCGCCAAGTGATGTTCTCCAGATCAATAGACATTCCTATAAATAATTTATGCATATTTTAAGTGAAAATTCCATAATCCGCATCCTAATAATATTGCGAGATCATTGAATCCATGTTTTTTGTTT
>PBTB01000156.1 GCA_002726945.1 Deltaproteobacteria bacterium | reverse complement strand
GATAGACAGGAGCCGAAGGCGACGTGCTCCGAAGGAGTGCGACCGGAGGAGAGCATCAAAGCTTCCACGACAAGTTCCGCCGGGAATGCCTGGGTCGAGAGATGTTCTACACCTTGAGCGAATGCCGAGTGGTGATTGGAAATTGGCGCCAGAAGTTCAACCAGATCCGGCCGCACCGCAGTCTGAGCATGCAGACGCCGCAGGAGTTCGCCTCTAATTTAGCGCCACCCAGACGGCGCCGGGCGGCGTAGGTTGCTGGAGCCACGATTGAACTATGCACGAACGATCGTTGATCTCTTCGCCGCCGAACTCAGCCCCCGGCTGCGCCAGGTGAGGGGCTTCGTTCTCTGCGAAAAGTTCTCCTGCTTGCGCTCACATCCCAACCCTCAGACTCGTGCCGCCCAAGAGCCTTGCCAACCGATCAACCAATGATAGAACCAATCCCAGATCTTCTCACTTTGAGTGGGCCAAAAACTGGAGGCAGGTCAGTGTAATTGCCCTTGGCGCGGTCGCCGTGAGGTGACTGGCGGTCGGAATACAGGCAACGCTTCCTACCAACAATTTCAAAACCAGTCCCCGGAACCCAACATTCCAACTCGCCCAAAAAAGGTGTCCCGATCAGCTCCTTCGAGATCGATCAGAATCGGCGCTAAATCCCGCTTCGGGCTCAGCACTCCTCAGCCCAAGTTCAGAGCTGATGAAACTCCTTTAAGAATTTTTTCTGTCCTTGCTCGAATCTCCGGTGCGACTCGTGATTGAGCGGTCTTCGCTGCTCTTTAAATCCCGGCGCGATGTAGCCCCAGTTCGAGTTCCGGGCAAAGAACACGACGACATCGACATTGCCTTCCTCCCACTTGTTCTCGATCACGAGATCCTCTGTCGCTCCATCCACCGTCTTGACCTGAATCCGGTAGTAATTCGGACCATCGGAGATCAGAATATCGGTCTTGTGACCATGATCCAGGATCGGGAGGAAGACCTGCCAACCGTCCCGCATCAGCCAGCTTGCTACTATACTTTCGAAAGAAGTGTTCTTCAGGACTTTGTGGGCACCATCTTTCGTGGCTGTCATTCGGCGCGGCATATTCTTCCCAATTCAGAAACCTAGCTTATCCTAATTTTTGATGAGCCTTGTGTAAAGACCAGCCGCCTACGCCTTGAGCCACAAGTCCCTCTCCCCGCTTGCCCCCCGCGCATGGACTGATAGGCATGGAAGATATGAAAACGATCCTTGCCGCCGTCCTTGCCGCCCTTTCCCTCGGAACTGCTCAGGCAGTTGAGTATGTTGCGCTGACCCCGACCAACCCGTCGAAGACTGTAGCCGCAACAGATCTTGTTGAAATTGTCGGCTGTAGTAATGTCCGCAGTTCCTCTACCCTACTCTTACATCTTACATTTAGTGACGAAACCGAAGTAACTGTTGCCCTTGGAGGTTATAGGCGAGATGGGGTCAACTCCGGCACTGCATTCGCGAGAACCCTTAGCCAGAAATATACCGGTCTAACGGCACTGAGATCAAGTGCCACTACCGATGTAATCACCCTGAAAATCACCCCTGTTTCCGAGATCAATGTAGTCACACCCGGCACCGTGCTTGTGCTTCCGGAGAACTCAACAGGCAACTACGACGTCGTGGTCGAAGCGAGCGACGACCTGGTGAGCTGGCTTCCGTTCTTCTCCCAGACGGTGAACAGCCAGACGGCTAAAAAGTTCTTCCGCACTCGGGTTATAAGGAGCGAAGCACCGGTTCAGAAGCCCTAGGAGCGCCCACACCCCGCCCCGCTCCGCGTGGGTTGGATCACTTCCTTCTCTTCAAGGAAGTCGTCCCTGAGCCTGGCGATTCGTCCCCTTGCTCCCTCCTTGGAGATTCCAAGGGTTTTCGCCAGATCCTTGGCCGAGTGCCAAATATGATCTGGCAACATCTCGTCGAGCGCTCGCCGGCGGGATGTCGCAGCTACGGTCGGATCTTCGCGAAGAAGGCCCTGATGTCCTTCGCCAGCAGTTCCGGAGTCTCCAGGGCGGCGAAGTGGCCCCCACGAAGCATCTCGCTCCAGTGTACCATACGCTTGCCGAATTGCCTCTGGACCCAGGCCCGGGGCGGGACGTTGATCTCTTTGGGAAAGAGGGCGAAGCCGAGGGGTGCGGGCGGACCGCTTTTCAGGAAAGGGCTCATCGACTTGGGACGGGGCTGCCGGTTGAAAGTCTCATAGTAGATGCGCATGGCGGAGGGCATGCTCCCGCTGATCCAGTAGATCATGATGTTGTCGACCAACTCGTCCTTGCTGAAACTGTTCTGAAGGTCGCCGCGATGATCGCTCCATGCCCAGAACTTATCGAGAATCCAAGCGGCCAGTCCCACCGGGGAATCGTTGAGCCCGTAGCCGAGGGTAAGAGGCCGTGTTCCCTGAAGGTTCATGTAGGCCTTGTGAGGGCGCAACTCGGCATTTCGCTGCTCCCATCGATTTCGTTCCTCTCTGGAGACATTCTTCCAGGGATCGTTTCCGGGGCGACCGGCCATTGGCATGTTGCTGTGGGCACCCAGACAGTGCGCACCATCGTGATCGGCCAGCCATCGCACAATGGACGCTCCCCAGTCGCCACCCTGGGCGAGGTACTTTTCGTAGTCGAGACGGGCCATGAGCTTGGCAACCACTTCCGCGCTGTGGTCGTTGCTCCAGCCCGGCTCCACGGGCGCGCTGGAGAATGCGAAACCGGGAAGAGAGGGGCAGACCACATGGAAGGCGTCGGCGGCCTTGCCTCCGTGCTTCTCCGGCTGAGTCAACATGGGGATGATCTTTTGGAATTCAAAAGCGCTCCCCGGCCAACCGTGCACCAAAACGAGAGGGGTTGCTTTTGAGTGCGGCGAGCGCACGTGAACGAAGTGCAGATCGATACCGTCAAGGACGGTTTTGAACTGTGACAAGGTATTTAGCCGCTTCTCGCGGGCGCGCCAGTTGTAGCCTTCTTCCCAGTGGTGAACCAGGTCACGGAGGGTGGCGAGATCTGTTCCATATTGCCACTTTGTGTTGGGAATCTGGTCAGGCCAGCGGGTAGCGGAGAGACGAGGGTGCAAGTCCGCAAGGGCCTTCTCGGCGACCTCGATCCGGAAGGGGCGAATCGTTGGATCTTGGGCCGACAGGGTGGGCTCAAACGTGCAGGCGAGGATGAGCGCAAGGATCGTTCTCATATCCCCAAGTCCTACCACGCCAGCCCAGGCAACCACAAGCCCCCCGAATCCCTTTGCCCCCTGCGCCTGGAATCTGATAGGCCTTGGGAGCCATGAACCAGATCGCAACCATTCTCGCGCTAGCCAGCGTCCTGCTGACAGCAGGTTGTCAAACAGCAACCACTCCCGCCACCTCGTTACAACTGCAAAAGTCCTACGAGGAGGAGTTTGGCACGGTGACCCATATCAAGAAAATCATCTACAATGATTCTCCGGACGATGGTGACGGTGTTGTGGGTGGCGTCATTGCCGGGGCTCTGATCGGGGCTGATGAAGGGGCGGCATTTGAAGGCGCGATCATCGGGGCTTTGCTGGGTGGGGTTGGTGAGAACCTGGAGGGGAAGACTGCTTTTGAACTCCGGATCAGGAAGGATAATGATGGACGGATCACCGTGCTCCAGCGAGCGCGCGGGATTCGAGATCTTCGACCAGAGGATCGGGTTCGAATTTTGACCGATCGCACTGGTGGAACGATCGTCGAGAAGATCCAGCGCCCGCCGTCTTAACCAGCCCTTTTTGAATTGTCAGCACGTGCTGACACTTTGAGCTATCGACCACCGCGAAGCCGCACCCCTGCAGCTTTGTCCAAAAGGTCACTTATGGTCCTAGGACCACAAATTGCAGCCACCCTTGTTTCGTTCACGCTCAAACACGAACTTGAGTTCGCATTTGAAGCAGTAGACCCCGTGTTGACCGCCTGGATTCGCGGGCTCTTTACATTTTTTCCCGCTGTGATGTGGCCGCCCACCGGTCTGGCGAGTCTGCAGGCTTCCCAGGACCCGGGGAAGGTGGGGGGGGTGTAGCCTTGGCTCAAGCCTTACACCGACTTGGAATTGCCCCGCTTGGCCAAGCAGGAAGTCAGACGCATGCTGGTTGTCTGCCCCGCCTTCGTCGGCGACTGCCTTGAGAGCGTTGAGCAAATCGGCATGAGAGCAAAGGCCCCCTTCCTCCAAGCAGGCGGCGAAAGTCTCGATTTTATCCCCTGCCTGAGGCCTCCGCTTTGGCTGCGCACTCTGGAAAAAATGACCCGCAATTTCCACTCAAAAAACCGAATTGAGGAAAAACAAAATGACAATTGATTTGGCTTCCCGTTATCCCGCCAAGTAAAAACGTTCACCGGTCACAAACCCGAAACACAAAAAATGTACACACTGCATCATTATCTGGCATACGCCGTCCTGCTCCTCGTCACACTGTTTACGTTCAACTCTTTATGGGGGTGGTTGTCGGGACGGGACTCCACGGCACGTGACAAAAAACTGGGCCTGGCCTCCCTGATCGCCCTTCACACACAGTTCACGTTCGGCTTGGTCTTGTATTTTGAGAGTCCGATGACGCAAGCAGCATTAAACGACTTTGGCCAAGCCATGAAAGACTCCACCCTCCGCCTCTACGCCCTCGAGCATCCGATGGTGATGCTAATCGCCGCGGTGCTAATCACGGTCGCCCGGATCAAGACAAAAAGAATCGACTCCAACTCAGCCCACAAGACGAACTTCATCCTGTATACCATCTCGCTGCTGCTCATCCTCTCCCGGATTCCCTGGGCCAAGTGGCTTGGGCTGTCATAACGCACCCCGACCCGCAAACCACCAACTACTGCTAGCAAACCGCTTTTACAGGCCGGGTTCGTAGGGAGGCCCGGGGGAAATGCACCCAAATGACGCCTGTTGCATGGCCTGAAAGGGTAAACCAGTCGGGCGAAAACGTCACATCAAAGCCTGATCCCCCCACCCTCCGCGTGCCAGGGCCGTCCCGGGCGAGTTGGAATAATCTCATGAAAGTGTCAATCCGGGTAGCGAAGCGCACTTAGCCAGCAGTTCCTTCACAGGCGTCCCGTTGAGGGACTTCCCTCCAGCCTGTGTCATCCCGGAGCTGCCGGGCGATCTTGATCTGAACCATCACGGTCAACGGCCAAAGCTACACGATTGAACCGAACGCCGACCTCAGCAGGGCAAGAAATACTCCGCCCCAACCAAATTGGGACAATTCCACCATAGTTTCTTTCTCTAACGTATTCGGCTAAGCCCGGGTCCAAACCGACATCTCTTTAACAAGTTCGTTCACCGAACGAAGACGTTTCGAAAGAAGGGTCGAGAGCCCAATCGTTAGCCGTAAACTTGCATCCGGATGGCTCCCGATAAATGTATTCAGTCCATTACGGTCAATACGCCAAACAACTATACTCTCGGCAGCGCGGACCGATGCGCTTGCCCCAGCCCCTTCCAAATCGAACAAATTGACTTCACCAAAAGACTCTCCTTCCTCCAACCAGGCGGTCACAGTTGGCGCGACATGTTTCTGCAGCACCTTGCATCGACCATTGAGCAAGACGTAAAGATGATCCTGTGAAGCAGCCTCCTGAATAACTGTCTCTCCTTCGCTGAAGGTTAACTCCTCCCCAAGTTCCCGCAAAATTTCCCGCTCTTCATTCGTCAAACTTTCCAAGAATCCTTGGTCTGGCAGCTCATTTTCTTTCGTGCTCATGGCTCTATGTTTCAGATTTTTTGTCTTCCTACTAGACGTATTCCTTTACGGACCTTGCATGTTTTGTCGAAAATAATCGAACTTCATTTTTGCAAAAATCTTCACCAAATGCGTCAAGAATTTTGCCCATCCTATTCACAGCTTCCTCTCGGTTTCATCTTCATGGATTTCTAGAGACAAGAGGACGCGTGTTCAAAAAATCACGGTTGTTGTATTGCTCTGATCCGATACAGCCCCTGCTCTCCCGGAGGATTATCGTCAACGAATTCCAATTGTTCCTCGATTGTCCAATCAAATTGAAGGGAAGCAATTTTGCACTCCCACCTGCCCCGACTCCTGGAGTCCCATGAATTCAGGGCGGGCAATGCGATTTCCTGGCAATCCTCACCGGGAAGAGCCATCCGCACTCTCCACGAATTGGGAAACACGTCTATCCATGACCTCAAGATACTGGGATCGTGATTCGAATGCGGGATCCGTTCTCCAGTCTCGAATGACTTCCAGGACTTCCCGATCATGGGCATTCAAATCCGTTCCGGAAACCCGCTCTTGGGAAGTAAGCATGTTGTGTGAAATCAACTTGTTATTGTTGGGATAGATAGCGGCGAAATTCTGAAGCTCCGTCGAGGTGCGGGAGGGATCGAGCAGCCACGATTTCACAATTGCCTGTTGTGAGGTGTCACGAAGATCAGCCCGGGCAAACTGCTGCGCCGTCATTTCGGGTCTGCTTTGCTGAAGGGCTCGGTCAGCTTTCAATCGAGTCAACATATCTATCGGTTGGCGCTGCACCAGTCGGTCCATTGTAAGAAAACTTGCGTGGGCCAGATCGTGACGATCTTTCCGTTGGATCAATCCAGAGAGCAGCGGCAAACTCTCCGTAGCCCCGGTATAAACCAGAACATCAAATGCATTCAAATATCCCACGGATGGTTGTGCCTGCCACTCGGGATTGGTGATCAGATCTTCGGTTCTTGTTCGCAGGTAGTCCCTGTTTCCTTCTAAGCGCTCACCTTTCGCCACGTTCCTTAGTGCGATCGCCCACTCGTCTGCAGACGTTTCGGACCTCAGGATCTCCCTGCTAATTCGAGCTGCCGACCCGGGGTCGATCTCAAGAAGCAGATCCAGGAGAAACACCCGCAGGGTCGGCCAGCCTTCGATCTTGCCCCCCTTCCCGATCTTGAGGTTCAGATCCGTTTTCCTGTCCTTTCCTTTACGGAGAAATCCCTCGATTTCAGCAACAGCTTCAGAGCTTGGTCTGGCAAGAAGTTTTTCCCTTAGCGAAGCCAGCGATTCCTTGCCCGGGACTTCCTCAATTTCCCGATTCCATTTCAGCTCAGCCACCGGAGTTCCTTCAAGCCCACACTCTCCGCCTTCTCCCTTCACCATGGATCCACGGTCGTCCTGCAATTTGAACAGATACACCGCGAAACCGATGCAGAACGCGATGGAAGCACAGATCAATATACGCTTTAGCATGGGAATTCAGGGAAACGAACCAGTGCCATGACCCTCGTCTCCAAGACTGCTGTATCTGTGACAAGGTGGAGAATCATCCTATTTCTCTGTCATGTCGTAAACACCCTGATGGATCGGTTCACCCCGTTCAAGCAGATGGAGGAAGAACCTCGACGGCCCGTCTCCATCGCTCCCCCTCATGCCGTCCACTTCCTCAAAACACTGGCGAGCTTCCTCGAAATCGTCGCCTTCCAGGGCGGCAACTCCCTTTGCATAAACCTCTCCCCACTTTGGTTCGTCGATCTCCGCAACCGGCCCGACCAGTTCAAAAACCGCCGTCGGTTCCTTCCGCCCCTTGACCCGGAACCTTCCCAATTTTCTGGTATGGAATTCACCACCCAACCGGCTCTCAACATCTTCGCTGATCAGGATCCGAGTCCCGAACATTTTGTTCAGACCTTCCAGACGTGCAGCAAGGTTCACCGCATCCCCGATCATCGTGTAGTCCACCCTCTTCCGGCTGCCGATGTTTCCAGCAACAACTTCGCCAAAATGCACCCCGATCCTTGTTTTCAAATTCACCCCTTCAACCACCAGGGAGTCATCCTGGGATAGATGCCACGCACCCCGTGCCGCCTTAAGCGGTGCCAGGGGATCGAGAATCGGTGCCCCCCAGGCAGCGAAGATCGCATCGCCGATGAATTTAATCACCACACCGTCGTGATCGAAAATATGCCCGGTCGTCCGCTCGAAATAGTCACTCAGCGCTTCCACAATTCGTTCCGCATCGCCCACCCGCTCGCACATGTTCGTGAATGATTCGAGATCGGTGAACATCATTGCCGCCTCCACCTTCTCGCCTCCAAACTTCATCTTGAATCCATCCTCGGAAAGCTTGTCGAGCATCTGCGGGGAAAGGTATTTCTCAAACGCATCCTTCAATTGCTGTTGTTCTTTCCCAAGTTTGACCCTGAAGAAACGCTCGATGTAGTAGCGCGATCCCGATCCCCATCCAAGGGCGACCGGAATCTGGAGGAAAGCAACCACGCTCCATGGAAACCACATATTGCTTTGGGTCATGACGAGAATACCGGCCGCAACCAGGGCCCCCACGCAAAGCAAGGCCACGATCATCGCGCGCAGAGGACGCAACCAGGCAAAAAAAAAGCCAGCGAGCACCCCGGAGAGGACCACCAGGAAGGTGTCGAACCGGCTGCTTGAGCGAACCAGCCAGTTTTGCCGCAGAAGATTGATGAGCCCGTTCGCCTGGATCTCCACCCCGCTCATCAGTGGCAGGTCACCCCGTGCGTCAAGACGATGAAAAGGAGTGGAAAACAGATCGAGGCCCAATTCCTCCCCCGTGATTCCGGGTTTCGCCCCCACTACCACGATCTTATCCCGAAGAAGGCTCGGCACGCCGCCCATGACCTCTGATGCGACTTCCTCAACCTGCGAGTCCTGAACCCGTAGTTTAGTTTAGAGCAATTCGGTTCGGAGGTTGTGAGATCAGGAGAGGTTGGAACTGGCCACGGGTGACCGGAAATTTGCTCGTCAATTGCTACCCTTCGACGATGCTGCGAAGGAAAATATAAACTTCAGGGAAGTAAGGAACAATGAACACGAGTATGGTGGTTGCCAGTTTTGCGTGCTTCTGTATTGCCGGTGGCGTCGCTGCGCCTGACGGCGACGGGCAGGATTCCACGGAGAAGTTGCTTGAAAAAGTCGAGAGGCGATTCCGGGCGATTTATGAGACAGGAGAGTTCGATGGCGAAGCCAGGTCCTTTCGGGGAGTTTGGCTCCCCGATGGTTCAGGTTACACGGTGACTGAGCCGGATCCCAAGTCGAACCGATGGGTGCAGGCACGTTATGAGGCCGCCACCGGCAAACGCACGGTCTTGAATGGACCTCCCAGAGCACCGGACCGCCGCAACCGAAGATCGGGTCGAGTCAATACGTCCCCCAACGGCCGTCTTGCGGTCTATTCCGAGGGGGGAAACCTGTACGTGCGCGAGCTGGAAAACGACCGGACGATTCCTCTCACCAAGAACGCGGTTGAAGAGGCGATTACCAATGGTCGTGCGATCTGGAGTCCCGATAGCAAGTGGATTGCCTTCATGGAGAGCGACACTTCCGGGGTGCCGTTTAGAGCGACGCTTGTGCCGAACGATCCGTCGTATCCGGAAGTCAGACAGAGGCGCTTTGCGAGGGTCGGCGAGACCATCAATAAATCGCGGATCGGCGTGGTCGATGCCGGGGGAAAGGCGATCCGCTGGCTCTCCTTTCCTCAGCCGACAGAAGGTTGTTACCTGGGGAAGCTTGGTTGGGCCGGCAATTCCCATGAGCTATTCGTGGAAAAACTGAGCCGCGGCCGCGATAAACGGGAATATCTCATGGCCGATATCCGCACCGGCGCCATCAGCAGCATCTACGAAGAATCCGATCCCGCCTGGGTCGCTGGGGCTTACGAAACCGACGCCGGGCCGGAGTGGATTCGCGACCATGGCGCATTCATCGTCATGAGCGATCGAGACGGCTGGCGGCGAGCCTATGTCTATTCGCGCAATGGAAAAGAGGAAGCGGTTCTGACACCCGAGGGTGTTGACATCATTGCGCTGGCTCTCGTGGATGAAGCGGGAGGTTGGTACTACTATTACGCCTCGCCCCACAACGGAACTCAGAAGCATCTCTATCGGACGCGGCTGGACGGAAGCGGGAAAGCCGAACGGATCACTCCCGCGGATCAGCCCGGCACGCACTACTACGACTTTTCTCCAAACGCCAAGTGGGCCTTCCATACCTATTCGACGTTTGATACCGCGCCGCTCACTGAACTTGTGCGCCTGCCAGATCACAAGGTGGTCCGAACGCTCGAAAGCAACAGGAAACTGGGTGACAAAATGAAGCCATGGATCACTCGGCCAACTGAGTTTATTCAACTGGAGATTGGCGGTGGCGTGGTCATGGACTCCTACATGATCAAACCGCGCGACTTCGATCCATCCCGGAAGTATCCTGTCTTTGTGTATGTGTATAGTGAGCCCTACGCACAGGAAGTGCTGGACAAGTGGCGCGGCCGTCAAACCAGCTTCCATCGCGTGATTGCCGATCTTGGTTATCTCGTGGTGTGCATGGACAGCCGCGGCACCCCGGCACCGAAGGGAATTTCGTGGCGCAAGGCGGAGTTCCCAACCCTCGGCATTCTTTCCACCGATGATCAGGCCGCGGGTCTTAAGGAATTGGGTCGCCTCCGGAATTATGTCGACCTTTCCCGGGTCGGAATCTGGGGCTGGAGCGGCGGAGGCTCGAACACGCTGAACGCCATGTTCCGCAAGCCGGATGTCTATCACATGGGAATCGCCGTGGCGCCCAAGCCGCAGCCGCATCTCTACAATGCGTGGTTTCAGGAGATTTTCATGCGAACCCTTGAGGAAAACGCGGAGGGCTATCGGAAGTCCGCTCCGATCAACTTTGCCGAAGGCCTCAAGGGAGACCTCCTCATCATCCACGGAACCGGAGAGACCAATACACATCTTGAGATAACCGAGGGGTTGGTGGATCGACTCATCGAGCTGGGCAAACAGTTCGACTATTTTGCTTACCCCAACCGCGACCACGGCATTTCAAGGGGCAAGGGCACGTCTCTACACCTGCGGATGCTTATGACGCGATTTCTGCTTACACACCTGCCCCCTGGCCCCCGGTGAGCGCGGCACTAACTCGATAAGAAGCGTGTCTGACCTCACTTCCTCCGCTTCTTGGTGACGTGCTCCTTCTGGAGTCGACGCATCAGCAGACCCAGCAGGCTTCCCATTGCAGCCCAACCTCCACTGTGCGTCACCTAAATCGATAACTGGCGCATCTTGCCTATTGCCTGGCGATGCGCGCAACCTTCAACAGTTCGCCGTCGCCAGGAGCAAGGTGCAGTTTGGCGGTTCGCCTTTCGCTCCCGGCAGCAAGCGGTATTGCCTTCCACTTTCCCGTCTTCTTCTCCATCTGCTCCACAGCGCTGACCGTTGCATCAAAGGACAGCGAGGCTTCCTGCTTCATGCCGGGGTGTTTGTTGGTCACAAGGAGAAAATTCCCGCCCTTCTCATCCTCAAGCACGCCAACCAGAAGCTGGGACCCGGAGGGTTGGCACCATGCATCCCCGGGAGCTTTGCCGCCACTGATGGGAAGCGGATCCGTGTGATACATGGCAACCGAACGGCAATCTGCCAGCACCGGGCTCATCTTCCTGACCTCTTTGGCAATATCAGTAAGGTGTGGCAGGGTGACATACATGTTCAGCTTGCCGTCCTTCAACACGGCATTGCCCTCCTTGTCCTTTGCGTGAGCGAATATCCAGGGGGTCCAGAAATGAAACCCCTTCACTCCGTAGGCCAGGCTTGTGTAGATCGTCTGCCTCAGGACTGCCGGAGGGGAACTGCTGCTGGTGCAACGCATCACCGGAATCCCGTGTTCCTGGCCCAGACCACGGAACATGAGCAGGTAAAGGTAATACCGTTCGGCGTGCCTGCGCGGCATCGCATGATAATGATAAAAGTCCAGCAGCATGGGCCTGACCTCCTTGGCAAAGTCCCCGAACTCATTCCAGGCGGCGCGATTGATGAAGATTGTCGGGTGATTGGGGTCGGCCCTCTCGAAGATGCGCGCAATTTTGGCGAAGGCCGGAAAGGAGTCACGCCTCCGGCGGTCAGAGACAAAATAGCCGAATACCGCAGGATCGTCCCTGAGCTTTGGAGCCATGTCCAGGGTCGCCTGGTCGCCTCCAAGTTGCACCATCAAGCCATTCTTGCGGCAGACGTCCAGCACGTCGACTCCTCCCTCGACAACGTTAAACCCATGCTCGACGACAAACTTGGCCATCGCATCACGGTAATCGGGATCTTTCGGCCAGTCGGCATGTGCTGACATGACAATTGACGGCATGCGGTAGCGCACCTTGATCACCGGGGACGCTTCCTCGCAAATTCCAGTTGCAACAGTAGCAAATGAGGCTCCCAGAACGATAATAAGAGCCCGTGTGATATTGTAAGCTGACCGGTGTGGTTTCATCTGATCTTTGCCATGACAAAAAGCAAGTAAGCGGCGGCGATGCAGACACTCCCCTTTTTGTTCATTCTTCATGCTTAACGGGTTTATTACGCATGAAAAAATGGGAAAGTGGTGCCGCGCAACCCAAAACGTGCATAGCCCGGATCACAGGGACTTGCAATGATCTTCCCGCCGGCAGGGTTCCCACCGCGCTTCCGGCGAGGTTCAAAGAAACTCGCCCTGTTGGTGTCCGGTGAGGGGGCGCTACCGCCGCATCCACCTCCAGTGAAAGCAGGGGTAACGGACTCCACGCGGATCCTGGAACCCCATTTCCTCTGTCAATCTTCGGAGCAGAATTTCCGATTCCCGAAACCTGATTGAAGGTGATAACGTCACCGGATGAAACCTCCCCCTCTGCCTCCTGATGGCAGTGCCTCCTCCACAAGGCTCCAAGATGAGATGGGCGAGACAAGGCCAGAGAAGGTGAAGGTTGGCTCGAAGGGCAAGAAGGGTTGCTACTCTTCTTTTTTTTCGTTCCTGTTGGTCCTGCTTATCCCGGTGTTGCTCCTCGGCGGTTACTGGGCCCAGCGGGCCGGTTTCGAGAAGATCCGCCAGATGCGTCAACTTGAACGCATTCCGCATGTGGAGGCTGTTGCCCTGATTGAGGGGGAGGTGACCATGACAGGGCGCGCCGTCGACGGCGGGGAGATGGTGAATGGCAAGTACACCGAGGTGCGCAGTTACTACCTCTACTGGACAAAAGAGGAATATGTTGAGGATGATGACGGAGGAGGCTCCTGGGAACTACGTGATTCGGGAACACGGCATGTCCCCTCCTTTCTGATGAATGATCCTACCGGGAAAGTCCTTGTTTCCCTCGAATCACTGTCGCGGGCCGATGGAAGGCCGCACCTCAATTTGGACCATCGCCACAGGAGAGGTGACTACCGCTTCTCCGAGTATCGTCTTGATCCGGGCGACAGGCTGTTTGCCTTTGCAAAAGCGGAGCCATTGGGTGATCCCGGGCAAAAAGATGATGAGATCGATTACCGACTGAACTTTGACGCGAAGGGATCGTTCACCCCGGTGCTCTCCCAGGGGGCAACCGCCACTTCAGTGCGCAGTGGTCAGGGAACAGGTGGAGTCCTCCTAAGTGTGGGCAGCCTGATAGCCTTTGCCTTCGGCATCATGTTGCTGTGTTTCAAGCTGCGCATCCACCGCCTGCTGGTTTTTCTTTCCCTGCTCAGTGGCCTGAACCTGTGTGTATTGCTGATGATGGGGCTGAAGATGATGTCTGCTGACCTGAAAGACGGTAAGGATCGCCTTTCCCGTCACGCCCGAAACGCCATCGCTGCCGTCGAGAAGGAGTTGGGCCTTGAGGTCGATTCCTTTCGATGGGAGGGCTCCCTGCAGGGGCTAAAGTCCCAGGAGGACGCACATACCCGGCTGCGCGTCCTGGGAATCCGGCAGGATTACGCGGCTGCAATAGAACGCAGCAATGCGATCCTCGGCAGGTTCCCGGAGCGTCACCTCGCGCGCTACTGGGATGTCCAACCAACTGCCTCGATCCTTGGACCTGACGATCCCCCGGCGCCCGATTTCGAGATTGCTCCGAGTCCGATCCCGAAGTGGCTGACCTGGGTGGGGGGTATTCTGGCGCTGGCTGGCGGCATCCTGGGCAGTGTGTTCGGATTCAGGAGAGTGAAGACCAAGCGTTACATTGAAAATGTTCCGACCTCCCTGTCGACCGGGCTTGCCTACGGGCCCGCGGAGATCAAGGGAAAGACCGTCCTCTATGAGGGGAAGGATCACTTCATTGAGGGGCCCCTGACCCGGGCCAAATGCTGCCATGTCCACTACAAGGTGACCGAGACCAGGGGATCCGGAAAGAATCGCAAGACAGTCACCATTGAGAAATGGACCGAGCAGGTGCCCTTTGAATGTCACGACGCTGAGGGTGCTGTCCGGGTGGTCCCCGAGGGTGCGGAGGTGCAGGCGGGCCTGGCCATGCACCGGAGTGCCGGTCGGAGGGACTATTATGAGTACCACATTGCCGAGGGTGAGGAACTCTACATCCTGGGCTCAGCGGTCATTGAACCGACGGCGGGAGAGACGCTGCAGATGGCTGACGGGGATAATGACAGGTTTCCGTTTATGATCTCGGACCGGAGTGAGGATGAAACCATGCTCAAGGTCAGTCGTGGAGGGTTGCTCAGGATGAGCTTTGGGTTCATCGGCATCGTCATGATGGTGATGCTGATGTTTGCGGGCACCGGTTCCTATTCTCCCAGTGACTTCATGGCGGCAGCCCTCACCGCCCCGGCCTTTCTTGTGCTCAGCACCTTCATATTGATGTTCAATGACCTGGTATTCCTGCGCAACCGCGTCAAGCGGGCCCATGCCAACATCGAAGTTTCCCTGAAGAAGCGAATCGACCTGATTCCGACCCTGGAGTCCATCGCCAAGGCCTACCTGAAGCACGAGCGGGAGGTGCATGAGAACATTGCCACGTTGCGCTCGATCCTCAGTGGCAGGAAGAAATACAGCCCGGAGGAAATTGACTCGGCGATCCGCGCCGAGAGCGCGGTGACCAACCGGATGCTGGCACTCGCTGAAGATTATCCGGACCTCAAGGGTAACGAGGTCATGGGCAATCTCATGGACAAACTGGTCCTGGTGGAGAATGAAGTGGCCCTGATGCGCGACGGCTACAATGACAGTGTCGAGCTTTACCGCACAGGTTCACAACGATTCCCCGAAGTCATCCTCGCCAGGGTTTTCCACTTCCGGGATGCGGATTTCCTGCGTGCTCAGCTCGAGGTGCGCAAGGCGCCGGAGATCACGCTGGGGACCTGACATGCAGCCCCACTCATCCCGGCCTGCCGACTCGTTCCGATACCTTGACGAAAAGCCAATTTCCTTGCAGAGACCCTCGCGACTACCGGAATCCTGCATGGGATATGATGGTAGTACCGTTGCTGTAACCCGGATTGGCGATACAATCACCGAAAGGCTGCAGGACGATCCTGGGTAATAGCTTGTTGCGGATGCCGAAGGCGCCGCAGAGATAGGGACCTCGGATGAAAAACATTATTGCCGCAGTGGTTGTCGCACTTGCAGTTGCCCCGGAGGCGAGCGCGGAGAAGAGATTGGTGGAGCATTTCAAGACATTGTTCGACGAGTTCGGGCAGGACAGCACCACCAAGGTGAAAGTCGTTTCCGGTCCGGAGGATGTCGCGATGAGAAACGGCCGCGTAGCGGGCAAGCAGTGGGTCGCGACGGCAGGAGAGTTTCGATTCAAGCTGACTATTCAGAACTCCACGGAGGTCAAGGTCGAGCAAGTGGTCCAGCGTCTTCAAAAATTGCCCATGCCCTACCTGCGGGCCGCCGAGGTCGTCTCTGACGAGAATGAAGACGGCATCGCGATTTATGCCGATCTGGGCGGCGCGGCCGCTCATGGCGGGCAGAGTTACATTAACCTCGTCCCGCACGCGAACTCCCTGGTCATTGCTCACGAGGTCGGCCACGCGCTCGAGCAGGTGGCAAGGTCGGCGGATCCGGAAGTCCTGAACAAGTGGGCGGCGGCCATCAAGGCCGATGAGATATCCGTCTCTAGCTATGGCGACCGCGTACGGCACGAGGATCTCGGGGAATTCGCCAAGGTGTATGCCGCCTGCCTGGACGCGGGCGCTAGTTCTCTCGTCCAACTCAAGAAACTTTCCCCGGCGCGATTCACGCTCTGGGAGAAAATCCTCCACGCGGCACCAACAGTGTCGGCGGCCGCCGGATGGTCCCAGTGGCACGGGCCGAATCGCGATGGCAAGAGTCCCGACACGGGCCTGTTGAAAAGTTGGCCACCCGGCGGACCGAAGCAGCTTTGGGAGGTCACCGGAGTGGGCCAGGGATTCTCCACCGTATCCCTCGGCGGGGGCCTGATCTACACCACCGGTCGCAAGGTGGCGTCAAATCCCAGGAACGTGCCTGAGACGGGAGATGTCAGCGAACGTCCGGGCGAGCGACTGTTCATGCTTGCGATCGACATGCAGGGCAAGATCAAGTGGGACAAGGACATCACTCCGGCTTTCACGGGGCACCATGTGTTCATGGGCTCGCGCAGCACGCCGACTTACGACGCCGGGAAGCTGTATCTGCTCTCGGGCCTCGGCATGCTGGGATGCTACGATGCCCAGACGGGGGTCACGCAATGGTTGCGGAACATGCGGGAATTCGGCGCCGAAAAACCCAAGTGGGGCTTCGCCGAGTCGCTGATGATCCTCGGGGATCTGGTGATCGCCTCACCGGGCGGCAAAAGCTTCATGGTGGCGCTGAACAAGATTACCGGCGAGACGGTGTGGAAGTCCGACCCCTTTTGCGGGGCCCACTACAGTTCGCCGATTCACGTGGTCTACAAGGGCGTGCCGATGATCATCAACGGTGCGGCCGATGGCCTCATTGGAATCCATGCCAGGACGGGCAAAATCCTCTGGATCCATGAGTTCGCCAAGGGCAACGTGGCCAACGTCCCCACTCCCGTGTTCTCCGACGGTTACGTGTTCTGGTCGGTCGGCTACAGCAAGGGCGGGGTCTGCTTGAAGCTGTCGGTTTCCGGAGAGGAAGTGACCGCTGCCGAGGCCTGGCGGACCAAGCACATACGAACTCAATACGGCGGATACGTGATCCTGGACGGATACCTTTACGGCAACAACACCTACAGTTGGTCGTGCCTGGAGCTTGAGACGGGCAAGATGATGTGGAATGCCAAGGGCGTGGCCAAGGGTGCGATAAGCTATGCCGACGGCAT
>PBTB01000125.1 GCA_002726945.1 Deltaproteobacteria bacterium | reverse complement strand
GGTAGTCCCCCTCTTGAGTGTTGTTCCTCTGAAAATCGGGAACAATAACTGTAAACCGGGGGAAACGTACCGGAAAACGCCGTCTATTTGCAAAATCCCAACACTTTACAGGGCGAATTTTGCTGAGGACAGGCACCAACACTCAAGAGGGGGGACTATCTAAATTTATCTTAAATTTCAGTTATTTAGTGCCTGATCAATGTGGGATATTCATTTCAGGAAATCGCCTAAGGTTCCCCCACAAGAGCCTTCGGAGCCACAAGGTTCAGCTTTCCTCTCCGGAGGTCGTAGGTGAGCGAGTCTCCCGTGACCACATGTCCTGCTTGCCTCATGGTGAGGGGTTTTGGAATCGTGAGGAATTCTTTTTGGACATCGTAAACGGCGACTTCAGTGTGGATCTCCAAGCCCGTGTCATGTCGAATTTTCACATCACCGAGCAGCGTGATCCGCTGGTCTCGCCATTCGGCCAGCGCTTCATTTGCTGAAATGTCCAGATTCACCTTGGGGTCGCTCACTGCGGCGGAGTGCGGGACGAACACCTCGATGCGCGCCTGTTCAATACGCATCCGCCGGGATGTCTCCAGCACAACGGCCCGCTCTCCTTGTATCCGCCAGCGCTTGAGGTCAAGTTGGTAGTCGTTAATCACCACCTGCTCCAGCTTGAGGGCGCCACGCTCCTCCCGGACGACTGGACTCAGCTTGGATTGTTGGGTGTAGTAAACGGCACCTCCGGAGATCAACCCGGCCAACACCAGCAGGATGAGTAGTTCCCAGCGGTTTTCGCGGAGAAAGCCCGCAAAGAGTTCATGGCCCCGGAACCACATGCGCCGGGGAGGGATTCAGAAGCGGATTTCGAATAAGGAGACCTGCCATGCGCTTGGATCCACAGGTGCGGCAGAAGCCTGGGTCTGGAAGGGATCGTCCTCGCTGAGCTGGGCCTGTGGGCCCGGGCCAAACTCCGGAGCGGGGAGTTTTAAAAGGAAGCGTTTGTCAAATGTGATTCCGTTGAAAACCAAATAAATTCCCATGCCATAGCCCATGACGGCACCGATGGTGGTCCCGGAAATCACAGGCTCTCGCTGGACCTGGTTATAGCTATAGAAGGAACTGGCAGTGCCGATGAGCGCACCCCACGCGGAGCCCCATACGGTGTTCCAAAACACCGATTGCATCACGGGCTGACTTCCCGCTGGTGCTCCCAACGCAGTGGTCTCCTGAGCCTGGACTCCGGATGCACTCCATGCCAGCACCAAAGCAACAACGATGGCAGAAACTCGCATGCGCATATCAGAACTTCATGGAGAACAACGGGATTTGAATTTTCCGGTAGGCGTTGAGGTTGGACGGCGGCTTCCGCTCAAGCCCAAGGGGTAAGGACGGGAGCGCATCTCCTTGAATGGGGAACTGTGCTGCGTTCTGAAGGAGGTAGAAGCCGAACAAACCCCCGAGGATCACTCCGGTGACGAACCCGTCTTTCACGGAGTCCTTCATTTCTCTGTCTGGATTCAAAGGATCCATGAACCACAGGACCACACCAAATCCCGCTCCAACGACTCCCCCTCCAAGAGTGTATCCAAGCTCCTGCTTCATCAGCATCGGCCCGCTCTCTTGGGCACACAGGGGAGCGGTCATCATCATCATCAACACGACACACCCAATCAGGATACAACGGGCTTGCTTCATTTTTTCGGCTCCACTTGATTTCCTCTGAACCGACTTCATCTTTTCGCTGTCCTGTGAGAAACTTCAGGAAGTTTTAGAATTATTCGTTGCTGTGAATGGGAATTGCATTCCCCCTTTCAACGGACTCATTAGCCACACTGTCAGGTCATGCAACTTCGTATCCTTCCACTTCTCGCTCTCATCATTTTCTCGGTCGTCTGGAGTTTTGTCTTCAGTGTTCCCACCGCCTTGGCTCAAGGATTCGAGGACGATTATGGCGACATGGATGAACTCATGCAGGACGATGATGGATTTTCAGACGATGATGGATTTTCAGACGATGGCTTTCTTGCCGAGCCGGGCCTGAATGGAGGTTTCGATGACTCGTTCGACGCTCCTGCCGGAGACGGTTTCGTGGACGATGAGGAGTTTGGCCTGGATGCCGAAAGCCAGTTCCAGCTCAGCGAGCTGGCCCAACGTGAATTGATCATGGTCGAACGGCAGCAATCCACCGCCAACATCGGCTATGGGGCCGGCACGGGATTGATGCTGGGCACATGGTTCGCGTTCATCACGCAAGAAAGCTCCACCCGCGATCAGTTCCGGACCATCGGAACCGGAAGCGTACTCGGGGCCCTTGTCGGGATGATGCTGGGCACCCGCAGTCTCTGGAATCCCTCGGCACCTCGTCCCACCGCCAGCCTTCAGGATTCTTGGAACATCCGTCCGCTTGCCTCCAAGGGCGGGGTTGGGATTGCCTACCGCTGGATCTTCTAGCCCTGGGTAGTGGAAAGGGAGATAGCTGGCATCGAGGTTTTGTGTGAATTTTCGACTCACTCCTCGGTTACGATCCGGTAGAGGAGGAGATCCCTGACGATCCTGCCACCATGAGGTACGGTGACCCCACCCAATCGCTTTAGGGGAAGCCCAAAACCCTCGTCGAACATCCGGGTGGCGCGTACGCAGTCGTGGAGTTCGCAGACAAAAATGGACGGTCCCACTCGAACTGCCTCCTCCGGACTCCACTGGTTGCGCTCGGGTTTTTCGAGGCTGTGGGGCCACGGTTGCTGGCGGAGGTAGTAGGCAACCGCGCTACTGAGCTGGTACTCGCGGGAAATGACATACTCTGGGAGATCCAGATCGTTGTCACGAAGGATTTCCTCGATCTGTTCTCGGGTTTCCTGCCATCCCAAGACCCTTGTGAAACGATCCCCGGACACCTCCATCGCGGTGCGCAGCACCACTTCCTCGTACTGTTCCAGTTCTGTCTTGTTGAGTTGCCCCTTCAGCACCGTTCGGTAGGTCTGTGTGCCAAAATAAAGTCCGTCATCCGTTTTGAGTTTCTCTAATACCGACTCAGGAACCCCCCTCTCTCGAAGGTAGTGATAATTCTCGAGGTCATAGGGGGTGATGTCATGAAACGGGGCGTGAAGATGGACGAAAACCACCGTTCCCACTGAGAGGTTGAAGATCAGTCCTGTCGTGGCAACCCATCCTGCGTGCTTCAGCTTCATGGAGCCCATGGCTTTCGCCGTGATCATTGCAAGGCCGAGGTAGCTCAGGTTTGCCCAGTGCGGGTCGGCGATTGATCCTTTCAGGCTGGCCAGTGTGAAAAACACAAGAGGGGTTGCCCCCAGCACGAAAATGACTGCTTCTGGAGTACGGCTGTCACGCAAGCGCTCCCACAGCCTCCAGCAACTCCAGCCTCCTGCGAGCAGCAGCACTGGCGAGAACAGCAGCATGTGCCCTGCCGTGAAGAAAAGCGTATTGACTCCAAACTCGGATCCGGACGTGCCACGCCCCAACTGCCAGTGGAAGGAGACCCAATCATGTTGCACGTTCCAAACCAGCACTGGAGTGAAGATCAGCAACGAAAGCAGCCCCGCCGCATAGAGCCATGGGTTGAGCAACCCACGGCGCTGATCCTTGTAAACGAGCAGGTGTACCCCAATGCCCAAGTAAAAGAGGATCATCGCGTACTTCGAGAGCGCGCCCAAACCTCCGGCGACTCCGATCAACAGCCACCAGCCCTGATTTCCGGATTTTTGATAGCGAAGGTAGCCGTAAAGCCCGATGAGCCAACTCAACACAAACGCCTGCGTGATATGCAGAAAGACGCTCCCAAGCGTGAAGTACGGCGTTCCGCAGAGCAAAAGGAGGGTCCACCAACCCGTCTTTCCTCCGAAGGCTTGCTGTGCCACCGCCACGGCCAGCCCGATGACACTGAGGTTGACAACCTGCGCTCCAAACTCCAACGCTCCCTCGGACGAACCAAAGAGCATTGTGATAATCCGGAACACCACCGCGACCATCGGCGGATGCTCATAATACGACAGGTAGAGTTCCCGCGACCACACCCAGTGGTCCACCATGTCGGGATGTGGGTTGATGGACTGGTTCACTCCCCAAAACACGGCGAAGTGCGCCAGCAGCACCAAGGGGATACGGAATTGCGAGAGCAAAAGGGGCGGTAAGTCAGTCGATGAAACAGTAGCAGGTCATGGGCTGCTGCTCCCGTTTAACCTTGAGGACGATCTCACCTCCAGATGGCTTTCCCGCCTCTCCCGGAGTAGTTGTGTCAGCAGCCGTCGTGTTTCCCGTAGGCGGTGGCTGAGCGTGTGGAGGATGATTCCAATGCCAAAGCTCCCAAAACCGAGCAAGACACAACCTGTCGCCAGAATCGCGGTAGGAACCTTGTTGACGTACTGATCCTCCAGGTAATCCCAGACCACCCAGCCTCCGGCTAGGCCTCCTGCCAAAAAGAACCCGAGAGCAATCATGCCAAAAAAGGTCAGGGGCTTATACGCTTTGGCAATGCTGGCAATCTCAGAAAGCACCCGGAACCCATCCCGAAAGGTATGGAGCTTCGACTCTGAACCCTCCGGGCGTTTACGGTAGGGAACCACAATCTCCTCGATGCGAAACCCGAAATCCAGCACACGGATGGTCAGTTCGGTTTCCACCTCAAACCCGGACGAGAGCACCGGGACACTCCGAACCAGCTCTCGGGAAAAGGCCCGGTAGCCGGACATGATGTCCGTGAGCCGACTCCGGAAGGTCCAGTTGACCAAGGCGCGGACAAGGTTGTTGCCGAAGACGTGGAGTGGGCGGAAGGAATCGTCGGCACATTCGCTGAGTCGGGTGGCCACCGTCATGTCAGCCCGCCCCTCCAGCACGGGCTGAAGCAATTCACGGACGTGCTCTGCGGAGTAGGTGTCATCGCCATCAACCATCACGTAGCAGTCCGCCTCCACCTCCCGGAACATCGCCTGCACCACGTTTCCCTTCCCCGGCTGGGGAACGGAAACCACCTCAGCCCCGGCCTCGGCGGCAATCTGCGCCGTCCGATCGGTGCTGTTGTTGTCGAAGACGTAGCAAAGCGCATCCGGCAGCACGTCCCGGAAATCACGGATCACTTTGCCCACCGTCACCTCTTCATTGAGGCACGGGATGAGCACGGCGATGCGCGGGGGCGTGGCAGTGATTGAATCCAACAAAACCGTTCGGGGTGGGGAGTTCAGCGAAACCGCTCCTTGAGCCGTGAAAGCTCAACCTCAATTTCGGCATCCGTGGTCCGGGGGCGGTACGAGGAAGCAGTGGTGCTTGCGCGGGGTGAGGCTCCAGCGGCTTGCTTCCGGAGGCGGTTCAGTTCTGCCTCGATCTCGCTCTTCCAGTCTTGGGTGCTTTGCGAGTTTGGAGTTGGGGAAGGCTCTTCCTGGCCAGCCGCATCCCATGCCTGCACTGCGTCCCGGAACACCCGCTTTGCCCAGTCCATCAGTAAATCGAGCGGATCCCGGAATCTCAGGTCGAACCGCCCCAGCAACTCCTGCAACTCGTTGAGCAGTTCCTCCAGCGCCTGCTCCGGTTCGGGTTCCGGAGGGGTTCGGGGAGGGTGTTGCCACGAGTGATCCCGGGCAGATGCGCTTGTGCTTGTCCAGGTTTTCTGGTGGTGTGATGCACGGTTCGTTTGCTTTCTGCGACTTTGGTCAAAAGCCTCTCGACGCTGCGGATCGGAAAGCACCTCATAGGCTTGAGTGAGCCGCACAAACTGCAGCTGCCGCCTCCGGTGTTCTTCCTCGGAACTCCCTTGGTAGAGATCAGGATGCACGGTCTTCGCTGTCCTTCGGAACGCGTTCCTGATTTTCTCCGGGCTTGCGTCTGGAGCCACTTGTAACAACCGATAAGGATCGTCCATCCTGTCAACTAAGGAGATTCATGGAGCGCATCGTTTACTTCGACCTTGAAACCAAGTATTCCGCCGATGAGGTCGGAGGCTGGAACCACATTGAGGACATGGGCATGTCCGTGGGCGTGGTTTGGGATTCCCACGATGAGCGTTTCCACGTTTACCTCGATCATCAAGTCCCGGATTTAGAGGAACACTGCCGACGTGCCGACCTCGTGGTGGGGTTCAACCATGTCAGCTTTGACTACCGCGTTCTCGCCGGTGCCCGCTTTGCGGACCAGCAACAGCGTTCCCGACTCCACACCGACCTCGCCGGGCTCAACAACTTCGACATGCTCGTTGAACTCAAGAAACAGTTGGGGCACCGCCTCAAGCTTGAAGCCGTCGCCCGTCCAACACTCGGCACCGGGAAGTCTGCCGATGGACTCCAAGCCCTCGCATGGTACAAGCTGGGGGAGATCGACAAGATCATTGAGTACTGCAAGATGGATGTCCAAGTGACTCGGGATCTCTACCTCCACGCACTTGAGCATGGCAAGTTGCACTATGATTCCCGCAGTGGGATCAAAAGCATCTCCGTGGATTGGAATCCTCACTCCCAGAAGACCGAAGCCGAGCAGATGTCACTGTTCTGACTTCATTATGCCGCCCCTGTGCTTCCAGTGCCATTCAAATCCTGAAGGCCATGACTTCTCTCACCTGCCTTGAACGGTTCAAGCAACTCGCAGAAGAACGCTCCTCCCTGCTTTGCGTTGGTCTTGATCCCGATCCGGAGCGGCTTCCGGAACCCGTTCCGAAATCGATCGCAGGCATCGGGGGTTTTCTTCTGAAAATCGTCGAGGCCACCCGCGAACACGCCATTGCCTTCAAACCCAACTTCGCATTTTTCGAGGCACTTGGCCCGGAAGGGATGAGCCTGCTCCAAGCACTGATCCGTGAAATCCGGACCCACACTCCCGTGATCGGGGACGCCAAGCGTGGGGACGTTGGCCCCACGGCAGACCGGTACGCTCACGCGCTTTTCAAGATTTTCGGCTGTGACGCCACCACGGTGACGCCGTATCAGGGCGAGGATGCCGTGCGGCCCTTTCTGACATATCGGGATCGGCTCGTCTTTGTGCTGGGCTTAACCTCCAATCCCGGAGCCTCCGATTTTCAGCTTCCAAGTTTGTTCCGAGACGTGGTCCGCAAGGTGCGGCAGTGGAACGACCATGGCAACGCAGGATTGGTGGTTGGAGCCACCCGTCCAGAGCAGGTGAGGGAAATCCGGGAGTTGTCCGGGCCGATGCCGTTTCTGGTGCCGGGAGTGGGAGCGCAGGGGGGGAGTTTGGAAGCAACCCTGCGGGATGCCGAGGACGGTTCTGGACTGCCCTGCCTGATCAACGCCTCCCGTAGCATTCTCTACGCCTCTTCCGGGGCGAATTACGCCGAAGCTGCTGCACACGCCGCGCAGGGCTTGCGGGAGCAGATCAGTCGAGCGAAAAGCCGAGGGAGTGCGTCACCGTAGCGAGCAGGCTGCGTGGGCCGACATCATGGCTCGCCTGAAGCGGCACGCGGTAAAACACTTTCCCGCCGAGCATGTACTCCAGCGTTCCCAGCCGTGAGCCGGCCACCACCGGTGCTTCCACCAGCGCAGGAATACGCACCTGCATCGTCACCTGTTGCTGTTCCTGAGCATTGAGCATCACCACCGCACGTGCGGCGGTTTGCAGTTTCAGACGTTCAACCTCGCCATTCAGTACCTGCACAGTTGGGCGCACGGTGATCCCGGTGGGGTTGAGTTGCACGGCCATGTATTCCTTGAAGCCCTTGTCCAGCAAGCTGGTGGTGAGAAAGCTGCGCCAGCGGTGGTTTGGAGCACCGATTACAATCGAGAGCAGTCGCATCTTTTTGCGTTTCGCCGTAGCCACCAAGTTGAAACCCGCCTTCGAGTAAAAACCGGTCTTCATGCCGTCCATGCCCGGATAGCTCCGGATCAGGCGGTGGTTGGTGTTCGTCAGTTGGAAGGTGCCGTTGCGGAAGCTGTCAAGGCGTGTGGAGGACCACCTGAGGTACTGTGGATGCTTGAGCAACTCCAGCGCCAACAGGTAGAGATCGTAAGTGGTGGTCACGTCCGGTTGCTGCCCGCGACGTACCGGAAGGCCGTGAGGCGAATGGAATCGGGTACGCTGCATTCCCAATTCCCAGGCTCGGCGATTCATGTGCTTCATGAATTTGGCTCGGCTTCCGGAAACATGTTCGGCAATGGCCACTGCGGCGTCGTTTGCAGAACTGATGACCATCGCCTTCATCAATTCCTGAAGCTTGAAAACCTCGCCCTCGCGCAGATAGACCTGACTGCCTCCAATCTTGCTGGCCGATCGCGAAACCCGTACCTTTTCACGCAGTAGCCGCTTGCCGGAATCCACTTCCTCCAGCACAATCAGCGCGACCATCATCTTCACAAGTGAAGCCGGATAGATGAGCCGCTGGGGACGGTCGGTATCCAGAATGCGCCCGGTTTGGGCATCGGCGAGCAGGAAGGCTTTGTAGTGGGAGGAGTGCTTGCGGATCGGATCTTCGGTTCCGGACGCCACCGATCCAAAGGCCAGCAACGCCACGCTCAGTGCGACTCCGTGAACAAGCAAGTGCCTGATCAAGTCAGCTCTCCTTTCCTTTGCCCACGATGGATGCCCTTCCTGTCGTTCCCGGACTCGTCCGCTGGCGGATCAGGCCCAGATTTGGGGTTGATAGTACTGAATCATGTCCGTGTGCGGGCTGCCCGGCTCCGGATGCCAGTCGTAAGGGTAATGCACCACTGGGGGCAGGGACATGAAAATCGACTCGATGCGCCCGTTGGATTTCAAGCCAAACAGGGTGCCGCGATCATAAACCAAATTAAACTCGATGTAACGCCCGCGTCTTACAAGCTGAAACTGTCGATCCGCCTCTGTAAACGGCTCGTCCTTGCGGGCCTGGAGCATCGGGAGATAGGCGGTTAGAAATGCCTCGCCGACTGCTTGCACCAACGCAAAATTGACTGGATCATTTCCATCAAGATCATCGAAGAAGATGCCCCCAATCCCGCGCATTTCCTGACGGTGCCGGATCGTGAAATACTCGTCACACCATGTCTTGTAGCCGTCATACGATCCGCAACGGACGCCTTCGCAAGTGTCCTTGAGAACTTGGTGGAATTGCCGAAAATCCTCCAAGTGCGGATAGTACGGTGTGAGGTCAATGCCTCCGCCAAACCATGAGCGTCCGGCGTCCGTCTCAAAGTAGCGCACGTTCATGTGCGTGGTCGGCACTCGCGGCGAGCGGGGATGAATCACCAGCGAGAGTCCGCACACCGCAAACGGGGTGCGCTCTGCACGGAGTTGCTGGGCCAACTCCTCAGACATCTCTCCGTGAATCCGGGAAATGTTCACTCCGCCCTTCTCAATCGTCGCACCGCCTTCCAGTACTCGACTGCGGCCTCCCCCGCCTTCAGGGCGTTGCCAAGTGTCTTCCCGGAAACTTGCAGAGTCTTCGGATTCCAGTGCGGTGCAGATGGTGTCCTGAAGCGTCCGGATGAAGACATCCATTGCCTCAAATGGTGGTAAAGGGGTCACGTTTTCCCGTCTCAGGTGCAACAACTTCCGCCCCACTCAAGCAATTACTGTACCTTGTCAGCTTCAATTTGGCAGCATCCGCCCCCGTGTGGTGGAACGGGATTGCCCGTACACGGATTTGTATGCTATGATCCAAGGGAAACCGCCGCACTCTTTGCTCAAGGGGGGCTTTATGTTCGTGCTCAAGGAACCACCCATCGTCTGTCCCGAATCTGAGGGCAAGTCCATGGCCGAAACGATGTGCATCGCAGCTTGACCATCCGGATGCTCGACATGCTGCAAACGACTTTTCCCGATGCCTCTGTTTCGGGCAACATCTGCCTGTACTACGAGGAGGGCAATCCCAAAAAGATGATCTCGCCGGATACCCTGTGGTGCCGCTTGCAGCCCCCCGCCGAAAAACGCGGACCTGAATCCAGGTCAACCGAAGACCCCCAAGGAAGCGGCGGATTCGCTCTGATCCGAGACCTCTGGAAACTGAGAGCCAACCACAAAGGAAGCACATGAAGCCCAGCGGACCCCCTCCCCCGCTGCGGGCTGCTGTGCTGGTTGGGGGATGCTCCACCCGCATGGGACGCCCCAAGGCGTGGCTGGATCACGGACATGGCCCCCATGCGCTCCACCTTGTTCGCTTGCTTCAAGCACTTCCAGAGGTTCAGGAGGTGCTGCTGTCTGGCCCCCTGCCTCCCAATGCACCTGCAGGCATTTCAGAAATTCCACATTGTCCGGATCAAGTGTCCGGGATCGGCCCGGTGGGCGCATTGCTTGGGCTGTTCGCCCAGCATCCGGATTCGGCGTGGTTGGTGGTCGGCTGTGACTTGGTATTGCTGGAAGCCGACTTGTTGGAATGGCTCTGCCGGGAGCGCAGTCCCCGGCATCCGGCAACCGTTCCGGTTTCCCCGGACGGACGGCACGAAACGGTTCTCGCCATCTACGAACCGTCCCTGCGCCCGCTACTGGAGCAAATGTGGGGTGAGAGCCGAAAATCGCTCCAGCGCCAGTTTTCGCACTGGTTCATCCAGACCCCCCAGGTTCCTGACGTACTCGCCGGACAGCTCGTGAACGTGAACACTCCAGAAGAACTCAGCCAAGTGCAACCGCAACTCTCCTCCACGTCCTAACCCCATGTCCGGAAAGATTCTGCTCTTTTGGGCGTTCTCGCTGTTGTGGCTGATCCTTGATTTCTTCATATCCTTGGAGTACAACCCGGACAAGGACAACCGCACCAACTTCATCACGGGCTTTGACGCCGTTTACTATTTGCTCACTGGAGTTTTTCCGGTGGCGTTGGGGGTGTTGGGGGTTTGGAGGACGGGGCAGCGTTCACGCTCCCGTGAGGCTCAGGAGGCGGCAGCGGAGAATTTGGAACGATAGTGTCCATAATGTTGTGCTACACACAGCGGACAATGGTGTTTTGGATGCGCGGATCGGTTTGCAGCGCGGCGATGATGCGTTCGAGGTTCCGGTACTCGAGATGCTTACAGAAGATGGAGAGGTAGAGGCGGTTGATACGCTGCTGAGAATCCGGGCGATCGCTGGATTCGACCTCGACAATGCGGCGGGCAAGGAAGAAGATCAGCCAAGGCTGCTGCTCGATCTTGCGCCGGAACGCTCCAAAAATCTCCTTGTTGAAAACCTCGATCAGCGCGGTGGAGAACTCTTCGCCCAGCGTTTCCGGATCAATGCCATAGTAGAGACCGACCCGATACTTGAGGTGTTCAAGCATCCGCCCTTGCAACATGTTCACCAGCAGATGCCCCTCAGGGCAGGTATAGTCCACCTCTTCCGGAGGCGTGTCCTCCAAGGCGGATAAGCATTGCGCCATGGCCCGTGTGTACGGGCTGAGTTCTGGCATGTGCACTCTATCAGGCAACAGGAACCCAAGTCCGCTGCCGAGTACTGTCGAAAGGGGTTGATGCTGAAATCCGGATCAGGAATTGTCCCGCCGCTAGGTCCACTGTACTGAAGGGCATTGGGCATCTGCAAGCCTCCAAAACGGTTTTTTGCATTTCCCCCCTCGCCTTCCAATACCAAGCATCAAGTGTGCCTGAAAGATTCTCCCAACGGTTGGAAGCAACGCTCTGCCTCCGTGATCGCCAACCGCTCTTCCGGAGTCCACGGTTGCGCCTGAAAACTCACGTCCAAACTCTTGGAAATGGCGTCCTTGAGACAGGTCCGCAGTTCCGGGAGTCCGTGCCGTTTCAATACCCCCAAGCGCTCCAGGGAGTGCATTTGCTGTTGCAGGGTTTCCACGCTTGTGTGGGGAAAAAGCATGGCGAGTGTTTCGGAGGGATCGGCAAGCGGAATGGAACCGTGTTGGAGAAAGACCCGCCCACTGGAGCCATCTTTGCTCCGGACGATTCGCACGCGCTGGGCGTTGCCGATGAGCTTGCGGCCTGCGACCAAAATCTCGTAAGCGCTGGGATCGGCGAAGCAAACATGCGCCTCCGTTGATTTTCTGGAGTTTGCCTGCAATTCGGGGCACAGTCCCAGTTCCTTGAAAAACCAGAAAAATCCTTGCGCGAGAAAGCGGTAGTTGTCCAGCACTCCGCCTGCAAATTCCGGTGCCAGCACCCCGCCCACGACCGCATACGTCAGGTCCGAGCCGTGTAGCACCGCCTTGCCTCCGGTGGTGCGGCGGACGATGGGAATGCCCAACTCCGCACAGCGCTGCGGGTCGAGCTTGGAATCAAGTCGTTCGTTGCGTCCAATGGAAAGAGTGGAGCGGTCCCAAGCGTAGAGGCGTAGAATCGGAGGATCTCCGGGACAGAAGCGTTCCAGCAACACCTGATCCGCCGCCATGTTGAATGCTCCGGACTGCGGCACATCCTCAATCAACCGCCAAGCGCACACGGTCGCTCAGGATTTGGGCGGAAAGAAGTTTCCGGGGTCAAGATTTCCGGTGAACTGCCCGAATTGCTTGCCCATGAATTCCTGCGCCCGTTTTTGGCTTTGGCGGATGCCTTCATTGACCGCCGAGCGGATCAAGTCCTGAAGCGTCTCCACATCCTCCCGATCAACCACCTCCGGATCAATCTCCACCGAGAGCAGTTCCTGTTTGCCGTTGAAGGCCATTTTCACCATCTCACCCCCCACGGAAACCAGGAAGGTTTCCTTCGCAAGCTCGGCCTGCTGGCCCTGCATGTTTTGCGAAATTTCTTGGGCTTTCTTCATCAACTCATTGAAATCCATGACGTTCTCTCAATTTGGATTGGAAGCTCAAAACGGCAGACCCGCGCTCAATGCAGCCGGATCTCCGTGATCTCGCTTCCAGGAAAGGTTGCGAGGATGTTCTGAACCAGCGGGTGTCTCCGAGCTTCCTGGCAACGACGTTCGCACTCCTGTTGCTCCACGAACTCCTCTTGCTCCAACACCGTCCGGAACGGGGATGCCTGCGGTTCCTGCAGGCAGTGGACCCTCACCTCACGACCCAGAAACTCTTTCAGCAGATGTGCCAATTCGCTCATGTTCTCCGCAGTGAGCATTTGCAAAAAACCGACGTTCCGAAAACCCAACCGCAACTCCGGGCCTTCGAGCGCATCCGGAATGGCATTGCGCATCAATCCTGCGAGCTTGGGTGCCTTTTCACACAACGCCTCGACAAGCTGAATCCAGCGTTCAGAAGGCGGCTGCCGCTCTGGCTCCGCAGCAACCACCGCTGACGGGTGCTCAGGAAACACCATGTCCTGCGTTGGTTCCGCGACCACATCCGGTTCGTGAGAGAACTGCCTGTTGAGATTAGCCTCAGGTGGCTCAGGTGCAGACGGCGGCAGGGCCTCCGCCAAGCTGGGTGCCGCGGTTTTTTGGGGATCCTCCCTCACCATCCCGGGAGTTTCCGGCGCTTCGACGGGTGCGGACTCGGTTGGCTTGTGTTCCTCTTGCTTGAGCATCGAGGTGATGCGTCCGGCCTTGTGGCGATAGGGGGTCGCAGCGCCAGTTCCTCCGGAAGACGACGAACCTCCGGTGTTTTCGGAAGCGGGTGCAGGTGGTGCGGCAACCTCACCCGTTGGCAACCCACGCAATTGCTCCAGCAACTCCGGAATGCCGACCAGCGGCTCCACCGCAGTGAGTTGCAGAATCGCCATCTCGAAGCAGATGCGGACATGTGTGCTGCGCTTGAGGCGGTCTTCCAGTTCCAGCAACACCTGAAACATCTGCTGCAATACGTCCGGACGCACCTGTTTTCCCAGTACCGCAAATGTCTCCAACTCATCAGTCGAGTACTCCTGAAAGAGCTCCCGGTCTGGTCCCAAGGTTTGGATGAGTGCGCTGGTTTTGACCGACTCCAGCAGATTCTGGAGCAGGGTTTGGGCGTCATGCCCCCCATCGTGCAGTTCCTGAAAGCATCGCATGGCCGCAGGGGCGTCCTTGGCGATCAACGCCTCCAGCAGTCGAATCCGGGAATGTGAATCCAGCACTCCAAGCAACTGCGCGATCTCCTCATCCGACGCTTCTTTGCCGAGGCTGCTCAACACCTGGTCAATCGCGGTGAGCGCATCCCGCATCCCGCCCACCGAGTTGCGGGCAATCAATTCCAGCGCACTTTCCGGCAGTGTGATGCCTTCCTGGGACACCACTTGGCTGAGGTAGTCCACCATTGTGCGTACCGGAATGCGCAGGAAATCATAACGCTGACAGCGCGAGAGGATGGTCTGTGGAACCTTGTGCGGATCGGTGGTGGCGAGGATGAACTTGACGTGCGGCGGCGGCTCCTCCAGCGTCTTCAACAGCGCGTTGAACGACTCCAGCGTGAGCATGTGCGCCTCGTCAATGATATAGACCTTGAAGCGGCAGCGGGCCGGAGCATAGTTGACGTTCTCGCGCAGTTCCCGGATGTTCTCAATGCCTCGGTTTGAAGCTGCGTCGATCTCGTAAACGTCCGGAGATGCGTCACTTTCGATCTCCCTACAGTTCTCGCAGGTGCCGCAGGGATCAGCGTCTTGAGGCGTCAGGCAGTTGAGGGCGCGGGTGAGGATGCGGGCGGCGCTGGTCTTGCCGGTTCCCCGCGACCCTGTGAACAAAAACGCATGGGCCACGCGGTCCTGAAGAATCGCGTTTTGGAGAATTCGGGCGGTGGTCTCCTGACCAATCAGGTCCGAGAAACGTTGAGGGCGAAGCTTGCGCGCCAGTACGACGTAGGCCATTGATCAATGAACCGTTATCCGTTATCCGTGTCCATGATCATTGTTGATCTGGTCACTGATGTTACGCAGTCCCTTCGTAAGTTATTGATTTTATTGATGGTGATAATTTTGATGGATTTTAAAAACACAATGATTCAATGAGTTAAAATCCGAGTGCGTAACATCAGTTGGTCATTGTTCATTGAACTGGGAGACCGGGGTGACGCGGCACATCTAGGAAATCTTAGTGCTGCTTCCGCTAGGATCTGACACGGTTCGAAATCGTCGATTGCGCGGCCCCGGCCTTCTATAGAGTGCCCACGATTCGGTACGATGTCAAGCTGTACGGAGGGGTGTCCTATTTCCCTTTGATAGGGCCCTTTCCAAATAGAGACAAATCGGGTATGCTGCGGCCCAATCCTTGGAGCCCAGTTCCAGTCCCGTGCCACCTTCTCGAACGTGGTGCCCTGCACTTCCTCGATGCGCTCCTGTTCCTGCACTTGCACGGCCTTGATGCGCTTCTGCTCCCCCTTTTCCTCAATGGGGTTTGTCACCCTTGATCTGCTTGCGTGCCTCGTCACGCCTCTCCTGTGCCTCGGTCAGTGAAACCTCAGAACACACGCCGAAGGAGAAGGTTTTGCGCTTGCCCTCAATCCGGGTGTCCATCCTCCAGTATTTGCTCCCGTTTGGGTGAACCAGCAAGTACATGCCGCCGCCGTCTGTGAGCTTGTGGGGTCCGTCTGTGGGCTTTGCCGTCCTGACGGCCAATTCGGTGAGCCTGTT
>PBTB01000124.1 GCA_002726945.1 Deltaproteobacteria bacterium | reverse complement strand
TTCGATACCGTGTTCAGATGGCCAAAATCAGCAAAAAATGGGATTTTTGATGAGTTTCCCCAAAATCTTCGTTTCTTGAAAATAGGTGAATGCCCTTAAATATCATGTAGTTACCTAATTTTCGGCCAAGCACTAACTCATCTTGGAAAGATTCAATTGTAAGCGTTCAGAGGAGCAACTGGTGCTTGGAATAAAAAAGACTTTCATTAATTATATCAATATGATAAACTGATATTTGGTAACTTCTCGAATCCCGTGATGACATCCCCCCGATCCTTCACGGTTTGCAATGCATATACACCTGCTCAAAACAGGACGCTGGCACGAACCGTTCCCAGTGCTTCGTCAATGCGCTCCCGGAAGCAGTTGCGGTTCGGGAAACCTCCCGGCTGGAGGTAGTCTTCCGGAGTCAGCGACTGCTCCAGTTCCCGAGTTTTGCGGCGTATTTTCACGAAGTCCTCCTCGCGGCTGAAGACCTTGACCTTGAAAAAGTGACGCACCTCCAACTGCTCTTCACGAACCCGGAGGTGGCAGAGCAGGTGATCGAGGCTGGAGTATTCCTGAGAGTCTGGAGGATGCAATTTTGCTTCGGTCCAGCCCTTCACGTGCTTGCGGTGTTTTTCCAGGAATTTGAACTGCGTGGTGAAGGTCTGGAGAAAACTCTGGAGTAGCGGGTGCAACCGCACTTGAAGGTCAATGCACCCTCCGTTTTCCAATGCTTCGGTGCCGCCGAAGAGCAGGAAGAGCGTTCCGGATTTGTCTGTGATCGGACAATCGCTGGGGAGCGGCAAGGTCCACTCGGCAGTATGCTGCGTACCAGCGGCCAATTCCGGGAGGTTGAAGTTGAGCGTTTCCAGCATCTGCCATGCATCGGCCTGGCCGTCCTTGAGTTCCTTCTTGAGGGCATACACCAACAGAATTTGAGCGGATTGGACGGGCAGGAAGCCTGCTCCACTGTTGCGCACCCGCATTGTGCCGGAGAGGGAATCCCCTTGATTCCACTCTTCTCTGGTGGTTGCAATCTGATACTCAAGGGGCCGCTGAAAAAAAACACTGCGCATGGGAATTCAGGTTTTGGGTGATTCAGGAAAGGATTCGGTCTTGAAAGCAGGCCACCACCTGCTGGTGGAGGGTTTCGATGTCGGAGGTTCCGTCAAGGCGGACGAAACGTTCGGGGTTTGCTTGGGCCAATTCCGCAAAGCCCGCCTGCGCTCGTTGGAAGAAACCGGGCGTTTCAGAATCCAGGCGGTCGAGCATGTTGGCACCCCGCAATTGTTTCAGGCGTTCCAGTGCCATTTTTGGAGGAAGGTCCAGCCAGAGCGTCAGGTCGGGGAGATTCGGGATGATGTGATTTTGAACAATTGAGGCGGTTGCGGTCAAGTCGAGTCCACGCCCGTAGCCTTGGTAGGCAACCGCCGAGTCGTGGAAGCGGTCGCACAACACCAATGTCCCGGAAGCCTTGGCGGGGAGAATGACCTCCTGCAAATGCTGGATGCGGTCGGCGAGGTAGAGCAGGAGTTCACTGTCTGGACAGAGCTTGCGGTTAGCAGGATCCAGCAAGACCCTGCGGATTTTTCTGCCAATTGGGGTGCCGCCGGGTTCGTGGGTGCGCAACACGGGGAAGCCTTCCGTCTCCAGCCAGTCCGCCGCCCGTTCCAACTGCGTGGACTTGCCGCAGCCGTCAATGCCCTCGAAGGTGACAAAGGCGCCGTTTTTCATCAACCCGCCGGCCACGGTGCCGAGCAGGGGCTCTCACCGAATCCCGCACTCAAGAGGGGGGTATTTTTTCATAGACCGCGTACACCTTCTCCTTGATCTCCTGATGCACCTTCTGGGCATCGCGGATCACCGTGTTGCAGGCTTCCTTGAACTGCTCAATGGACTCCGGATCATCATTGGAGCCTTTGAAGTGTTTGTACTGCTCGTAGAGGTGCCCCACGTCCTTGGAGATGTTCTTCTTGAGGACGATGGCAACAGGAAGGCTCTGCTTGAGTTCTTCCTTGCTGCCACTGCTGAGGACTTGCTCTCCGGCGAGCTTGAGGGAATTTCCCTTTGCGGCCACGGCTTGATACTGCTGCTGGGTCTCTTCCGGCGCCGACTGTACAGCTTCAGGGACGCTGGCCTCCGGAGTTGCCGCCGATGCAAATTTCCCCCCAGCCGCAGGTGCATCGTCGGGAGCATCTCCTGCGTCTGCCGCTTCGGTCGCCTCGGAATCGGCTGAAGCTTCAGCGTCTGCCGTCGCCTCTTCTGCTTCCGGAGCCGCAGTGTCGTTGGAGTCCTCGGCAGCAACGGCCTCGGCAGCAACGGCCATTTCCTCCGTTGCGTCCGCTTCGGTCTCTTCAGTGGGGAGGTCGGGGGTTTCATCGGCCATGGTGTCTCCTCGGATTCCGGTGGCTTGCTTCAAGCGAACTGCTTGAGTTCACCAATGGATTACTGTAAATTGGCAGGCACTTCAAGCCATTTGACGTTTGAGCCTAAAGAGTTGACAGCCGATGCAGCAATTGAGACAGCGCAAGCCTGAGAAGATTTTACTTCAGGATGACCTCTACATCCTCTGGCGCGACGGGCGCGAGAGCCATTACAAATTTCATGACCTGCGCTGTGCGTGTCCCTGTGCAAGCTGTGTCAACGAACTGACGGGTGCACGGATTTTGAAGCCTGAGTCGGTGCCGCAAAACGTCCATGCGTCTGGCAGCGAATACGTGGGCAACTACGCCCTGCGCATCCACTGGAGTGACGGCCACAACACGGGCCTCTACAATTTCAAACACCTGTGGGCACTTGATGAGGCTCGCACTTCCCAAAGTGAGGCATGACCGAACTGGACGGCGACCTGATCGCCACGGATCTTTCCATTGCGATCGTGGTGTCGCGTTTCAACGAATTCATTACGGAACGGCTGCTCGAAGGCGCAGTGGACTCCTTTGTGCGTCACGGCGGAGACCGCGAACGCCTGACGGTTTCCCACGTTCCCGGAGCCTTTGAGTTGCCGCTCATCGCCAAGCGGCTTGCCCAGAGCGATCGCTACGATGCAGTGGTTTGTCTTGGTGCGGTGATCCGGGGGGCAACTTCGCACTATGATTACGTCTGCTCAAACACCGCGAGTGGCATTGCCTCAGCAGGCTTGGACATGGGAGTGCCTGTGAGCTTTGGCGTCCTCACCACCGACACCTTGGAGCAAGCCATCGAGCGTGCCGGGAGCAAGGCGGGCAACCAGGGTCGCCACGCCATGGCGAGCGCGATCGAGATGGCGCGACTGCTCCTGAAAATGCCGGTGGAACGCTAACTGCATGACTATGGGTGAGTGTTAACTCCCGAGTCCGGCATGGGGTCGGTTTCGGTTCTTGCCAACTTCCATTGCCGAGAGGGTCCATGCAATCGATCCTAAAGTGTGCAATTGCTCGGCTGGAAGACCTCTCCCGTCAAAACGTCCCCATTCCTCGGGGGCTGGATCTCCTTGAAGCCTCAGCCCAAAGCTGCGGGGAATTGGTGGTCATCAACGTCATGCGGGACTGCTTCCACGAACTCCTTCAGGAGCAACATTGCCACGCTTGATTCCATCCGGGTGAGGGGGTGACCGCCTGCTCACCTCGGTGCCTCAAAGCTTTTGAACCCCGCCCAGTCCTCCGGATCACTCCCAACCCAAAACTTCAGCGAATTACCCGACTGACTGGCTTCCCGCCCCACTTGAAGGCCACGTCAGACGGAATCCGGGTTGCAGGTTCCTCGGCAGACCGATTAGTTTGTTGAGTTTAGACGAGACACCAACACAAGAGGTTTAACGGTGCTGGACGGCAAGAGAGTGGCACTGGTGCATGATTGGCTCAATGGCATGCGTGGCGGAGAGAAGTGTCTGGAGGTGCTATGCGAGTTGTTTCCGGGGGCGCCTATCTACACGCTCATCCACGAAGAAGGGCGCCTGAGCGCAACTATCGAGGCGCATCGGATTGTACCCTCGTTCATTCAACATCTGCCTCGCGGCATCTCCCACTATCGGCACTTCCTCCCACTCTTTCCAACCGCAATTGAACAGTTCCGTTTCAATGCCTACGATCTGATCATCAGCACAAGCCATTGCGTCGCCAAGGGCGCCAAGCCGGGGCCGGAAACCTACCACCTTTCCTACGTCCACGCACCGATGCGCTATGTGTGGGATCTCTTCGACACCTACTTCCGGAGGACGCAAACCCATCCGGGGGTGCGCATCGCGGCTGAACTGGTGCGGCCCTACCTTAAAAACTGGGACCGCCGCAGCACCTCGCGGGTTCACACGCTGCTCTGCAACAGCCGCAACGTGCGTCGCAAAATCCGGGAGTACTACTCCCGCGAGGCGCAAGTGATCCATCCACCCGTGGATGTGGAACGGTTCCAGCCCGGTGCTCGAAAATCCGATGATTACCTCATCATCAGCGCTTTTGCCCCGAACAAGCGCATCGACCTCGCAGTGGAAGCCTTCAACCGACTCAAACTCCCCCTCAAAATCGTGGGCAGCGGACAGGACGAAGCCTACTGCAGGAGCCTCGCCCACGATCACATCAAGTTCTTGGGGGAACAATCTTCCGAAGCATTGGTCGCGCTTTATCAGGAAGCTCGCGCCTTCGTGTTTCCTGGAGAGGATGATTTCGGCATCACGCCTCTGGAAGCTCAGGCCTCCGGAACACCAGTGATCGCTTTTGGGGCAGGCGGTGCGCTGGAAACGGTCAATGAGCACACCGGAATCTTCTTTCACGAACAGCGCATCGACGCGCTCTGTGCTGCAATCAAGGAAATGGAGCAGCAGCATTCGGAGTTTGATCCGGACGACCTTGTGCGCAACGCCGCCCGTTTTGGACGTGAACGCTACAAGCAGCAGATGGCTCATGCCATTGAGTACGGCTATCGGCAGTGGAAGGAGGGGCTGGCAGAAGCTGTGGCTCCGGAATCCACGCAAGCACCCGAATCCGTAGAAGTTTCATGAACCGAGTCCGGATTCTGGCGACACTGCTACTCGTGCTGGTTTTGGAAGCCTCCAGTGCTTACGCGAACTATGAGGCACGACTGGCCCACGCGTTTGGCACTCGCTGGATTCACCAGCTCAATGCTCCGGAACTTGGCCAGCGCCTGCAGGCGGTTCAGGCGTTCTTGGCGTTTCCGGAATTGGGGCTGCCGCACCTCAGAAACTCACTGGCCGATCCCGAATTCGCCACCGAACACTGGCCCGCCGCTTTCCTGCTCGGCTTGTTTGGTGAACGCAGGGATGTCCGTTTTTTGCTGGATTCCCTGCAATACCGTCGGGAACAACTGGAGCGTCCGGAGGTTTGGCGTGGCGCGCTGGAGCGGCTCTACTTGCGGACACGGCCGCAGGAGTCGGTTGAACTTCAACTCACCAAGCTCTCACTCAAGATTCTCGGCAACAAGATTATTGAGGGCAAGCGAGTGATCTCAGCGCAACTGCACTCGGCTTTGATGAATCCCGGCAAGAATTCCGTACTCGCCGAGATTTCCCTGCACCTGTGGGGAGCGGGAATGGCCGAAGTGCCTCAACCTCGACTCGTGTGGCTGGTTCCGAAAACCTCAAACCCGCAGACGTTCTCGCTGGAAATGAGCATGGATGCTGAAGGCGATCCCATCCGCTTGGATTTCTGGGTGCATCACGTTGGTGCCGACGAACCACTGCTCCACCAAAAGGCGCTGCTTCCACTGCGTCCCCAGTCGGCTCCGGATAATACCACTGAAGTGGCTGCTCCTGCCGATCCGGAAAGCCCTGCCGGCACTCCCTCTCGGTAGCTTTCAGCAATCCGCACTGGTTTAGTGCTATTTTTTTGTTGAATCAGGACCGATTTAGTGCTAGTTTGGATAAAATGAATATTTGAGCCCCATGCTAAAGCTCTCAAAAAAGACCGATTACGCAATCATCCTGCTCACTCATCTTGGCGAAATGCACATGCCGGTGAGTGCGCAGGAGCTTTCCGCGCACTACCGCTTGCCGCATCCGATGACGGCCAACATTCTCAAGCAGTTGGTCACGGTCGGCATGACGGAATCGGTTCGGGGGCAACACGGCGGCTATGTGCTGGCGCGGCCAGCGGAGGGTGTCACCCTTGCTGAGATCGTCCAAGTCATGGACGGCCCGTTCACCCTGGTCGACTGCGTCCATCAGGAAGAGGGTTGCAAGGTGTCGCAGTGTTGCTCCACGCGTGGGGCGCTCATCGCCCTGCATCGTCGCATGGAGCAATTCATGGAGGAAACCACCCTCGCGTCCATCATCGCGGAATCACAACTGGACCTCACGTCCCAACCATCACAGGATCATGGAACT
Source organism: Deltaproteobacteria bacterium (assembly GCA_002726945.1). Lineage (GTDB taxonomy): Bacteria > SAR324 > SAR324 > SAR324 > NAC60-12 > UBA8110. The sequence continues at coordinate 4,774 of PBTB01000124.1, read as the reverse complement.
GCCCATCTATCTTGACTACAACGCGACCACGCCGACCGACCCACGGGTGGTGGAGGCGATGCTCCCGTACTTCACGGAAATCTACGGTAACGCTGCAAGCCGCAACCACTCCTTCGGCTGGAACGCGGAGAAGGCGGTTTCCAGCGCACGGGACATGCTCGGCAGCCTGATTGGCACGAGCGGCAAGGAGATCGTCTTCACGAGCGGTGCCACCGAGTCGAACAACATTGCCATCCTTGGTGTTGCGGAATTCCACAGAGACAAAGGCCGCCACATCATCTCCAGCCCCATCGAACACAAGGCGGTGATTGATCCTTATCACTACTTGGAGCAGCAGGGCTACGATGTCACCTTTCTTGATGTGAATCAGCACGGTTGCATCAGTCTGGAGCAATTGGAGCAAGCAATTCGTCCGGACACGATCCTTGTTTCGCTGATGGGGGGCAACAACGAGATTGGCACGGTCAATCCGCTGGAGGAGATCGGCCGCATCACCCGCAAACACGGAGTGCTGTTCCACACGGACGCAACTCAGGCGTATGGCAAGATTCCGCTTGATGTCGAGCGCATGAACATTGATCTGCTCTCCATGAGTGCGCACAAGATGTACGGTCCCAAAGGCATCGGTGCCCTGTACGTCCGCCGCAAGAAGCCGAGGGTGCGGCTTTCGCCGATCGTCTTCGGAGGGGGACACGAGCGGGGCATGCGCTCCGGAACGCTCAACGTCACCGGCATTGTCGGCTTCGGCAAGGCGGCGGAACTCTGTGCGGAGGAAATGGCGTCCGAGGCCGAACGCCTGATCGGCCTGCGGCAGCGGCTCTACGAAAAACTCACAGTGGAACTCGATTATGTGTTCCTCAACGGCCACCCGACCGACCGCCTACCCAACAACCTCAACCTCAGTTTCGGCTACGTTGAAGGCGAGAGCTTGATCATGGGCATCGGCGACATCGCGGTTTCGTCCGGATCGGCCTGCACCTCCGCCAGCCTTGAGCCGTCTTACGTCTTGCGCTCGTTGGGCGTGGGTGACGATTTGGCGCATTCCTCCATCCGCTTCGGCTTCGGACGCTTCACCACGGTGGAGGAAATTGACTACACCGCCGAGCAGGTTTCCAGTGCCGTCAAGCGGCTCCGGGAGATGTCCCCGCTTTACGAGATGGTGCTGGAGGGCATTGATCTTTCAACCGTGCAGTGGGCCTCCCACTGATTCATAACCTATTTTCGAGAAAACCAATGGCATACAGCGAAAAAGTCGTGGACCACTACAGTGCTCCCCGCAACGTGGGCAGTTTCATGAAGAATGATGACGCCGTGGGTACCGGACTTGTCGGTGCTCCGGAATGCGGGGATGTGATGAAACTTCAGATCAAGGTGGAGAACGACCAGATCGTGGATGCGAAGTTCAAAACCTTTGGTTGCGGCTCGGCAATCGCCAGTTCCAGCCTCGCCACCGAGTGGGTGAAGGGCAAGACACTGGACGAGGCCATGACCATCAGGAACACGGAGATCGTCGAGGAACTTTCCTTGCCGCCAGTGAAGATTCACTGCTCCGTGCTGGCCGAGGATGCGATCAAAGCCGCCATCGCCGACTACAAATCCCGGAGCGCCGCCTCCGCTGACTGAGTTGGCACCCTTCCTTGGCTGACCCATCTGCCGCTTGTGAGCAGTGCAGTGCCCCGCTCATCTCGTGCCTGCACTGTTTCGAGTGTGGTACCCTTCAGTTCCCGTCCGGGGAAGTCACTCCTCACGAGGCGCTTGGCTTCCCGGAATCCTTTCAGATGGACCTTGACCTGCTGGAAGAGCGTTACCAGCAACTCACGGTCGAATTGCATCCGGATTTCTACGCCAACGCCAGCAAGCGTCAACAGCAACAGAGCGAACTCGCCTCAACCGTGCTCAATCGGGCCTACAACACCCTCCGGAATCCCGTGGCCCGCGCCAACGACCTGCTGCCCCGACTAGCCCAGGGAGCGGCATTGGACGAGCGGCAACTGCCTTCGGGCTTCCTGATGGAAATGTTTGGGTTGCAAGAATCCCTCGACGAATTGCTGGAATCTGGCATTCCGGAGGAAATCGCCCAAACCCGCACGGACCTGACTGAACGCCATGCGACCTTGATTTCCGGACTTGCCCTGCACTTTGCAGAAGCGGAAGCCACAGCCCCTCCGTCCACACTCCAAACTCTGCAAACCGACCTCAACGCAGAACGCTACCTGCACCGCTTGCTGGAACGCTTTCCAGTTTGAGTTGGTGAGTTTGGTGAGTCTGCTGCCTACTGACTCGTGCCTTTTAAACTTTGGAACTTTGCCCCTTTGGAACTCTGAAACTTGAAGATGGAACGCATCATCGGTATTGACCTTGGCACCACTAACAGCTTGGCAGCAACGGTGATTGAAGACGGTCCGGAAGTGGTGGCTCCGTCTGGAGAAAACCCCATCACCCCTTCGGTGCTCACCCGCAGCTCCGGAAACTGGATCGTGGGAGAAGCTGCCGTTGCACAACGCTTGACGGCTCCGGAGCAGACCGTTTATTCCGTCAAGCGACTGATGGGGCGCGATGTTGAGGAACTGGCGGAAGAAATCAAGGAGTTGCCGTATGCCGTGATTCCAGCGCAGCGCAAGCTCGTGAAGGTCCGCATTGGCACTGAGGAATTCACGCCCCAAGAACTCTCAGCAGAGATTCTCCGGGAGGTGAAGCGTCGGGCGGAAACCGCACTGGATGAGACAGTCTCAAAAGCTGTGATCACCGTTCCTGCCTACTTCGACGATGCCCAGCGCCAAGCCACCCGCGCTGCCGCGAAACTCGCCGGATTGGAAGTGGTACGCATTCTCAACGAGCCGACCGCCGCCGCCATCGCCTACGGATTGGACGAGCGCAAGGACGGATATGTGGCTGTGTACGATCTTGGTGGCGGCACCTTTGACCTCTCGCTGCTCAAGCTTTCCGGAAAGCTCTTCAAGGTCATTGCCACGCATGGCGACACACGGCTGGGCGGGGATGACTTCGACCGCGAGTTGATGACTCTGCTCCGCGAACGGCTGCTGGCCGAACATCCGGAAGTTACATTTGAGCGTGCAGAAACCCAGCAGCGTCTGCGGAAAACGGCGGAGGAGATCAAGATTCGGCTCAGTGGCTCTCCGGAAACCGCATACACCCTTGAACTTCCAGAATGTGGAATCATGCCGCAGGGCTTGGTGACGCAAGCGGAGTTTGAGGAACGCATTGCTCCTTTGATTGAGCGGACGCTGGCAAGCTGCCGGAAGGCACTCGGCGCTGCCGGATTGACCGCAGAGCAGATGGATGAGGTTGTCTTGGTGGGTGGCTCCACCGTGGTTCCGGGAGTCCGCAAAGCAGTGGAACGCTTTTTCGGACGTAAGCCGCATGTTGCCATTGATCCGTACAAGGTGGTGGCCATCGGAGCCGGGATTCAGGGACACCTGCTCGCCGGGGGGCGACGCGATTTTCTGTTGCTGGACGTCATCCCGCTTGCGTTGGGGATTGAGACGCTAGGCGGTACCTTCAGCAAGCTGATCACCGCGAACACGACAATTCCGGCAGAGGTGGCCGAAATGTTCACCACCAACGTGGACAACCAAACCGCCATTGACGTCAACATCTATCAGGGCGAGCGCGAACTCGTGGAGGATTGCCGCAACCTCGGACGTTTCAAGCTCCGGGGCATCCCACCAATGCCAGCGGGATTGCCGCTGGTGGAAGTCGCGTTCCGCGTTGATGCGAACGGCCTGCTCATCGTTTCCGCCAAGGAGCAGCGCAGCGGCACCGCAGCCGAAATCGAGGTGATCCCCTCGCACGGACTCACCCAGTCCGAAATCGACCACATCCTAGAGGAGTCCTTTGACCACGCGATCAGCGATTTCAACGCCCGTCAGCTCATCGAATTTGGGCAGACGGCCGCACGCATGTTCCGGGGGATCGAGCAGTGCTGGACTGTTGCCGAAGCAACGCTGTCCACGGAGGAGCGTCAGGAACTCCGGACTCAAATGGACGTGGTTCGCAGTTCGATGCAGGGAGGTGACGCCGCAGCTCTCAAGCGGCAGATTGACGCACTAGGGGAACTCACGCGCCCACTCGCGGACACGGCAATGGGTCGAGCAGTGCTAGAGGAATTGCAAATAGCGGCGGGGTGATCGGGGGGCAGAAATAGAAAACCTCAGCCGAAGTCGTCAGGGGGCTGACCGACTTCAACCGGGGTTGAAGACAACCGTCAGACGGTCGTCTTAGGCAGCGGGAGAGACCACTTCAGCGGCGTTCATCCACTCGTTGGATTGCTTCCGCATTTCCTGCCAGGTCTTGCGGATTTGCGTGTACGACTCATCTGGCAATGTTCAAGCAACTGCCAGGTTTGGGCGTGCAGTGAAACTCAAGACCTTGGACAAGCACCCGGGCTTGCTCGGGAGGGAAGGCTTCGTAAAAGGCCCCCTTGTATGGATATCCAGGTTGTCACAGACCAGTATGACTTTCTCGGCGTCTGCCATGCGAGTCGTGAGCACTTCCTCCATCTCCAAAGCCCAGTCGAGTTTGGTGCGTTGCGGACGGACGCGAACCTGTCCCATCCCGCCAGAGGTTCGGCGAACAATGTATTTTTTATGTATGGCAACACTCCTTGGTTGACCTCATACTCTCTCAAACCCTGATAAATCACAACTCTTAATTTTATAGTAAAAGACGTTAAGAACCGAACACTGTTATCCTGAGTTAATATTGTTTAATATCAATGAATTGACTTCCTGTATTTTAGTAGAAATGTGTTCTA
>PBTB01000123.1 GCA_002726945.1 Deltaproteobacteria bacterium | reverse complement strand
TTTAATCTAAAAAGCAGCTCAAAATTGAGCGCAACCCTGCTGGCTCTCATCATGGGAGCAAGCGTCTTCATGGCTGGCCAGGTCTGGGCAGCCAAGATGGTCAAAGACCCCACGACCGGCAAGATGATATCCGCGCCTGAGTATGGCGGGACCATCACCTTCGCTACGACAAGATTTGGAGGAGTGGATCATGTTGACATGTGGTTCCATCACCACCCGGGAGAAACGGTCGCCGGCGTTTTAGAGAAGCTGGGAATAATGGACTGGGCAACACCCCGGGACATATTCGACTTTAGAACAACGTACAAGCCCTTGAGTCTCTATACAGGACACCTGGCCGAGAACTGGGAGCAGCCCGACCCACTGACGATGGTCTTCAAAATCCGCAAGGGGGTTAAATGGCAAAACAAGGCACCGGTGAATGGCAGAGAATTTACCGCTTATGATGCCGAATATAACTATCACCGTTATACGGGTACAGGCAGCGGCTTCACCGAACCCAGTTCCTATTGGAAAGCCAATTTGGGCAAGCTCGAATCGATAAAGGCCACCGACAAATATACCCTTGTCTTCAAGACGAAGGAGGTAGATCCCCTTTTTCTCGGAGCTGCAGTGGTTAACTTGAATTTTATGTACGCCCCCGAGGTGATCAAGAAATATGGCGACGCGAAGGATTGGCGGCACCTGGTCGGTACCGGTCCCTTTGAGTTTACAGATAGAGTGGAGGGCATCTCCCAAACGTGGACCAAGAATCCCAATTACTGGGATGTCGACGAAAAATTCCCCCAGAACAAATTGCCCTACATTGATGAACTGAAGGGCCTGATTGTTCCGGAACCGGTAACACGGCTGTCCTTACTGCGCTCGCGGAAGATTGATTTTCTGGGCATGCCTGCCGGCTACGGTCAAATCACCTCCATGGACCAGGTGATGAGTCTCAAGAAGACCAATCCGGAAATCGTGCTGGAGCCGATGTCCTATCGCTCTGAGACGTCTTGGGTTTTTAACACGCAAAAGAAACCATTTAACGACGTCCGGGTGCGCCACGCCATGCAGATGGCCCTGGACTTTCGCGATGACGGCCCTTTTGATAGATTTCATAATGATCTCGCCGATTTGACACCCCAGGGGTTTCTAGGGAAAGGTTTTATCGGGTATGTCACCAATTTTGAGGAGTGGCCTGAAGAGATCAAGCAATACTATCGGTATGACCCGGAAGGGGCGGAGAAACTCCTGGATGAGGTAGGTTATCCCCGTGGCGCGGATGGCATTCGATTCAAGGCCACTATGCATTATAGTCTCGCATCAAACCGTTTAGAGCATGACCAAATCGCGGTCGAATATTGGAAAAAGATTGGCGTTGAGATCAAGCTTGAAGGGGTGGATGGCTCTGGTTATGGTGCCAAATTGCAGGACGGCAGTGGCCAGTTTTTGGCTTTTATTTCGGGATACGAGTGGAACCCCGTGGGGCAGATGGGTCTGCTGGCCACAGTGGTTGATTCACCGTGGAATGTCGCCCAAGTCAAGGATCCAATTTATGACGCCATGTATGCCGTGATGTCAGCCGCCCAAACCCTTGAGGAGCAGCAGAGGGCCTCGAAACCGATCGATATGTACTTTAATAATCAGCACTGGTATTTATGGGGGGGGCGCGTTCCTCAGTTTCACGCCTTCCAGCCGTGGATTGTCGGATACAATGGGGAAACCGAGCTGGGAGACATGGACCGTATTCTCATCATGGCCCGCCTCTGGATTGATAGTGCCAAGAAGAAAGAAATGGGCTACTAGCTTTTGGGCTCATTGCCGGCAATGATGGGAGGGCAGCGATCGCTGCCCTCCCACCATGCTTTGGATGCTTGTTTGAAACCCTCCCCCTCCGTGTTTGCATCGCATCATTGGGGAGGGTTTTTTCCAGACTGCTTCGGTGGCCCTCCGTACTTTTCCTTGTCTTCCGGGTCAAATCCTCACAAACGGCATTCTGCATCAATGGCAATCCCTGCAAGCGCAGTGCTGCATGACCACTCCAGCCCAATGCCTGTTTTATTCTTAAAATATTGCACCCGTTGCAGTTTCCAAAACGGAATGAGTTCATACTCTTGAGGAGGGATATTCCATGAAAGCCTATGTCATCAGACGCTTATTGCTGCTCATCCCAACCTGGGTATTGTTGACCATCCTGGTCTTCCTTTCCGTCCGCTTCATCCCAGGCGATGTGATCGATGCCATGGTTGGCCGCATGCAGTACATGGCCGGCGACATTGACCGGGAAGCCCTTGAGAAGATGCTGGGTTTGGACCAGCCGGTTCATGTGCAGTATGGACGCTGGGTCGGGGGCATGTTGTTTGAGGGCACCATGGGCGATTCCCTGCTGGGAGGCTGGAGCGTGGAGGAAAAGATATTCGGGAGATTGGCGCTCACCATCGAGCTTGGTTTACTTGCCATCTTCATTGCACTCATCATCGCGGTGCCTGTGGGCATTTTTTCGGCGCTGCGCCAGGATACGGCAATGGACTATGCGGGGCGCTCCTTCGCGATCCTTGGACTGGCCACGCCGGACTTCTGGCTGGCAACCATGATCATGATCTACCCTGCCATCTGGTGGGCCTGGTCGCCCCCGATGGAACTTATCCCTTTCACAGAGGACCCTGTGGGGCATCTCTCGACATTTGTGCTCCCCTGCCTGATCCTTGGCACCCATTTTTCGGCAAGCATCATGCGCCTGACGCGCACCATGATGCTCGAGGTGCTGCGTCAGGACTATATCCGCACCGCCTGGTCCAAGGGGCTCCGGGAGCGGGTCATCATTGTCAGACACGCCATCAAGAATGCCCTTATTCCGGTGGTCACCCTGATTGGCCTGCATTTTCCACTGCTGGTCGGGGGTTCAGTGATCATTGAGAACATCTTTGCGCTGCCAGGCCTCGGGCGTCTCCTGCTGGATGCACTCAGTGATAGAGACTACCCGGTGGTCTCCGGAGTCAACCTCTTGTTTGCAACCGTTGTGATGGGAGGAAACCTGCTGGTTGACCTGATTTATCCCTATCTGGACCCCAGGGTCCGCTACGAATAAGAGGAAACCCGCACCCGCGCAGAGGAGGAGATTCATATGGACGATCATCCTGCAGAAACTGCTGTTGCAGAAAAAAGGTCATCATTATTTGTCGAGTTGCTGAAAAGATTGCTCAGGGAAAAGCCGCTTGGCACCTTCGGCGGGATAATCATCCTGACATTCATGCTTGTCAGCCTGCTGGCACCGACTCTGGCGCCGTTTCCCTATACTGAAATCCACTTGATCGACAGGCTGCAGGGTTCATCAAGCACCTATCTTTTGGGAACCGACCAGTTGGGTCGTGATTTCATGAGCCGCCTCATCTACGGAGCCCGACATTCGGCGCTGGTGAGTTTCTCCGCAACCACACTCAGTCTTCTGGTCTCTCTGCTGCTCGGCGGGGTTGCAGGATTTGTGGGAGGAAAATTCGATTTGGGGGTGCAGCGGTTTGTGGATGCGTGGATGTCCTTCCCGGGGTTGCTGCTCCTGCTGACGGTCATGTCCATTGTGGGACAGGGGGTGCTCCAGATCATTGTGGTTTTAGGAATCTCCTATGGAATTGGCAACTCAAGGATCGTGAGAAGTGCCGTGATCGGCATTAAAGGAAACGACTACTTTCTCGCAGCCAAGGCCCTGGGCACCCCCCTCAACCAAATCCTCTTCCGGCATGTGCTGCCCAATATCATGCCTCCACTCATCATCATCTTCTCCATCAACATTGGTTCCGTCATCATGTCTGAGGCCGCACTGAGTTTCCTCGGATTCGGACTGCCCCCCGAGGTGCCCAGCTGGGGCGGGATGCTCAGCCGGGAGGGACGTCAATACATGGAGATGGCGCCAAGGTTGGCGCTCTGGCCTGGACTCTGCCTGGTCTCGGTGGTTTATGGAGTCAACATGTTCGGAGATGCCATGCGCGACCTGCTCGATCCCAGGATGCGGGGTGGAGAGGGCAGTTACGGCACTGCGGTGGTGAAACGCAAACGAGGCTTCCTCTCCAGACTGCTCAACCCCTTCGCTTAGCAAGAAGTTCTCTCCCCAACCGGGTTGCAAAACCCATCCAAGCACAGGGTCTCAAGGCCAGCGGGCGGTGCCTTCATAACACCCGTATTTTTTCATTTGACCTTTTGATTTTAAATGGAGGGCTGCTGCGGTGGTCCTCCATCTCGCCATAGCGGTTGCGCTTGCCTGTTCACCATCAGTACTCCATTCTTCCACTTGGCACCAACATGAAGGCAAGGTCCGCACCTGCTCGCGGCAGGTGTTGCAAGAGCGACTGGCGATCGGGACTGTAACCCGGGGAAAACGCCGTCTCTCTGCAACATCACACCCCTTGAGAGGGCGAATCTTGCGGAGGACAGGCACCAACACTCAAGAGGGGGACTATCAGGATTTAGGTAAGCCATCAAATTCATGAAAAACTTGTTGAATCTTAAAAAAACTCAATTTGAAGAGGAATCACTTCAAATGCGAGTGTATTCTTCGCGGTTGCTTGGCCAGAATCCGGACTTGGTGCTGCATGGTGGAGGGAATACTTCGGTCAAGCTCCGGGAAACCAATTTGTTTGGGGAAGAAGAAGAAATTTTGTATGTTAAAGGCAGTGGAGGGGATTTAGCCACGATTGCAGCGGAAGGTTTTACAGCACTCCGTTTGAAAACGTTGCGGAAATTGATTGTGTTGGAAAGCATCAGCGATTCAGAAATGGTGCGCCAGCAGCGCATGGCAATGATCAATCCAGATGCTCCAAGTCCATCCGTGGAGGCGCTGTTGCACGCCATTATCCCTTTTGCCTGGACCGATCACACTCATGCAGATGCCGTGGTCACCCTCACGAATACCCCCCAGGGGAAGGAGTTGATTTGGGACGTGTATGGGGATCGGTTGCTTGTCATTCCTTATGTGATGCCTGGATTCAAACTGGCCCGCAAAGTATATGAGTTGACTCAGGGTGTGGATTGGAACCAATATGAGGGGATGGTGTTGCTCAACCACGGCATTTTTACGTTTGGAGAAAGCGCCCGTGAGAGTTATGAGCGCATGGTTGACTTCGTGTCGCTGGCGGAAAAATATTTGGAAAAACACGGTGCTGTCCCGGTTTTGGAAAAACCGACTCCGGAAGATTTGCAAGCACTCGCCCGCATTCGCCGTAAAGTCTCCGGAGTTCGTGGGGTGGCGATGTTGGCAATTTTGAATAACAGTCCGGAAGCCTGCGGTTTTGCCAATTTGCCAAACGCCAAAGAAATTGCGGCTCGTGGTCCCATCACTTCCGATCATCTGATCCACACCAAGCCAATTCCTGTGTTTCTTGATCCGGAAAATCTGGAGCAAAGCATAGATCATTTTGCCTCCGGATACGCAGCGTATTTTGAGCGGCACACCAACGGACAACAAACCCGTTTGGACAGTGCACCTCGCTGGGCGGTTTGGCCGGGACAGGGAGTTATTGCGTTTGGCCGGAATTTGAAAGAATCTGGAATTGTGGCGGACATTACCGGACATACCATGAAAACCATTCAGCAGAGCGAACGTTTGGGCGGGTGGAGTCCGGTTTCGGAAGGGCATTTGTTCGAGGCGGAGTATTGGGAATTGCAACAGGCAAAACTCAAAACGAAAACCGAACCTCCGGAGTTTCAAGGTAAAATCGTCATCGTTTCCGGAGCCGCAAGCGGAATTGGTTTGGCGTGCGCCCGTGAGCTTCACGAACAAGGCGCAGTGGTGGTTGGATTTGATTTGAATCCTGAAATTCTGAACATTCTGGGAGCTTCCGGGATGCTGGGTATGCAGTGCGATGTGACCGACCAAACAGCCGTCTCCGAAGCCGTTGCAACCACTGTGCGGAATTTTGGTGGACTGGATGTGTTGGTTTTGAATGCCGGCACTTTTCCAGCAGGGCAGACGATTGCGGACATGGACGAGCAAACGTGGAGCAAAAGCCTGGAGGTCAACCTGACGGCCCCTCAACAACTATTGCAGGCATGCGTGCCATTTTTGAAAGAGGGAACCGATCCGGCGGTGGTGTTTATGGCCTCCCGGAATGTCCCGGCTCCCGGCCCCGGAGCTTCGGCTTATTCTGTTCCGAAAGCAGGGCAGACCCAACTGGCACGAATTGCGGCTTTGGAGTTGGGAAAATTCGGAATCCGTGTCAACATCCTTCATCCGGATTGTGTTTATGATACGGGGCTTTGGACACCAGAAGCCCTGGAGCGTTCAGCACAGCGTTATGGCTTGACGGTGGAAGCATACAAAAGCAGGAATGTCTTAAAAATTGATGTCAAAACCAAAGAGGTTGCACGGATGGTCTGTGCGATGGCAGGTTCGATTTTTGCGAAAACGACCGGTGCGCAAATTCCAATTGATGGCGGCAATGAACGGGTGATTTGAATGAGGCCGTGGATGTTGAAAAGTATGGACCCCTTGTTGAATAGTGATTGGTTGAAGGAAACAAGATGGTAAGGATCTCCCCCTCCCTGCTTTCTAGTGATTGCTCACGACTGGGAGAGGAGCTGCAACAAGTGGCGAAAGCTGGTGCGGACATGATCCATTTGGATATCATGGACGGTGACTTTGTGCCGATGCTCAGTTTTGGCCCCTCCATTATCAAGAGCCTTCCTCACATAGAAGGGTGTGATTTTGATGCTCATCTGATGGTACAGCATCCGGAAAAACACATTGATGCGTTTGTCGATGCAGGAGTTGACCGACTCGTGATCCATCAAGAGACAACCATGCATTTGCATTTTCTGCTGCGCAGGATTCAGGAGGCTGGCATCAAGTCCGGCGTGGCGCTGATTCCTTCCACTCCCTTGGAGTCCATTGACTGGGTGCTTGAAAAAGCGGACATTGTGTTGTTGCTTACGGTTGATCCGGGATTGAGCGGAGCGTTCCAGCCGGGAATGATTCGTAAAATCGAACAGGTGAAAGAACGAATTGTCCAACGAGGGCTTGCCGTTGAAGTTGAAGTCGATGGTGGAATCACCACCAGAAATATCCGTCAGCTTGCAGATGCTGGAATGGACACGGCGGTGGCGGGTAGTGCAGTTTTTCAAAAGCCGGACTATGCTGCAGCGATCCGCGCGTTGAAGCAAGCAAGCGAATCCTCATCAATGAAATGAAATTAGCAGAAAACAGCAATGGCCGATTTAGATACACTAAAGGAGACGAAGGAGTATTATTTGGATATTCCTCAAAAATCAGAGGCATTTTTTCTGAAAGGATCGAATGCACTGGATTGGGGAATGCAAAACCGGCTCGCGCGGATTTTCAATCCCAAAACCGGACGTACCGTGATGTTGGCTTTCGATCATGGTTATTTTCAGGGACCAACCACCGGATTGGAGCGGATTGACATCAGTATTGTGCCACTTGCTCCGTATGCGGACACCCTGATGTTGACACGCGGGATTTTGCGGAGCACCATTCCGTCCTCGTCGATACAGGCGATTGTCATGCGTGCTTCTGGTGGAACCAGTATGCTCAAGGAGTTGTCCAACGAAGCAATCGCTGTGGACATTGAGGACTCCATCCGCATGAACGTTGCCGCAATGGCAGTGCAGGTTTTTATTGGTGGTGAGCATGAAAAGCAATCCATCATCAACATGACCAGGCTGATTGATCAGGGAACCCGCTACGGCATTCCAACTTTGGCCGTGACTGCGGTCGGCAAGGAGATGGTTCGCGATGCCCGCTACTTCCGGTTGGCTACCCGAATTTGTGCGGAATTGGGAGCACATTACATCAAAACCTATTATGTTGAGACCGATTTTGAAACCGTCACCGCCAGTTGCCCGGTGCCGATTGTGATTGCAGGCGGGAAAAAGCTTCCGGAATTGGACGCTTTGAAAATGGCATACAATGCCATTCAGCAAGGTGCCGCAGGTGTTGACATGGGGCGCAACATCTTTCAATCGGAAGCTCCGGTTGCCATGATCCAAGCCGTTCGGGGGGTGGTTCATGAGAATGAAACTCCAGAAAAAGCCTTTGAGCTGTACAACACCCTCAAAGCTGAAGGTTGACTTGGTTTTGGTAGAGGGCGGAAATCTCGTTGTTGTGGGGCAACTCCTAAGGAAGGCTGGAGATTAGACGTCTTGGAGCTTGCGGATTTCCTTGCGACCCTGCGTTTCATCGACCTGCCAGAAGAGGTAGCCGCCGATGAGGAAGAGCAGAATGATGGAGGCGATGCTCCAGCGGGCCGACTCCTGCCCCACTTGTGTGAGCATGGCCTCGGTCGGGTCTGCGGGCATGAGCAAGCTGCGAGCAACCAATCCGGAGAGTCCCATCAGCACCGGGCCGAGGATGGCGGCGAACTTGCCGAGCATGTTGTAGAATCCGTAGAATTCGGCAGCCTGGTTGAGCGGAATCAGTCGGGAGTAGTAAGAACGGCTCAACGCCTGAACGCCGCCCTGCACCAGCCCAATCACCGCAGCGAGCGCGTAGAACTCCCACTTCTCGCGCATCTGCGTGCCCCAGATGGTGACGGCCATGTACACCGCAATGCAGAGGAAAATGGATTTACGGACACCCCAATGTTGGCCGAGCTTGCCCCAAACCAGTGCGGCGGGGAAGCCCACGAACTGCACGAGCAGCAGTGCGGTGATGAGGTCGCTGGACTCAAAGCCGATGGAGATGCCGTAATCCACGGCCATGCGGATGATCGTGTCCACGCCGTCAATGTAGAACCAGTAGGCGACGAGGAAGAGCATCACCGTCCGCAGTTGTTTGAGCTTGCGTAGTGTCGTGCCAAGTTGCCGGAGTCCTGCGGAGATGGCCCCCAAAGTTCCCAGGCGGCCCGTGTCTGGCTCGGGAACCCAAGCCAGTGTGAAGACCGTGAAACCGCCCCACCAGACGGCGACGGTCACGAAGGACCAACGCACCGCCTCTCCTGCATCGGCGAGTCCGAACCAGTCCGGATTCAGCGTCATCAGCACATTGACGAGGAACAGCAACCCTCCGCCTAAGTAGCCTAGCGCGTAGCCGAAGCTGGAAACGTAGTCAATGCGGGATTCGTCTGTGATTGAGGGCAGCAGCGCGTCGTAGAAAATATTGGATCCGGAAAAGCCGATGGAGGCAATCACATAGACGAAAATCGCCAGTTGCCAGTTGCCTTGCTCCACAAGAAAAAGCGCAGCGGTGCCCAGCACCCCGAGGTAGGCGAAGGTGCCGAGCATCCGCTTTTTCACAGAGGCCTGGTCGGCAATCGCCCCCAAGAGCGGGGCGAGCAGGGCAACGAGCAGGCTGGCGAGGGCGTTGCCGAAGCCGAGTTGGGCGGTGCTGGTGTTCACGTCCGACCCGGCACTCCAATACTGCTTGAAGAAAATCGGGAAGAAGCCCGCAACCACGGTGGTTGCAAAGGCCGAGTTTGCCCAGTCGTAAAGTGCCCAGCCCCAGACGGAGCGACGATCCTGACTCATGGCTCAGTTCAACTCCGAGGGATTGGTGGTTTGCTGATTTTCCGCAACCCGTTTTTTGATGAGATTGGCGATTTCCAGTGCCTCATGATCGGTCAGTTCCACCGCAACGAGTTGGTGCAACCGCCCGTCGTTTTGCTTGACTGAGAGCAGCACTCCGGACGGGCTGATCCCGACCTCCACTTGCACATTCATGGTTGATTCCGGAAGAGAACGATGAGCCTAGCGCCCGCCTTGGTGCACCTTGAGCTTGGGCTTGCGCTTGCGGAGCGTCAGGGAGGAGCGATGGTAGCCGAAGTACGCGCCTAGCCCCCAGCCGACGAAGGCCAGTGCCGGAGCCGCGACTTCCGGAGGAGAGAAGATGTACTGCGCTCCAAAGAGTCCGGCGATCAAGCCAAGCAGCGTTCCGGTCTGCACAAAGCGATCCCGAAACAGCAAAAGCAGGCAGTTCAAAAACCAACGCAGCACGAGCCTCTGTGGGATAAGGAAAAGTTTTCCGGGTTCCCAAGGGAAACCGTGTCCTTTTGGATCATAAACGACTCCGGACCAGAGGCAAAGCAAAATCCGCATCTTCGAGTGCGAAAACCGTTGAGACTTCCCCAAGGCTTGTCATTCTGATGGAGGATCACACGCCCTCATCAGGAACCTGCATGTCTGTTTCAGAACGTTTTGAGCTGTCCGGCAAGGTGGCGGTGCTGTCCGGCGCCAGCCGGGGTATCGGCCTTGCTGCCGCTACCACGCTCGCTCAAGCCGGAGCGCATGTTGTCCTCGCCAGCCGCAAGCCGGAGGCGTTGGAAGACGCCGCCCGGCAAATCCGGGACGCCGACGGGGAAGCCACGCCGATTGCCTGCCACAACGGGGATCTGGCTCAAGTCGCCGCGCTTTTCGAGCAGGTGCAATCCAAGTTCGGACGCTGCGACATCCTTGTCAACAACGCTGCCACCAACCCGCATTACGGTTCGGTGCTGGAGGTGGACGAGAAGATTTGGGACAAGACGGTGGATGTCAACCTGAAGGGTTACTTCTTCATGAGCCAGCACGCGGCTCGTCTGATGAAGGTGAATGGCAGTGGTTCGATCATCAACGTCGCCTCGGTCAACGCCATCCGCCCCATCAGTGGGCAGGTGGTGTATTCGCTCACCAAGGCGGCAATCTGCTCGATGACGCAGGGCTTCGCCAAGGAGCTTGGACCCAGCGGCATTCGTGTCAACTCGCTGCTGCCCGGAATCACCAACACCAAATTTGCGGCGGCGCTGGTGCAAAACGAGCAGTTCATGGAGCAGATCGTTCCGCAGATCCCGCTGCGACGGGCGGCCCAGCCGGATGAAATGTCCGGGATGATCCTCTATCTCGCGTCCGATGCTTCTTCCTACACCACCGGCGCGTCCTTTGTTGTGGACGGCGGCATTCTCGCATAAGCCTGATGGATTTCTCGATTTCTCAAGATCTGCAAGCGCGGCTGACCGAGCTGCGCGAATTCGTTGATTCCCGTGTGCTTCCACTGGAACCGAAGCTGCTTGCAGGTGGATTCGCTGCCGTCGAAGCGGATCTGGAAACCGTTCGCAACGAGGTCCGGGGGCACGGTTGGTGGGCGCCCAACCACCCCAAGGAGTGGGGCGGACAGGGCTGGGACTTGCTCAGCCACGCGCTTGTGCTGGAAGTGCTCGGCCGCACCCCGTTGGGACTCTACTCCTTTGGCACCCAAGCTCCGGACGCAGGCAACATCGAACTGCTCCACATGCACGGCACCCCGGAGCACAAGGAGCAGTGGCTGGGCCGCATGGTGCGCGGGGAAATCCGCAGTTGCTTTGCCATGACCGAACCGCACACTGCAGGGTCGAATCCGGTCATGCTGGAGACACGGGCCCTGCGGGACGGTGACGATTATGTGATTTCCGGACGCAAGTGGTTCGCCACCGGAGCCGATGGCGCAGCGCTCTGCATCGTCATGGCGGTCACGAATCCGGACGCGCCGCCCTACCAGCGGGCCTCGATGATCTTGGTTCCCAAGAATGCGCCCGGACTTGTCCACGTCCGCAACATTTCGGTGATGGGACACGCCGGTTCCGGCTGGATCAGCCACGCCGAACTGGAGTTTCAGGAGGTGCGGGTTCCCGTTTCGTCGCTGCTTGGTCCCGAAGGGCAGGGTTTTGTCCTCGCCCAGCATCGTCTTGGCCCCGGACGCATCCACCACTGCATGCGCTGGCTGGGGGCCTCCGGACGCGCCCTCGATCTCATGAAAGCTCGCGCCCAATCTCGGGTTCTCGGACCCGACTCGGTTTTGGCCGACAAGCAGTTGGTACAGAACCACCTCGCCGAATCCGCAATTGAACTGAACGCCGCCCGACTCGCCACCCTCCACGCCGCGTGGCGCATCGGGCATGACGGGGCAAAGGCCGCCCGACTCGAAATCTCCCTCATCAAGGTGCAGGTCGCGCAAACCCTCCAGCGCATTGTTGATCGCGCCATCCAGGTCCACGGGGCCCTCGGTGTCACCGATGACACCGTCCTCAGCTTCCTCTACCGCGAGGAACGCGCCGCCCGCATCTACGACGGAGCCGACGAGGTCCACCTTGCCAGCATCGCCAAGCAACTGCTCAAGCCCTATAGTCATTCTGAATCTGATGTTACGCAGCCCCTTCGTAAGTGATTGATTTTATTGATGGTGATAATTTTGATCTATTTTAAAAATACAATGATTTCAATGAGTTAAAATCAGAATGCATAACATCAGTGAGTCAGTGCATGATTCATGAACCCCATTTCGGGCGAGTGAGTCGGTTTTTTTGATAACTCCCTCAATGAGTCTTATGCTTAGAAGCATCCTTGACAACGTGCTTGCGGGAATGAAAGCAAGTTTTAAATCAAGCCTTAATTTTGTAATTTTGAACACGGAATCAAGTAATTCAAGATGCAGTATGAAACAGTAGACTTTGGCAAAGGATTGACCCTGCCGTGCATCCAGCTGGACCTGACTGGCTCCACTGATACGCCAGCCCGGCGCGAGCTCAAAGCACAGATTTACCACCTGGTTGACACCAAGGGTGGACTGCTGATCAGGAATACCGGCATCAAGGACACAAGGCCGTATGGCGAATTCCTTGCGTCCATCGAATTTAGTCATCATTCATACGTTGGCGGTACGAGCCCAAGGACTGAGATGGGAAGTGGCGTTTACACCGCAACCGAACTGCCGCCTTCTGTAACCCTCCACAGTCATCAGGAGATGTCCTACCTGGACACAATCCCGGACTACGTCTCCTTTTATTGCGAGTTACCTCCGAACAACGGGCAGAAGACCAATTTATTCATCGACATGCGCAAGTTCACTGCCAATCTTCCCAATGAACTAAAGTCACGATACCGTGGCAGGCGGGCTCGTTTGCAGCGTACTTTGAAGAGCTCGGAGCATGGAGCATTTTCTCAAGGAGAAAAATCCTGGCAGGAGGCGCTCGGAACCGGAGACCAACAGGAAGCTGCCCTTATCGCTCAGGAGCGCGGATGGGAACTGACCTGGAAGGATGATGATTCCCTTGTGATCCTGCAGGAGCCTGCAAGGTTCTTCCGGACCCATCTTATACACGGAGAACTCTGGTGCACCCAGGCAATGCTAATAAACCCGGTGACCTACCGCAGGGATGCCGTTCGCGACGGACGCCTTGCGGATGTCGAGAAGCTGGATCAGGTGCGCGCCAAGGTTCCTGACACTATCAACCAGATGTTTCTGGAAAACGGAAACTCGATACCAGACACTGACGTGGAGTGCTGGTACGATCTGATGCTGGAAATGGAAACCCATTTCGCACTTGAGCAAGGCGAGGTTATTATTCTGGACAACATGCTGGTCGCACACGGCCGAGGGGCTTTCGAGGGTCCAAGGGAGATGTTTGCTGCCCTTGGGAACCGAGACTCCGGCGAATCCACCATGGGTGCGAACTGACCGTGACCGTCTATTGTCTCAACATGTTCGGAGACGCCCTGTGCGATCCCAGACTACGGGACGGAGAGGGCAATATGGGAGCAGCAGAGTCGGTGATGCCACAACGGATCTGTTTAATCATAAACTCCGCGGCATTGTCGATATTTTTGACGGCGTCAACAAAAACGGTGAAATGAACTTGAAGAGCTCAGGGGACGCTCTCTTCATTCCATGCCCTGTCAGGCGCTTTTCTCTTGGCCGGTTGGGATGTGGGGAGGAGGGTCAGGGTTTGTTTCCTGTGAATTTGCACCAGACCACTTTGGCGGCATCTTCTGGCCTTAAACTTACAAAAAACGCACGTTACAGTTTCTCAATATGCTAACCTAATCAGGATAATATGATGTCAGGAAAACAGGGCTGTTTTATGGAAAAAGATCAACAAAACCCGATACCCACACAAGAGATACCGACTGAATTCTTGCCAGAAAACGTCAAGGTAAACAGCCCCGAAGACGAACAGCTGTACACCCACCTGCTCAAGGCAAACGAACCACGCCAAAGTTTTGCCGAGCAAGGCTTTGTCTTTACGCCCAGCCCTAAAGGAGACGAGAACGGCGTGGACCTGGATGACGACTCGCTTTATTACAACACCCAGGGGAGCGCCAAGGAGTACTGGGCCGCTCACGGGCCGCTCCCTGCTCCGACTAAAGATCTGCGTCAGCTTCGCAACGACTTCCGCGAGTTTGGATACTGCTTGATTGAAGAGGCCTTCAGCAAAGAGCAGTTGAGCACCATACGCACCCGAGTCGTGGAGCAGGCGGCAGGAGAACGCCTGGCCGGTGTCGGGTTCCATTATGCAGGAGGGGCCGGGACCGGAAAGACGACACACGCTACGCAGTTTGTAACCTCCCTGGCCAACAAAGGCGCCTGCTTCCGGGGTTTCATGGAGCACGACCCTGCAGTGGTTCAGGCCGGCCCTTTGATTGAGCAACTGCTCAACGAGACGGTTGGGCCTGACTTCATCATCACCTCATTTATCTCCATCATCGCTTCTCAAGGCGGGCACCCGCAATCGTTGCACCAAGACAGCGGCGCACTGCAAACCGAAACTCCGCTGCTGTGCAACCACCTTGTGTTTCTGGACGACGTGGACTATTTCAACGGAGGCACCATGATTGTCCCCCGCAGCCACAAAATTCTATTTCAAAGTGGCAATCACAGGCCCGTTAAGCAACTCCCACCGGCCATCAGTCTTGAGGCCAAAGCGGGGACCCTCATGATGATGGACGGTCACACCCTTCATGGAACCGGTATCAATCAAACCGAAAAACCGCGGCACATCCTGGTCATGGCCTGCATCAAACCATGGATGAGGACCCAGGAACTCTTTCCATTCAGTCTGGACCCCGAAGTCTTGGCCAACGCCTCCTTAAAGCTGTTAAAACGCCTTTGTTTCATCGGTAATGGTATCGGTGGGATTGAAGGCCATGGTCAGGAGCCTGGGATTCTTCGTGGTATGCGGCAGGCCATGGATGCGGGAAACTACGTGCGTATCGGGGGACTCAGCCCTTCCTCCAGCAAAGAAGAACTCTCCCGAGATTATACGTGGCGGTCAACGACGACGGGGTGGAGAGCCTCGATGAATCAGCCGGAAAGGAGATATCCCCCAGAAAAGCTCTGGGAAAGCGATGACCCTTTGGAACAGACTCCTGTGGATGAGCGACACAAGGTCTTACAAGAATCCACCACCCGCAGGTGAGTGCGCTTGGAAATGTGGAAAAATAAAAAACGGTGAAATGAACTTGCAGAGCTCAGGGGACGCTCTCTTCATTCCATGCCCTGTCAGGCGCTTTTCTCTTGCCCGGTTGGGATGTGGGGAGGAGGGTCAGGGTTTGTTTCCTGTGAATTTGCACCAGACCCTTTGACGTCATCTTCTGGTCTTAAACCTACAAAAACCATGTTTGTATGATCAAGACACCAACAACTTCAGACTCGGCACCACTTGAAGGATGCCGGGTTATCGACTTCGGGCATTACTTTGCGGGGCCGCTGGTAGGCATGTTGCTGGCCGACCAGGGTGCCGAAGTCGTGAAAATCGACCGACTTGGCCAAAAGCAGACCCCGCAGCCGGTCGATACTGTTTTTAACCGGGGGAAGCAACGGTTGCAATTGGACCTGAAAACACCGGATGACCTGGAAAACGCCAAACAATTGGTGAAATCAGCAGATGTGCTGATTGAGAATTTTCGACCTGGAGTCATGAGAGCCTTGGGTCTTGGTCCGGACGAGATGACAAGACTGAACCCGAGATTGATCTATCTGTCCCTGCCGGGATTTCCCTCAGCTGATGAATTCAAGGCGTCAATTCGGGCATTTGAAGGTGTTGTCAGTGCGGCAACAGGCTTTTTCAGGGACCTGCATGACATTCGCCGAGAGTTGGAGGCGCCTCCGGTTTATACCCCGTTGCCGGTACCGTCTGCATATGCTGCCGTTCATGGCGCTTTGGCAGTGACACTGGCGCTTTATGCCCGGGAGCAGACAAGTCTGGGAGATGTCATCGAGGTTCCCCTTAGCGGGGCTGCCATGTCGGCGATGGGGGCTTTTGTCAATCAATGGAGTCCACTGAACAACTTGCGGCGTCCAAACCCCGCCAACCAGCCATTGCGGGAGCGGATGAAGCGCGCGGATCCTGATGAACAGGATAAGTTGGTTGAGGAACTTCGCACCCTCTATCATCCCATGTGGGACAGCTATGCCACTGCTGATGGAGGCTGGGTTTATATGCTGGCGCATAACAACAGCCGGCACAGTGTCAACCTGGTCAAAGGCCTTGGCATTTACAATGATCTGATCGCAGACGGAATGACAGACCTGCCTGCCTACGAAAACCTGGGAAGAACCGACAACCTGCAACTCGTTGAAAGGCTTTTGCCGGATTTGAAAGAAAAATTGCGGGAGCGGATCGCAGCGGCGTTCCTGAAAAAATCAGCATCAGAGTGGATTCCAATCATGCAAGAGTGTGGGGTCCCCTTCAGCATTCACCGAACAACCAGAGATTGGCTCTATGCCCCGGAAGCTCTTGAAGCGGCTTTAATCGTAGTCATCGATGAACCCCTGCATGGAGAAGTTCGTCAATTGGGCCTGCAAACAACCCTGTCGCGGACTGCAGATGACCAGGTTCAACCCAGCAGGTCTTGCCCAGCAAAGCTTTCAAAACTGTTGCAGAATCGGCAGGTGTGGCCTGCAAGGAAATCCCCTTCCGCCAAGCCGGGCAGAGGGATACTCGAGGGAATCAGGGTCCTCGACCTCTCAACTGTACTTGCAGGCCCCTGCTGCGCAAGAACACTGGCGGAGTATGGAGCAGACGTCATCAAGATCGACTCGCCATCACCCTACCTTACGATGGGAACGGTCTTCCGGCTGCACCTTGAAGTGGGTCAGGGAAAGCGGAGCATCATCCTGGATCTCAAGCAGGCAGCAGGCAAGGAGATTTTTCTTGAGTTGGTGAAGCAGGCCGATGTAATTGTGCAAAATTTCCGACCTGGTGTTGCTGAGAGGTTGGGCATTGATTACGATTTGCTTTCAAAACTGAACCCGGAGCTGATTTATCTCAATCTCACTGCCTTCCAGGGTCCACGTCCCGGACCTTGGACTTACCTGACTGGATTTGACCCGGTCCTGCAGGCCGCCACCGGCATCATGACGCGCTATGGAGGCAACGGACAACGGCCGGAAATTCATGGTTTTGCATCATGCATAGATTATTTGACCGGTTATTCCGGAGCTTTCGGGATTGCCCTGGCATTGCTCAAGCGACAACTTTTTGGTGGAGGTACGCTGGTATTGACTTCACTTGCGCAGGGAGCACAACTTGTCCAGGCTCCTTTCATGTTGGCAACAGCCTCATCGCAATCTGCTGCTGAACCGCAAGGTCAGAGAGCCCAGGGAGAGCATTCGCTGCAACGAATCTACCGGGCCAATGATGGTTGGATATTTCTCGCAGGGTTATGCTCCGACTTGCCAAAATTGCATGAACTTCCACAACTTGCCGGCGTGCCGCTGGGGCATGAGTCCGAGGAGGAGCGTTTGCAAACCCTGGTGACCGCCATTCAAGAACATCCTGTTGGATTTTGGGTCAAGGCCTTCAATGACGCTGGTTTAGGATGTCATCGAATCGACTGTACCGATGAGATACGAAACAATTGCTTGACTGAGCTCAACGCAGAGGATCTGAAAGACTGGAGTTATGGAGATTCGATATCAGTGATTCGGGTTAAAGATCATCCTGCCGGCAGTCCGGTGGACAACCATCCACCAACTTATGCCCGCTTCAGGAACACTGCATTGAAAATTGGAAACCCCATGCCAAAATTGGGAAGCGACACCAGGGCGGTACTGGAAGAGTTGGGCCGAAGCAAGCAGCAAATCAATGACCTGTTGGCATCCGGTGTCATAAAAGACCAGCTCCATGACGCTTATCTGCCCTTTTAGGTGTGTAGGCGATGCTAACCCTGCCATGCAAATGTTGCCATCGTCTGGCGGAGGGTTTTTTGATTAGGTTTGAACACTCCATTGCACGGCACACCCTCCAAAGCACGCCTGACTCTCCCATGAAAAAACAATCTTCAATGGGTTTCAGGAAACATGAATTCATATCATAAGCATCAGGCGGTGTTCCTCGTTGGAGTGCCGATTTTCGCTGGCCGCATGAGGTCAAGCTGTGGCAATCAAGGTAGCTCCACGCTGACAAACCCAGCGCCTGCCTTATGTCATACCACACCTTGCCCCTCAAAGAGCGGCATGATATTGAGATCCACTGGACTGGGAGCGTCCCAGAACCGGATCGCTCAGGCTCTGGGACGCTCCCAGTCCAGTGTCAGCCAGGAGCAATCCCGCAACCCGGGGATTGCGGGATTGCTGAGTGTCACAAGTCCATTCCTGGGAGCGCGGACTCAATGAGAACACCAACGGACTCATCCAACAAGACCAGAAAAGGTTCCGATTTCCAAACTTTACACTTGAGCAGGTCTGCAAATCATGGACAGACTCAATAATCGGCTCCGGAAATGTCTTGGCTTCAAGACTCCAAATCAGCTATGCTCCGGTTGCGGCGGGTGGATTCCAAGTCCGCTGGGTTCAGGTCAACCGAGCACGCCTCTTTGCTGGGGAAATCGGTGGCACGCCACAGGCCCCCCCGGGATTGTCGTGAGCATCGCACGGGTTCCACTGATTCGGTCAGAATGCGCCTCCAATCAGCACTGGATGCCTCAGACCCTGGGGTAGGGTGTCTTTGCCGATTGCAAGAGGGGGCCGTGATTCTTGATTGCCCCCCACAACCCACAATGCCCGCCATCGTGTTTGAAATGACCAAATCTGGGACGGAGGCGTCCCATTCACTGCACATTCAAGGAGAAATTCGATGAAGGAGATCAACATCGCCGGCCATTCGGAAATAATTATCGAACGCACGGATTATCCGGTGGAACGCTGCAAGAGCATCCTCAAGGAGGAAGTAACGGCGATCCTCGGCTACGGCCCGCAAGGCCGAGGGCAGGGACTGAACATGCGCGACCAGGGTTTCCAGGTGATCCTTGGCGTGCGCCGGGGCCGCAGTTGGGACAAGGCCCTGGAAGATGGCTGGGTTGAGGGAAAAACGCTGTTTGAAACCGAGGAAGCCGCCACACGAGGAACGATTCTCCAGTACCTGCTCTCGGATGCCGGACAGATCCAGATGTGGCCGATGGTGCAGTCCAATCTTCAGCCCGGCAACGCGCTCTACTTCTCGCACGGCTTCGGAATTGTCTTCAAGGGCCACACGAGCATCATTCCCGGTAGCGACCTCGACGTCATTCTGGTTGCCCCCAAGGGGTCCGGACTAACAGTACGCAACCACTTCCTTGCCGGACGCGGCATCAACGCCTCCTTCGCCATTCATCAGGACGCCACCGGAAACGCCCGCGGCCGCGCTATCGCCACCGCCTTTGCGATCGGGTCCGGACACCTCTTCGAGACGAGCTTTGAGAAGGAGGTTTACAGCGACCTCACAGGTGAGCGCTGCGTGCTGATGGGCATGCTTCAGGGGGCGTTCCTCGCTCAGTACGAGGTGTTGCGTGAGCAGGGGCACTCGCCCTCAGAGGCGTACAACGAGACCATCGAGGAGGCGCTGGAGAGCCTCTACCCGCTGGTGTCGCAGAAGGGCATGGACTGGATGTACGCGAACTGCTCGACCACGGCACAGCGCGGTGCGCTCGACTGGGCCCCCAAGTTCCACAAGGTGCTCAAGCCTGTGATTCAGGAGTGCTACGACCGGGTGAAGGCCGGGACCGAGGCACAGATCGCGATTGAGTCCAACTCGCGTTCGGACTACCGCCAGCAGTTGGAGAGGGAACTGGCAGTGATCGATGGGCAGGAGATGTGGGAAGCCGGCAAGCAGTTGCGCCCGCTACGCCCGGAGAACGCCCAGATCTGAGGCGAACATGTCGGTGCAGACCCTGCTCGGCGAGGGGGATTTCTTCGCCGTCCAACCCTACCAGAAATCCCTCCATGACCTTGAGGCGGAGGCGGTCGCCTTCATTGGTTCCCTCCGCCAGCACTACAACCCCCACATGCTGCTGCTGCTCACCCGCCCGCTGAACCACAGGGCACGGCTTTTGAGTTCCGTAGCGAGGATGTGATCTGCGCCGAGGAGCAGCCCAGCCTCACCGGTCCCAATGGCGTGACCGTCGAGCGCGTCCGGCTCTGGGTGCGTAAGAGTAGCCCGGCGATGCGCATGGAACCCTTCCGCGTCGGACGCGACGTGCTTGCGGACGAGGACGCATGAAGCACTGGCTGCTGAAATCGGAACCCAATGCCTTCTTGCTTGAAGACCTCAAGAACGCGCCAAACCAGACCGAGTGCTGGAACGGTGTCCAAAACTACCAGGCTCGAAACCTGATGCGAGATGAAATGAAACTGGGGGGATCACGCACTGTTCAACCACAGTAACATCAACCCTGCTGTGGTTGGAACCGTCACCGTGGTCCGTGAATCTATCCCGATGACACCAGTTGGGATCCGAAGAGCAAACACAGGGAACTTCTTGCTAAGCAAAGGGGTTGAGCAATCTGGAGAGCAAGCCTCGTTTGCGTTTCTTCTTTGTGGCGCCGTGACTGCCCTCTCCACCGCGCAGCCGGGGATCGAGCAGGTCCCTGAGGGCATCTCCGAACATGTTGAGGGAGTAGACGACCAGCGTGAGGAAAAGCCCCGGCCAGAG
>PBTB01000122.1 GCA_002726945.1 Deltaproteobacteria bacterium | reverse complement strand
TTGTCTGTTGAAATTGCTCATCAACAGCGAAAAAAACTGAAAAAAACGATAACTCAAGAAAACCTCATACCAACCTGCTCAATGTGGGTTACATCAGCAATTTCGTCAATTTTTTTCGGCAGTCTCCCCCTTGAGTGTTGTTCCTCTGAAAATCGGGAACAATAACTGTAAACCGGGGGAAACACACCAGAAAACGCCGTCTCTTTGCAAAATCCCAACCCTTGACAGGGTGAATTTTGCTGAGGACAGGCACCAACACTCAAGAGGGGGGCTATCAGCATGTGTTCCAAACCACAACCTCAACGTTGTTATTCCAGTCCTCCGGAGTTGAGAATTGGTTTGACTGCTTTTGGGAGACAGGCTATAAGGTTAAGTTTGCTTTCCAAACCCCTAGCCTGTTCACGGGCCATGTCCGCACCAGCACTTCAAGCCCATCTCCGCAAGGCAACCGGCAAGACCGACAACCAACGTCTCCGCCGTCTCCAAAAAATCCCTGCCGCCCTCAACGGCCTGAGTGGGGTGCTGCATTTGGAGATGGACGAGGAGCCGACCCGGCACGCCTTGGAAAAACTGACCGGCACCCACGAGTTGATGCCGCTGAGCGTTTTCAACGCCGACTCCGACACCGAGGAATGGAGTGGCAAAGTGATGCTCAAGGAGGTCCAGAAGCACCCCTACAAGCACCTGCTCATCCACCTCGACTTCCGGGAGTTGAACACAGAAAAACCCGTGAAACTCCGCATTCCGCTGAACGTCTTGGGCGAGGCTTCTGGGGTCCGCAAGGGCGGAGTCATGCAACTGGCCGTCCGGGACCTGGAAGTGATCTGCCTGCCGGACCAGATTCCGATGTCGGTGGACGTGGACGTTTCGGAGCTGGATCTTGACACGATCTTGCGCATGGAGGAATTGACGATTCCAGAGGGGGTGCAGTTGGTCAGCAAAGAGAATTTCGTGGTCGCCTCCATCGTCGGACGCATGGCCCGCATGTTGGACAGCGAAGAGGAAGAGGCTGCAGAAGAAACGCCTGAAGAGGCCACTGCCGAAGCATGAGGGCCCGCCCTCCGCATCCAGAGACCTGACATGCGCCTGATCGCCGGGCTGGGCAATCCGGGGAGGGAGTACAAGAACACCCCACACAACGCTGGGTTTGAGGTGGTGGATCAACTCGCCCACCAGCTTGACCTGCCCAGCCCCCAGAGCCGCTTTCAGGGGCTGATGCAGCGTGGGAGTGCCGGACCGGAGCCATTCCTGCTGCTCAAGCCTCAGACCTACATGAACCGTAGCGGGTTTTCCGTGGCCGAATGCCTCCGTTTTTTCAAGATCGCGCCGGAAGACCTCGTGGTGGTTTCCGACGATCTGGACCTGCCTCCGGGGCGGGTGCGCTTGCGTACCTCCGGGAGTCACGGGGGGCACAACGGTCTGCGCTCCCTCATTGAGCAGTTGGGCACCGAGCAGTTTCGCCGGGTCCGGGTCGGCATTGGCCGTCCGCAAGGAGAGCGTTCTGTGACCGGCTATGTGCTGGGACGCTGGAAGCCGGGGGACGAGTCGGCGACCCAGGCGGTCATGCCCGCGCTGCTGGAGGCACTGACGTGCTTCCTGCGTTCCGGGGCTTGGCGCGACACCACGCTCGCCGCCCCTCAGCCCGTTGTGGCTGAAACGGCCACAGGCTAAGTGCGATGTCTCTTGAAGTCGGAATCGTCGGGCTGCCCAACGTTGGCAAGTCCACCCTCTTCTGCGCCCTCACAAAAGTGCAGGCGGAAGTGGCGAACTACCCGTTTTGCACCATCGACCCGAACGTGGGTGTAGTGCCCGTTCGGGACCCTCGGCTGGCCCGCATCGTCGAACTGGTCGAACCGAATCGCATCGTGCCTGCAACGCTTCAGATGGTGGACATCGCCGGCCTGGTCGCCGGAGCCAGCCGGGGCGAAGGACTCGGGAACCAGTTTCTTGGGCACATCCGGCAGGTGCAGGCGCTTGCGCATGTGGTCCGCTGCTTTGAGGACGACAAGGTGGTCCATGTCGCAGGCCAGCCCGATCCGCTTGGAGACATCGAGGTCATCCACACCGAACTGACGCTCGCGGATTTGGAGCAGGTGGAGCGGCGACTGGAGAAAGCCACGCGTCAGCGCAAGGTGGGCAAGGGCGACAAGGTGGAACTCGCCGCCTGCGAAAAACTGCTCGCGCACCTCAGCGACGGCAAGCTCGCCCGGACCGTCGAGTTGGAACAGGAGGAGCGGGCGACCGTCAGCGACCTCAACCTGCTCACGGGCAAGCCCTACTTCTACGTCGCCAACGTTTCGGAGGAAGGACTCCAGAATCCAGGGCCGCTTGAGCAGCAGCTCCGGCAACGGGCGGAGGCAGAAGGCGTGGAGATCATCCCAATCTGTGCGCAGGTCGAGGCCGAGCTTGCCGAGATGGACGATGAGGATGCACCACTTTTCATGGCAGAGCTGGGCATCGCCGAAGCCGGACTGGCACGGGTGATCCGCGTCGGCTACAGCTTGCTCCAGCAGATCACCTTCTTCACCGCTGGCAAGCAGGAGGTGCGGGCGTGGGAAATCCGGGGGCAGACGGCAGCACCACAGGCCGCAGGACGCATCCACACCGATTTTGAAAAGGGCTTCATCCGTGCAGAGGTGTTTCACTTCCGGGACCTCGATGAACTCGGCTCGGAAGCCAACGTGAAAGACGCCGGACGCTGGCGGCTGGAAGGGCGCGACTACATCGTGCAGGACGGCGACATCGTCCACTTCCGGTTCAACGTCTGACGCAAACAAGCACACGGACCCGAGCTTTGGCCGGGTTTTCCAAAGTCCTCCGGGAGGTCCGGAGGCAGGTCGTTCCTGTCGTGCAGGACGTCCTTTCCTTGCTCGCGTAAGCGGGCTTCATCCGCAAGGAAGAAACACGATGAGTTCCTACGAAATTATCTTTATCACCAGCGCCCGCTTCAGCGAGGAGGAGCAGAGCACGTTCCTGAAGAAGGCCGAGAGTACCCTCAAAAAAGAGAAAGCCACAGTCGAGCAGCAGTTCGTCTGGGGCCGGAGGCGGCTTGCCTATCCGATTGACGATCAGGATTATGGTGTGTACCACATTTGGTACGTTGAGGGTCCTGGTTCTGCCCTCACTGAATTGGAGCGTCAGTTCAACCTGACCGATGATGTGCTGCGCTTCTTCTCCCTCCGGGTGAGCAACATTGAATCCGAAGCCAGCCAGTTCAAGGCCCTGCTCGCTGAAAATGCGGCGCGGGCCGCCGAACGAGCCGCTACCGAGGCTGAGCGGGCCGCCAAGTTTGCGGGCAAAACCCGCTTCAACACTCAAAAAGCCCGGGAGCGGACCAGCGAGAAGGCGGAGGCCAAATCTGACGACACCTTGGAAAAAACCGAGCCGCCGCCGGAGAAAGCCGAAGCCCACACAGAGGCTGAAACCCCTGAAACCCCGACGGAGTGAGAAGATCCATGCCCATCCAGAAAAAACGTAAACGGCGAGGGGGGCGACAACGCTTCCGGATACCCGTCAGTGTCCTCCTGCGTGGCAAGCGCAAGACTTGCCCCTTCAAGCAAGCCGGCGTTGAGCGCATCGACTACAAGGACGTCGATCTGCTCAAGCAGTATGTCACGGAGGGCGGAAAGATTGTCCCCAGCCGCATTTCCGGAGTGTCGGCCCCGTACCAGCGGATGCTGCGCACGGCGGTCAAGCGCGCCCGGAATTTGGCCCTGCTGTCCTACACCAGCGGCTGAGGAGACACCGTGAAACTGATTCTGACCCAAGATGTCTCCAACCTTGGCCTGATCGGAGATACCGTTGAGGTCAAGCCCGGCTATGGCCGGAACTACCTGCTGCCGCAGGGCATGGCCCTGTTGGCGAGCAGCAAGCAGTCCAAGGAGTTGAAGCATCGGCTCCAGTACCTGAAAAAGCTGCGGGCGGATGCCGTCGCGCAAGCTCAGGAAATCGCTGAAAAGCTCAAGGCGCTGACCTTGGAGTTCACGCGCAAGGTGGGACCGAGCGGGCGCCTCTTTGGCTCCGTGACGTACCGCGATCTGCTGGAGCTTTTCCGGGCAAACGGCTTCGAGTTCGAGCGCCGCTCGATCCTCCTGTCCGGCCCGATCCGCAACGTGGGCACCCACTCGTTCACGATACGCGTTCACACGGATGTGCAAGTGGAACTCTTCGTCAAGGTGATTGGCGAGGTGGACACCGAGCAGGACGCCAAGGCATTGGCGGAAAAAACCGCCGCCGAGCAGCGCGATGCTGAAGCTGGCAACGAGCCAACCCTTGAAGAGGAAGAGGCTTTGCTGGCACAGGAGTCGGACGTGGACGCCGCCTGACTTCCTTATCGGCCCCGGTGGTGTTGCAACTGCCGGGGTGAACCGGGCACTTTGCCTCCGGACCTTCCCCCGAGCCGGTTCCCATGGCCACACCTCCTCAAAGACCCAACTTCGAGGAACTCCTTCCGCACGATCGCATGGCCGAGCAGGCGGTGCTGGGGTCAGTCATCATCCGCAACGACCTGCTTGCGTCCATTGCCGACCTGCTGATCGAGGAGGATTTCTTTTCGCCAGCGCACCGTCACATCTACACGGCGATGCAGGGGATGGCCGTGCAAGAGACCCCCATCGACGAACTCACCCTCGCCCGCTGGCTTACCGATCGGCAACTCTTTGACCAAACCGGCGGGGTGGATTATCTGCTCCAGCTCACCCAAAACACCCCGGTTCCGGAGAACGCCGATTACTATGCCCAGATCGTCCGCGAGAAAAGCCAACTCCGCGAGATCATCCTCACCGCCCAAGAGATTGCCAAGCGTGGACAAGAGGGGGGGCCCGAGGACGTTTCCACGTTCCTCGCGGAATCCGCCGAACGCCTGCGGGCCATTGACGCCCGGACCTCCCAAGCCGACTACGCCCGGCTCAAGGAGGTGCTGCTCACCAACTTCGAACACCTTGAAAAGCTCTCGGAATCCCCGCAGCTGGTTACGGGCCTGCCCACCGGCTTCACGGAGTTGGACGAGCTGACCCGGGGCTTGCAGCGCGGCGACCTTGTCATTCTCGCCGCCCGGCCTTCGATGGGGAAGACCGCCCTCGCAGTCAATATCGCGCTCCACGGTGCGCTCCAGACCAAGCAGCCCATTCTGCTCTTCAGCCTCGAAATGCCCCGCGAACACATCGCCATGCGCCTCGTGTGCAGCGAGGCCAAGGTAAACAGCCGCCGGTTGTGGGTGGGGGACTTGGAGCAGGACGACTGGGACAAGCTTCTGGAAGCGACCACCCGCATGATGGACACGCCGCTGTTCATTGACGACCACTCCGGAATCACGCCCATGCACATCCGCAAAGTTGTCCGGCAGGTGGTGCAGGAGCATGGTTCGCTTGGACTCGTCGTGGTGGACTACCTCCAACTCATGCAGTCCACCCGCCGCATTGACTCCCGCGAGCAGGAAATCTCCGAAATCTCGCGCTCGCTGAAGGCGCTGGCCAAGGAATTTTCGGTTCCAGTCCTCGCCCTTTCGCAGCTCAACCGAGACCTTGAGCGTCGTGCGGACAAACGCCCGATGATGGCCGACCTCCGCGAATCCGGAGCCTTGGAGCAGGATGCGGACTTGATTCTCTTCATCTACCGCGATGAGGTGTACCATGAGAACACCGAGGACAAGGGCATTGCCGAAATCCACCTCGCCAAGCACCGCAACGGCGAAACCGGAATGCGGCGGCTTGCGTTCATCGGGCAGTACACCAAGTTCGCCAACCTCGTGGTGGAGCCGACCTGATGGCCATGCCTGCTGATCTCGAAACCTTGCAAATCCGTTTGGGGGAGGCTCTGACGCCGGAAGCGCTCCTGCGGCAGGCGGCGGTTGCCGCGCCTCCCAACATCCCGGTTCCCTGCTTTCCGGAACTGATTCCCACGTTGCTCGAAGGCTTGCTGGAGCATGAGTGGAACCAGTTAGGTGCCCGCGCTCAAAACTATCTGCGCTGGATTTCCGTCAAGGCCGAGTCCATCGATGTGCTTGCCCCCAAGCATGCTTCGCCAACGACCCGCGGATTTGAGCTGCTGGCCATCCACAGCACCGGAGACAGCTTTGGTAAGATTCTCGAAAAATGCCGGGAGTTGGAAATCCCCTCGGTGCTGATCCGCTTCTCCACATTGATCTCCGCCTTCCTCACCGTCCGGTTGCTGAAGCAGCAGATTGAACAGTACGGAGACGCCACCCCCTCGCTGCTCTTCACGCAGAACGTGGATGCCGATTACCTTAACTATCCGCGTGCCCTGCGCACGGCGCTCGAACTGTTTCCGGAATCGCAGAGTACCTTCTGCTTTGAAATCAACGAAGCGCTCACTGAGGATTACCTCTCGACGCTCCGGGCCCTTTCCGAAGACCTGCACATCCGGCTGGTGCTGGATGACACCAACCAGATGGACGATACGGTTCATCAGGAATTGATGGACCTCGCGGAGTGGATCAAGATCGACTTTCAGGCCACGCAGGTTCTTGAACAACGACTCCGGGAGGACGAAGGCGCACAAATCGTCTGGCAGCTTGCACAGTACGCCCACGCCTCACGCTCCCCCGTGATCGTCTTTGAGGGGCTCGGCGAGCATTCTCCGCTCAAGACCTACCTTGCCGAAGCCTGGTCTGATCCGGAAACCGTTCTCTACTATCAGAGCCGGGAGCGCGTCCCCCTGCCTCCGTGGGACCGCCATTTCGGACTGATTCAGGACCACACTCCAGGTGAGTACGGACTCTTCTTCAAGGGCCTAATCGCGGACTGAGCTTCAACACTCCGCCACTCCCGTTCTGCGTTTCCGCCCGCCTTCCTCCAAGCGGTGGTCCGGAGGCGTGTGTTATGCATATCCCGCAGACCGGGCTTTGCCCACCAAACCAATCCTTGCTTCCGCGATTTTCACGCAATGTCACGCCTTCGCACTGGGCTCATCAGCCTCGGATTGCTGCTGCTTGCGCTCGCCCCGGCTCTGGGACTGCGTGCTCAACAGGACGATTCCGCTCCACCCATTGCCCTCACCTACCAGTGGGAGCGGCAATACTATGGCAGGATCAACGGCGTGGAAGCTCTGCTCTACCATCGCTCCTTCAGCCGCGCCAAACTGAGTTTCGCCGACATCGACGGGGATGGGGACGATGACATCTTCATCGGCAAAGAGGATGGCCGCATCGCTTTTTTCCAGAACATCGGCACCCCCGCCAAGCCGGAATTTCGGCTGAAGATGGAGGACTTTGTCGCCTTCCGCATCGAGTTGGACGCAAACCAGCAGCCCGTGCAGTTGGAGGAGGTCATTGACGTGGGCAGCAACGCCGTACCCGAGTTGATCGACATGGACAGTGACGGCGACTTGGACCTCTTCATCGGCTCCGGAGACGGCTCGCTGTTTCACTACGAAAATCGCGGAAACCGCATCCTGCCCCGGCTGTTTCTGAAAACCCCACTCTACATGAACCTCAAGTTCCCCCGCAATGTCGTCCCGCGTTTTGCGGATGTCAACGGTGATCGGAACTTGGACCTGCTCGTGGGCACGGGTTCCGGCAAGGTGCGGCTAATCCTCAACTCCGGGGTGACCACCCGTGCCCTCTTCTGTCCGGATCCGTTGCCCGGACGCGCTTCCGATCCCAACTGCATTTACTTTCCCCAAGACATCAGCAGCATCGCACCGCTCATTGATGCTGCCCCGAACTGGGTGGATTGGGATCGCGATGGGGATTTGGACATCGTGGTCGGGAAATCGAACGGGCGAGTGAACTTCCTGCTCAACAAGGGCGACCGCTTCACGCCAAGCTGGGAGCGTGAATCCCAGCGTTTCCTCTACATCAATACTGGAGGGCACAGCGCCCCGACTTTTTACGATCTCGACAAGGACGGCTTTCCGGAACTGTTCTTAGGCAGTTCGACCTCCCGGATTTTCCTTTTTGAAAACCGCGAGCCGCTGCTCAGCGGACTCCGGGGAATCCCGCAGTTGGACCTCTCAAACTTCACGTTCTCCGATCCTCCGATGGTGCTGCTCACACAGGCGTGCGATCAACTCCGGGGGAATCCGGAGTGTTTTAATGTCCTTGCGCCTGCCTTCGGACAGCCGATCACCGTCAATTCCCTCGAAGCCTTGAACGCCGAGATTTACCGCCCAGATGTCAGCCTTGACTCGACGCCGATTGCCATGCCGGAAAAGGAAGCCGCCGCCCAAGCCGCTCCCGACGCGGCGGCTGAAGCAGAAGCCCCTCCCGCGCAGGCCAACGTCAACGTGGCCGAGGGGCAGCCTCCTGCAGATCCGGAAGCGGATGCCGCGGTCGCCGAACCCGAGGAATCCAAGGTCTTGCTCACGCGCAACCGGCTTTGGTTCAGCACCCGGAACTTCCTCAACCTCACGGAACTCGCCCCCAACGAGCGGCACACGAAAATCACCTCCGGCGACTGGAATGGAGATGGCCGCGCTGACCTGCTCGTGGGTAGCAGCTCCGGACGCATCTACGCCTACGAGAACCAGAACGGCGAAACCGAGTCGAACTGGGTGCGCCGCGAGTTTCTCGCCTTTGCCCCCAACCAGCGGCGGCACAGTGCCCCGACCCTTGCCGACCTTGACGGGGACGGCGATTTGGATGTGGTGGTGGGGAATCGCTCCGGACGGCTGGAACTGATCCTCAACAAAGGCGATGCCAAGCAGCCCAACTGGGTTGTCGACGATGTGCATCTTTTCCAGATCGACGTGGGCAACGACAGCCTTCCCGCCCTCAGTGACCTTGACGGCGACGCAGATCTGGACCTGCTCGTGGGCAACGGCAAGGGGCTCGTCATCCTCTACGAAAACAAAGGCAACCAGGAAAAGCCGCAGTTCATCCTCCGGAACACCCGCTTTGCACGCAGCAAGACGGACGGCTACGCCGCCCCCGCACTGTTCCACTGGAACGAGGACGAGTTCGCCGATCTTGTCGTGGGGCAACGTGGCGGCCCGCTTCAGCTTTTCAGCCGCACTCCTCGTAAAAACGCCCCGGCTTCTTCCGGGTGGCATCTGGAATCCGACGCCTGGCAGGGTCTCCGCAGCGAAAGCCACAGCACCCCGCACTTTGTTGATGTGGACAATGACAAACAGACAGACCTGCTGATGGGAGACGAGGAAGGGCACATCCTCTTCTGGCGCAACACCGGAGTGCAGAAAACCGAGCAGCTTCCCGAACCGGAACCGGTGCTGGTGTCCAACACGCTGGAAGACACCGGGGAACTTCCGGAGCAAGCAGAGGAAGCGGTGGAATCCGTCATGAGCAAATCCAAAACGCAGGAGCCGATGCCCCCCATTTTCACCCTCGTCACCGACCAGTTCGGAGGCATTCAAGCTGGCCGGCGCACCACCCCAGCCTTGCTTGATCTGGACGGCGACAACGATTTTGATTTGCTGCTCGGCAACCGGGCGGGCGAGTTGCTCCACCTCGTCAACGAGGGTGGGCGAGGTGAAACGATCACTTGGACGCTGGGCACCCGCAATTTCCTCGACTTCCGCAACGGGCGCTACTCTGCTCCAGTCGTCGCCGATCTCGATGGAGACGCCGACCCGGACCTGCTGGTGGGCAGCGCCAACGGCAGCATCCGCTACTGGGAGAACAAGGGCACGGAGCAGTTTCCGGATTTTATTGCGAACCCAACCCCGTTCCTTGGGGTGACGGGAGGCAGTAACGCCGTCCCTGCCGTGCTGGACCTCAACAACGACGGGCACTCCGATTTGCTCGTGGGGAACTTTGAAGGAAACCTCCGGCAGTTCATTCGCTTGAACGGGCAAAACGGCTTCCGCTTCAAGTTGATGCACCGGCGCTTCCTCAACCTCGATGTCGGGTTGGGTGCGGTGCCGCATGTTGCCGATCTCAACAACGATGCCCAGCCGGATTTGGTGGTCGGTTCCGACCGGGGGCAGCTCATCAGCTTTGTTCCTGCCAAGACGACGGAATCGTCCTCCCCGTGGGGTTGGGTGAAGAACAACGAGTATTTCAAGGAACTGAAGTTGCCGCTGGGGGGGTACCCCGCCTTTGCCGATCTCGATGGAGACGGGGATCTGGACATGCTGGTGGGAACCGAGTCCGGCCCCCTTTCCTACTACCGTAACGACGCGCAGTAGCAAACTGCAGGTAGTTGAGGCTGCTCTCCAGTGTGTTCGTCTGAAACCGATCCCAGATTCAAGCACGGACGAAACTTTGCGGCAGACCCCTCTGAACGCTTACAAACATTCATTTGAGAGAGAGAAAAATTTCTCTCTTGACAACCGGGAGGAACCAGATACACGAGCTCTTCGCCGCTGATTCAACCCAAGACCTTGGTGATAGCTCGCGTGTGATCTGGACTGGCACCCATCGGGAATCCTCTGTATCTGGACGGCCTAAGCGCTGTAGGCGGTGGCGGGTTCTCGCTCGGGGCGCTCACGCTCGCTTTCGGCGGGAGCCTCGAACAGCCCCTGCACCGGCGTCTCCCACTGGTCAGAGATGATGTCGATGAGGGCGGGGCCGGTGGCGTCCTGCTCGTTCTCCAACGCCCCTCGCAGGTCGTCCAGCGTCGTGACGTTGTAGGAGCGCAAGCCGAAGCCGCGCGCGACCTGGGCGAAATCGATATGGCTGTAGTCGGTGGATATGTAATTCTGGTCATAGTGATCTCTCTGGACGTGCTTGATCCAGCCGAGGGTGTCGTTGTTGAAGATGAAGGTGACGATCGGCAGTTGGGCGCGCGTCATGACCTCCATCTCCTGGAGCGAGTAACTGAAGCCGCCGTCGCCGGCGAAGTGCAGAATGCGACCCCGCTTTTCTCGTGCCAGCGCGACGCCGACTGCCGCAGGGCTGCCCCAGCCAAGCCCGGCGAGGCCGCGTGGTGCGACGCTACGGCGTCCGGCAGTTGCGAAGGTGAGGTAGCACGCGGCCCAGCCGGAGGCCAGGCTGGCATCGGCGACCGCGGTATCGGTGTCGGTTACATACTCGTTGATGACACCCATAATCGCCTGGGCTCGCAGCGGCGCGGTTGGTTCACGGGCTGGGTCGGTCATCTCTTTGTACCAGCGTGCGCGCGCATTGGCATAGCGAGCCAAATCCCAACCCGTTGCCGGTTGCAGACCTTCGCCGGCGGCCAAGACCGCATCGAGCCCCACGGCGGCATCGGCGACAAGCGGCAAGCTGCCGGGAAAGTTGCGGCCCACCTCCTCGGGATCGATTTCGAGGTGGATGAGCGGTGTGCCGGCGTCGGGGGCCTGGTAACCAAAGGTGGTCAACTGGCCCGCCTTGCAGCCAATGAAGAAGACCAGATCGGCTTCTCGGTGGATGTTGCGGGCAACCGGGCTACCGAAGGTCCCGGTGACGCCAAAGGCGAGCGGGTGCCGCTCGGAGATGATTCCCTTGCCCGAGATGCTGGAGATGACAGGGGCCTGCAGCCGCTCAGCGAGCGCCTTAACCTGATCGTAGCAGCCGGAAATGTGACCGCCGCCGCCAACCAGCAGTACCGGTCTGCGTGCCTGAGACAGGGCTGCAACGGCCCGTGCCAGGTCGGCCGGGTCCGGTGCCATACGGAAGCGCGGGTAGCTGGCCGCGTTGCTCACCTCGGGCAGCGGCCCAAACTCGACGTGAGTCGAGCCAACGTCATCGGGCACACACAGCACAACGGGCCCCGGTTTTCCGGTGGTGGCCACGCGTAGCGCCTGCGAGAATATGGCGTCGAGCGACCGCGGATCGGTCACCCGCACCTGCCACTTGCTGACCGGCTTGAACATATCCATCTGATCCAGCGCCTGCGATGCGTTGCCACGCGTGCGGCGATGCTCCCAGCCAAGCGCCACATCGGAAATGATCGCCAGCACGGGGATTGATGAGCAGAATGCCTCCGCCAGTGGCGAGATCAGGTTGGTGGCACCGGGTCCCACGGTGCCGTCACAGACGCCGGTCCGGCCGCTCATTCGCGCATAGGCATCCGCGGCATAACCGGCGCTGCGCTCGTCGCGCATCAGCACGTGCGAGATGCGACCCGGGAAGCGACGAATCCCGTCGTAGAGGGGCAAGGTTTGCCCGCCCGGGAGGCCGAATACCCTGTCTATGCCGCTTGCCATCAGCAGTTCAGCCAACCGCTCTCCAACTCGTTTACCTTTTTTGCTCGTCATTAATCCCTTTCTGTTTTTAGGAAATTCCCTGGAATGCCGGATAGCCAATAGCTCTTGCAACACCCGCTGCCGGCAGGTGCGGACGTTGCCTTCAGTTGGTGTTGAGTGGTAGAATGGCGTACTGATGGTGAACAGGCAAGCGAAACCCAGGCCCGGGTCATCGGCAAGAGGAATCCTGGGTGGAGATTCAGGGGCAGGTCTGATCCAGATCAGGAATTTGGGACGCATCGGGTTTAGAGCCTGTTATGCACTTGGGGAGGTGATAGACTATCGTGTGGGACAAGCAGTCCTGCACTCCACTCAATGACAGGATCAACCGCATGCCATGCCGAGCCTACCCCAGTGATGTCACCGACGAAGAATGGCTGTTCGTCTCGCCCTGCCTGGCGCTGAATCGAAAGTGCTGGGTAAGCGCGAATCCAAATCGCGTCCGGAGGCGGGAATTGTCACGGTGAAGACCACCGGATTCAATTCGGAGGGGGGTGATTGTTTGTACCTTCAAACGCACGATGCTGATTCCCAGGCAGGGGCATGGCGTCGAGGACAAAATTCATTATTGAGGAGGAGATATGGATTCAGGAGTCAATAAAAACTGGTCGAGTGGAGACGAAAAACTGCTCCTCGATACAATCGATCACTGGGTGGAAAACGAGGTGAAGCCCATTGCCCGTGAGCACGACCAAGAGGACAAGTATCCGGAGGAACTCGTCGAGCGCATGAAGGAGCTTGGATTGTTCGGATCGACCATCTCTCCGGAATACGGGGGACTGGGCTTGCCCGCCTCGATTTACGCGAAGATTGTCACCCGTCTGTCCTCCGTGTGGATCGTTCCGGGAGGGATATTCAACACCCATCTGGTCATGGCCGCCGCCATCGAGCGCTGCGGGATGGAGGCGCAGAAGCAGGAGTGGCTTCCCAAGATGGCGTCCGGTGAGTTGCGGGGCGGGATTGCACTCACGGAACCCGATGCGGGCACCGACCTGCAATCCATCCGGACACGGGCGGATCGTAACGAAAAGGGCTATTTGCTCAACGGCACCAAAATGTGGATCACCAATGCACTGCACGGCAACTGCCTGATGGTGCTCGCAAAAACAGACCTCACGGCCCAGCCCGCGCACAAGGGCATGAGCGCGTTTCTCTGCCACAAAGGCGCAGGCTATGACGTGGCGAAAAAACTGAAGAAAATGGGCTATCGGGCCATTGATACTTGTGAACTCACCCTGGATAACAAGCAAGTGGTTCCGGAAGCCCTGCTTGGGGGTGAAGAAGGCCGCGGACTCCAGCAGGTGCTGGGTGGATTGGAATTGGGTCGCATCAACGTCGCAGCCCGTGGAGCCGGCATGGCCGAGGGTGCCCTGAAGATGGCGGTGCGCTACGCGCAGGAGCGCGAAACCTTCGGCAAGCCGATCGCCGAGCATCAGGCGATTCAACTGAAGCTGGCCGACATGGCCACCAAGGTGGAAGCCTCCAAGCTGCTTGTTGAAAGTGCGGCAACCAAGCTTGACACAGGTCAGCGTTGCGACATGGAGGCGGGCATGGCGAAGTATTTTGCGTCCGAAGCCGGTGTGTACTGTGCTCAGGAAGCGATGCGTATTTTTGGCGGGAACAGCTACTCCACGGAGTACGAGATCGAGCGCTTCTACCGAGACTCCATGCTGATGTGCATTGGCGAGGGAACCAACGAGTTGCAGCAGATCATTGTTGCAAAGCAACTGATCCAGCGGAACAAGATCTGACAGATGAGTGAACAGGGTCTATATTATCTTGCCTTTTCACTGTTTTTGGGTTCTACTGGAAAATAAGCAGCAGTTGGATGCGTTGTCCAACTGCTGTTTTACTGATGCCGTGCAACGCTGATGGATTCTCTTGAATTTCGCTCAGGCCAAGGCCGTTATAAGCCGAAAATCTGGTTGTGAACCGAGAAAATTCTTTAGCTTAATTAAGAAATCATAAGATTTCTTGAATTTTCTATCGAACTGCTCTGGCACGGTTAAGAGGTTCGATTAACCCTGAATAAAGGAGTCGTTTTATGTCTTTCGAGATTAAAACATTGCAAGAAAAACATAGTTTGTTGAAGCGTATGATTCGACGAACCTTGTCATTCATAGTGGTCTTGATGGCCTCCATGGCGATCACGGGAACAGCTTTTGCCGCTTGTGGTTCTCTGACCATGGCAGAAATGAACTGGGCCTCAGCAGAACTAATGGCCCATGTTGACAAAGTCATTCTTGAAAAGGGATATGGCTGTGAAGTTGAGCTGGTTGCTGGAGATACAATGCCAACCTTCGCTTCAATGAGTGAAAAAGGCCAACCTGACGTAGCGGCAGAGCTGTGGGCCAATGCAGTTAGAGAGCCATTGGCAGAGGCCGTAAGTGAAGGGCGTTTGCATGTCGCTAACGAGGCTCCGATGCTTGTTACTGCTCTTGGCGAGGGCTGGTGGATTCCACCACATACCGCTAAAAAATATCCACAGTTGAAGACTGCTCTGGACATCATGAAGCGTCCGGATCTTTTCCCTGATAAAGAGGATCCCTCTAAGGGCGCTTTTGTTGGCTGTCCTGCAGGGTGGGGCTGTCAGTTAACTAATGCCAACCTTTTCCGTGCATTCGAGATGGAAAAGAAAGGCTGGGTCCTGGTTGATCCGGGTTCATCGGCAGGTCTTGATGGATCCATGGCAAAGGCCGTTGAGCGGGGTGATAACTGGTTCGGATATTACTGGTCCCCAACCTCCATGATTGGAAAGTACAATATGGTTCCGGTTCCCTTCGGTGTTCCCTTCGCAGGAAGTGCAAACTGGGATGGCTGTATTGTGAAACCCGAGCAGGAGTGTGCGAACCCCAAACCGTCTTCATGGACAGAATCTGTAGTGAATACCATCATCACAGATCGTTTAAAAAAGCCAGGTGGACCCGCGGTTGACTACTTTAGTAAGCGAGTATTTCCTGGTCCTGTTATGAATGGCATGTTGGTTTATATGGCAGACAATCAGGCGGGAGGTTCCGATGCAGCGGTGGAATTTCTGCAAAGGCACGGAGATGTCTGGACCAAGTGGGTTCCAGCTAACGTTGCAGCAAAAATCTTCATTGCCTTGTATTATTAAAAAATAAAAACCCTTCCTTTAACCCCATTAACGGACCTGCTGGAATTTTTGGTTAGCAGGTCCGTTGATTATTTTCACCTAAAAAAATTCTGCAATGAACTGGCTAGAGAAATTTCCAACAATGGAACGTCAGGAATTGCGCGATTTCAAAAAATACATTGATCTAAGCTTTAAGGAGTTTTCCCGTACCTATGGTGATGGGATTGAGTCCTTTTTTGATCCATTGCTTTATTTCCTGGTTTGGCTTGAAAAATTATTGGTCAACACCCCTTGGCCGTTGATTATAATTGTGATTGCTATCATGGCCTGGGTTGGAGCTCGCAGCTGGTACATAGTCGCAGGTACAATTTGTTCTTTTCTCGTAATTGGTTATTTCGGCATGTGGGTCGACACAATGTCAACGCTGGCTATCATTTCAGTTGCCACCTTACTTTGTATCTCTGTCGGTATTCCACTAGGAATATTAATGTCTCGCTCTGATCGCTTGCAGTCCATAGTCACTCCTGTTCTGGACGTTATGCAGACGATTCCGAGTTTTGTCTACCTGATTCCTGTCGTCATGCTTCTGGGAATAGGAAAGGTCCCCGGCCTTTTGGCCGTGTGCATATACGCCCTGCCGCCCATCGTGCGGTTAACGAACCTGGGCATCAGGTTGGTGGACAAAGAGGTTCTGGAGGCTGCGGAATCATTTGGCGCAAGCTACCGGCAGAAACTTTTTGGTGTTCAGATTCCGTTGGCATTGCCCAACATCTTCGCCGGCGTGAATCAAACCATCATGATGGCATTGGCGATGGTGGTGATAGCGTCGATGATCGGAGTGAAGGGGTTGGGTTTGCCGGTCCTGCGGGCGATATCCAACCAGTATCTGGCACTGGGAATGTTGAACGGTCTGGCCATAGTGGCACTGGCCATCATCTTCGACCGAATCTCACAATCATTTGGAAAACGACTGCAGAGGCATCGGGAAAGCGCACACGGTGTCTGAGATAAAAGTCGCAATCAATAATCTATACAAAATCTTTGGGCAGAATCCGGCTGAAATGGTCGATCTGGTCAAGAATGGGGTTTCCAAGCAGGAACTGCTCAATAGGCATGGTTCTGTACTGGCACTCAGCGA
The DNA here is from genome assembly GCA_002726945.1 of Deltaproteobacteria bacterium. Lineage (GTDB taxonomy): Bacteria > SAR324 > SAR324 > SAR324 > NAC60-12 > UBA8110. Next base: position 1,295 of record PBTB01000122.1, on the reverse strand, counting down.
TGTGAACATTGACATTCCAGCCCGTAGAATCCAGGTCATTATGGGGCTTTCCGGGTCTGGTAAATCCACCCTTATACGACATATCAACCGGCTCATTGAGCCTACTGCCGGGGAGATCATTGTCGATGGACACAATGTTCTCAAGATGAACGAGAACGAATTGCGCGGATTCCGGCGGCACCGGGCATCCATGGTGTTTCAAAAATTCGCTCTCTTGCCACATCATACGATTGTGGATAATGTCAGCTATGGACTGACTGTTCAGAAAGTGCCAAAGCAGGAAGTTGCAGAAAGAAGTCAGAAATGGATCGACCGGGTTGGTCTCACAGGATATGAGAACCATTATCCAGCCCAACTTTCTGGTGGCATGCAGCAACGTGTCGGCCTGGCACGTGCTCTTGCCACCGATGCCGAAATCCTGCTGATGGATGAAGCGTTCTCGGCGCTGGACCCGCTTATCCGAACAGACATGCAGGACATTCTGCTGGACCTGCAGGAAGAGCTTCATAAAACGATTCTCTTCATCACTCATGATCTTGATGAGGCCCTGCGAATCGGGGACAGCATTGCAATCCTGCGGGATGGAGCGGTTGTGCAGAAAGGGCCCCCCCAAGAGATCATCCTGAACCCCGCCGACGAGTATGTGGCTGATTTCATCAAGGATATCAATCGTGGTCGTGTGGTGCAAATCGGTGCCATCATGGATGGTGAGCAACCAGAGTCCGGCCCCGCAATTGACCAGGGCATGGTGATTGAAGACGCGCTCCAAGTGCTTTCACAAGCCGGAACCAACACGGTCATCGTCACGAAGGACGGCAAGCCACTCGGTTCTGTCAGGTTGGACAAGATGCTTGCCGCCATCGCCCGACCAAAGTCAGGAACTTCTCGCAGCGGCACCTATCGCTAGTGCGGGGCCTTTTCATACAACAGGTGTTGCAATAGTCGGTGGAATGCGGGTGGGATATTCATTTCAGAAAATCGCCTTTTTTCCTTGCCTTCTGCGGCCCGAACACCACAAACGGCCCCACCATCGGGTCTTCCTCAAAAAAACGGTAGTGGTGTTTGATGGGCTTGCCTGCCGTGATGGCGTGTTCAACTGGGAAAGGTCTTGCTGAATGTTCTGGTTCAGCAGGTCTCTGAGTGTGGAATCCATGCCCCCTCCTTTGCGAGACGTTATAGTTAAAACTATATATTCTAGAACACATTCCTACTAAAACACAGGAAGTCAATTCATTGATATTAAACAATATTAACTCAGGATAACAGTGTTCGATTCTTAACGTCTTTTACTATAA
>PBTB01000121.1 GCA_002726945.1 Deltaproteobacteria bacterium | reverse complement strand
TCTTGAGTGTTGGTGCCTGTCCTCAGCAAGATTCACCCTGTAAAGTGTTGAAATTTCGTGAATAAACGGCGTTTTCCGGTGAGTTTCCCCCGGTTTACAGTTGTTTTTCCCGATTTTCAGAGAAACAACACTCAAGGGGGAGACTACCCAAGCTCGGAGGCGGTCTTCAAAAAAGCTGAACGCAGCAAGCGGCGGGGTATGAAACCCGTGCTACGAAATAAAACACGTTAACGGGGATGCCGCGCCGCCGAACCTTCAAGAGGATTCGGGATCAGCGCAACCGCTTGAAGCGCAGGATGCCCTCGCGGTTCCCGAATTTCCAGTCGCACGCGAAACTGAGGTCCAGCTCTGGAGCTTGGCAAGTGTACTCCGCGCTTTTGCCGCTGTAGGGGTAGTGGCTGGTCCAACCCAAGAGCCTGCCGTCCTCGATGCGTGGATCGTGCACCTCGATCTTGCGTCCATCCCGGCTCTGCACCGTTTTCAGCACCACTTCTCCGGATTTGCCCCAGAGTGTCAGGTAGAGCGAGCAGTTTTTCCCGCTCTGCGACTTCGTGCCCAGGCGGATCAGGCAACCCTTCCAACGACCGACCAGACGGAAACCCTTGGGCAGGGGCGGAAGCGCCTTGGCGATTTGGCAATCCTCCAAGGGCAGTGCCTCCCGTCTGGAACCGATAGGCTCCGCCAAGCGGCCCGCCACACGAACCGCCATGCCGGATTCAAGTTCGGCAAAGTTCATGGCTTCATCCGGGGTCAGCACACAACGAAGCCGCAGCTTGCCGGATTCGGAGTCAAGCGCCCACGTCTCCGGAGTTTGGTTGGATATCGGCGACAGTCGCAGAAAGCGCCCGGAGGATCGCACGGTCTTGCCGACGTAGTTTTTGCGGTAGCGGATTTCGTTGCCCTGAAGTGCTTGCAACGCCTTCAACAATTTTTCAGAACTCAGAATGTCCTGCCCCAACACCGGATTGGTGCCGCAACACCCCAGCACAAGAACAAGGACGAGAACAATTCTGAAAATCACGATGCAGCCAGGAAAGCGGAAGTGGAGGGAGTCCGGAGCGGAGACCGCTTCGGACTATGGTAAATCAGGATGGGGGTCACCGATTACTTCCTGATCAGAGCCTGATGTGTGAGGCAAGACATGGTGTCGTCATAGCGATGGACTCGGAGTTTGCCCGAGTTAATATCTTGACGGACCTGCTGCGCTTTGTTCTTCATCGCACTGCTGATGAGATGGGCGTTATGTTCGTCAAGTGCCCAGTCCACGCCATCTTCGGCGAGGCCCAAACCTTGAGACGCCGGGTTTCCAAGTTCCTTCGTGAGCCGTCTTGAATACCTCGTAGGCCGCAACGTCCACGCGCTTGAGCATGGAGGTCAACACATATCCGGGTTGGAGGTGGTTCTGGTTTTTGTCCACACCGATGGCGAGTTTGTTGTTGTCCGCCGCCGCTTGCAACACCCCCAGTCCGGTGCCGCCTGCCGCGGCATAAACGATGTCCGCGCCATTGTCGTACAGGCTCCTTGGTTTTGCTCCGGAAATCCGGAAAGTGAAGAAAGCGCTGCAAATGCAGCAGAAAGCCGCCCGTTTCCGGACGGTACACTACGGAGGGAAAGTTTAAACGGGATGCCCCCCATGAGCAACGGTAAATCCGGCTCAACTCCTCACAATGATCATCATAGGAGTCAACGAACGTGGCCGGAAACTGTTTCTGGCCATCAAGGACGGCATCAGGGGAATCCACCCAGAGCTGGAGAGAAGTCCTGTTCAAACCTCCAGCTGTGCTGCAAAAGTTGGAGAACTGACGACTGACGAGTGCCAAGGAGCACCGAGTTAAACCCCTGGAGATTAAAGTGCCAAGGCGGTTGAAAAATCTGGAATATCATGCCAGCGACCTGGATCTGAAGAACGCATTACGGCAATGGTCTTGATGACTTCAGGGTTTGTAAGGCTGTGGGGAGCCTGGCCGTTAAGTACACGAATAATGTTTTCCGCTTGCCTGATTGGACACTCATGAAGAAAAGTTGGCGAAAACCCTGCAGAATGAGGAGTGACCATACAGTTGGGTAAGCCAAGCAGAGGATTATTGGAATCAACAGGTTCAATTTCAGTGACATCAAGTGCAGCAGCCCGTACCCTCTCGTTTTTCAAAGCATCCGTCAAGGCAGTTTCATCAATCACGGGTCCCCGTGAAGTATTAACAATCATAACCGTTTTTTTCATCATCATAAGTGAATCCGAGTTGATTAGGTGTCGGGTTTCTGCAGTTGATGAACAATGAATGCTGAGGTAATCCACTTTGGCAAGTAATTCTTGAAACTCGACCATACGCACACCATAAAGGTCTGCAACAAATTGTGGAACATAGGGGTCATAAGCAATGATATTTGCTGGACCAAACCCACGGATTCTTGTCGCAAACGCTCGCCCAATATTGCCAAAGCCCAGAATACCAACTGTATGACCTGCTATCCTTTCAACTCCAAGTCTATATTCATTGGTTAACTTTGGATTTTCACTCCACAATCCCTTGCGTGTTGAATTTACTGATTCCACAACTTTCCGAGTTAACGCCAAGAGTAACGCCATTGCATGATCTGCAACCTCAGAAGCATTCACTCCTGGAACATTGCAAACCAATATTCCCATTTCAGTTGCTGCATCATGATCAATTGAATCAACACCAACCCCCATCCGACTTAGGACCTTGAGTTTGGGACAGGCTTTCAACACTTCTCGAGAGGTTAAGGGATAAGTGCCAACTTGAGCACCATCTGCATCTTTTAGTAAATCAATCATCTCATCATGATTTTTTGCAGACGCCTGTTTCACCTCAAAACCGGCCTCCCTGAAAAGGTCTGTTCGATCAAAAGTGCTTTTCTGTAGAGAAATTTTCATTTTTCTTTAGAAGAAAGTTAAATTAGAATAATCGTTTATATTTAGTGACTTGCCTCCATCAAGCCGTTCAGTTCAAAAGTGTAATTCACAATTGCAACCTGGTGAATCTATTGTTTGAATAGAGCAAATTACCTGGTAATCCAATAAAATTATTGCACTTAAAGGATTCAAGAAAATCTGAAATTCAAAAGAATATTACCGCTCCATTCAAGAAAATCATAAAAGAGTTCCACAGCTTGAAGTTTTTAATCAACCATAGGGTGGCGGGAAAACATTTCAGCAGAGGATCTCAAGGTAGAGCACGCTATAGCCCTGATTTTGCCGGTCTGAACTTGGGGAGCGTGATCTCGTCAGTAATCTGCTCGAAGACGGCCTCGACTGCCATGCCCACCCGGATTTGGGTCGGTTCGGGCTCAACCTGCACGATGTTGGTTGGAATCCGGGCTCCGTCTTCAAGTTCAACGAGGGCTGTGACATAGGGGGCCTCCGCTTTGAATGCCGGATGGGGTGCCCGGTGGATGATGGCAAAGGCATGGAGTGTCCCCTTGCCGCTCGACTGGACCCAACTCGTGTTTCGAGAGAAGCAATGGGGACAGATATCGCGGGGATAGAAGTAAGCTGTTTCGCAGTCGTCGCAGCGTCTGAGCCATAACTCTCCTTCCCGGGCTTTGTTCCAGTAATAATCAGATTCTGGTTGAGGGACCGGTATGGGTTTGTCATATGTTTGTTCTACCATGGTTGCTCCAGATTCGGTTGGGGTCAGTCTACTGCGAGGATGGCAGTACCAGTGGAGGACAACTGACCTCCAGTGCCGTTGACCAATGCAATTTTGCAATCAGGCACCTGGCGCTCTCCGGTTTCACCGCGTAACTGACGTGTGGCTTCAACCAGCAAAAACATGCCGTACATGCCCGTGTGGGTATACGAAAGGCCCCCACCACTGGTGTTGAGAGGAAAATCTCCTCCTGGTGCCGTACGTTGAGCCTTGACAAAGTCGGGACCCTCACCGGGCTCACAGAAACCGAGGCCCTCCAAGCTGACAAGGGTAGTGTAGGTGAAGGAATCATAGATCATAGCCAGGTCCAGATCGTCATGGGTGACCCCCGCCATTTGCAATGCTGCCTTGCCGGTCACCCGAGACACGGTGGAGGTCAGATCGGGCATTTGGCTGAACATGTTGTGATCATGGCTCTCCGCAACTCCCAGAACCCATACCGGCTTTTTCTTGAGGTTTCGTGCACGTTCAGCCGAGGTCACCACTACAGCGCCACCTGCGTCCGTCACTAAACAGCAGTCCAGGACATGAAAGGGCCAGGCGATCCACCGGGAGTCATGGTAATCTTCAAAGGTCATGGGATCCCGCATCATGGCCTTGGGGTTCAACTGAGCCCACTTGCGAGTCGATACGGCGATCTCAGCGAGCCCCTGGCGTGTGCGCTCTTCTCCGTATTGATGCATGTAGCGCGAGCAGGCCATGGCGTATGCAGCTGGTGGACCCATGATTCCGTAAGGGGTTTCGTATTGCTCTTGAGGCTGATTCGGGTTGGTGAAACCACTGCCTCGTCCCCGGACCCTTGCGCTTCGCCCCGTTTCGCCATGGGTGATCAGTGCAACCTCACAGTATCCTGCATTGATTGCGGCAAGTGCATGGGCCACATGGACCACAAAGGAGGATCCTCCCACCCAAGTGCAGTCGGTGAAACGAGGCTGGATGCCCAGATACTCACCAATGGAGAGTGTCGAGAACCCTGTTGTAAAAAGGCCGTCCACATCGGATTTTTTAAGCCCTGCATCGGCGAGAGCGTTGTGTGCCGCTTCCGCATGATGCTGGAGAGCGGACTTACCAGGGACCTCGCCAATCTCGTCGGATTCGGCTGCGCCCACAATGGCGGCGGTCTTTGATAGCTTAGCCATCTTGGCTCCTTATGGCGTTCAAGGTGCTTAATGCATGGACCGAGTGTGTTGCACCAGGCCTCTTATTTGTTTCTGGTTTGGAACTTTCTCAGGTCAGGAGAGATCGTCAGCGTCGCCTCCGTGATCTCCTGAATCTCTTCGGGTGTATAGCCCGGAGCAAACTCTTTAAGGACAAAACCTCCAGAAGTAATTTCAAATAATCCGTAGTCGGTTGCCACCATGCTAACCACCCCAACTGCTGTTAACGGCAGGTTGCAGCGTTTCAAGAGCCGAGGCTTGCCATCACGGGTGGTGTGCGCCATGGTGATCCAGACACGCTTTGCACCCACCGCCAAGTCCATGGCACCGCCAATCCCTCCACCCTTGCGGCCTGCTGTCTTCCAGCTTGCAAAGTCTCCGTTCTCAGCAACCTCGTAGGCACCGAGCACAGTCACCTCCACATAGCCGCCACGTATAATGGTAAAGGAATCAACATGATGAACGATGGCCGTTCCTGGTCTTGTCGTTACGTACTGGGCCCCCGCGTCCACCAGGTTCTTGTTTTCCTCACCTTCCTTGGCGAGGGGGCCGTAACCGACAAGCCCGTTCTCCGACTGCAGAATGATGTCCCGGTCCCCGAACGGCACGTTCGCACACAGTGTCGGCATTCCAATTCCAAGATTCACCACCCAGTCGTTTTCGAACTCCATCGCCAGACGGTTGCAAATGGTCTGTCGGTCAAGAGGTTGCTTTTCCATGTTCTATGCGCTTTTTCTTTTGGCCTAGCGATCGCGCCTTTCACTGGGAAAGGTCCAAAGTCCTTCTGGAGGGGGAGGAATCTTGACAATACGATCAATAAAAATACCTGGTGTGTGGATATGGTCAGGGTCCAGGCAACCCGGTTCTTCAATACTCTCCTCAATCTCGGCAAAGGTATTTTTAGAGGCCATGGCCATCACCGGGTTGAAGTTCCGTTGTGTCATATGATACTGGAGATTGCCAAAGGTGTCTGCCCTGGTGGCACGAATGAAGGCATAGTCCGCCGGCAACGGATACTCAAGGATATAGGTCCGGCCGTTGATCACCTTATGCTCCTTGCCTTCGGCGATTTCCGTACCTACTCCAGTCGGAGTGTAGAAGGCACCAATGCCTGCTGCTGCAGCACGCATCCGTTCCACCATGGTCCCCTGTGGTATCAATTCTGCTTCAAACAAGCCGGCTTCATGAAGCCGTTCAAATTCCGTGACCTGGGAGGGATGAGGTGATGCCGAAAATGCGCAGCACACCTTGCGGACAAACCCTCTCTCCAACAACTTGCCCGGGTCTGCTGCAGACCACGATGAGTCCAACCTGTTGACAATAACAGTCAAGTCCTTAACCCCACGGCGGAGCAGGGCACCCGTTAAATTCTGGGGCATACCCGGGGGGCCAAACCCACCAAGCATCAGACTGCTTCCGTCAGGAATGTCTGACACCGCCTCATCAAAAGTTTCAAGAACCTTGTTTCTCACTTGCCCACTTGAAAAAAAAATCGAAATCCGATAGTCCACCTCTTGAGTGTTGGTGCCTGTCCTCAGCAAGATTCACCCTGTCAAGTGTTGTAATTTTGCAAAGAGACCGCGTTTTCCGGTGCGTTTTCCCCGGTTTACAGTCATTGTTCCCGATTTTCAGAGGAACAACACTCAAGGGGGAGACTACCTGTTTTTGATTCACTGATGTTACGAAGCACATGTAAAAGCTGAAATTATTTAATAAAAACAATCGTCTGTAAGACGAGGATTCTTAAGAGTAGCGTGCTGAGTGTGAAAAGGCAAGCGAAATTCGGTGTGGGGAGACGAAGTTGGGTGCAAGTGAAAGTGAGACTTTCACCCAATCACTCCGGTGCGCCTGCATCATGGACCTGCCCATCCCGACGGGGGACACGAACGTTATCGCTTCAAGAATCCCACTCCTCTCCATCCTGAACTCCCGGAAAGATCCCGCACCCACGCGGAAACGTCCCTGACGGGAGGCACGTGCATCCCTGTGTTTGCATGTGGGGAAACCCTGCGTTCTCCAGTTTCTCCAGGTTGTTCTCACAACCCTCCTTGCAGCAGGTCAAAACCAATCCTGAACCTGCCAAACCGCTTGCCCTGAAGTCCAGAGTGGTGGTGGAGTTCACCGCAGATGAGGGATTGGGATAGTCCCCCTCTTGAATGTTGGTGCCCGTCCTCAGCAAGGTTCACCCTCTCAAGTGTTGGGATTTTGCAAGGAGACGGCGTTTTCCGGTACGTTTCCCCCGGTTTACAGTTGTTTTTCCGATTTTCAGAGGAACAACACTCAAGCGGGAGACTGCCAAATATTTGAACGATTCCGA
>PBTB01000152.1 GCA_002726945.1 Deltaproteobacteria bacterium | reverse complement strand
ACGACGATTTGGCAGGAGTAGCCTTTCATGGGCCCGACGGGTTTGCCGTTGCGCAGAAAGTTGGTGGGATCTTTGTGACTGGGATGAGCCCCATTGACCAGGCCGAACCAGTAGTCGAAGCCATGTTCGGCAGGGGTGGGGTTGTCGCGATTGTTTACCGGCATACCGAGATGCCATTTGCCAAAGTGAGCGGTGCCGTAGCCTTCGTCTTTCAGGACTTCGGCGAGCGTCGTTTCACTCCGAAGCAGATGCATTCGGTGACGCTGTTCACTGAGGACGGAATAGACTCCGGCGCGGATGTGGTTGCGGCCGGTGAGAAAGGTGGCGCGCGAAGGGGAGCAGACCGGCGCTCCGGAATGGAAGTCGGTGAAGCGCACGCCTTTGGCGGCCAACTTGTCGAGGACCGGGGTCTTGACTGGACCCCCGTAACAGCCAATGTCGCGGTACCCCAGGTCGTCGACAAGCAGAGTGACGACGTTCGGGCGATTCGGTTTCTTCGATGCGGCAGGCTTGGGCCTGGAAGGCGTCGGTGCTTCATCAACCGAGCCCCAATCAGGCGCCTCGGCCATTACGCTTGCATTGACCTTGAGTAACTGACGTTTGAGTCGTGAGAACACTTCGGGGTGTTGCTTCGACACATCCACCTTCTGTGTCGGATCCGCCGCCAGATCAAACAACTGAAACCGATGGTAGCTGCCCGACTTAAGGACGGGGATCCACGAATCCTGAAACACGTTCAAGCGCATGAACTTGCCACGAAGTCGTTCAGCGTCCTTGTTCTTGAACTTCTTGTAGAAAAAATCGGTTCTCTCAACCCAAGGGGCAAGCTCCGGGCTATTGGCTTTCCTCAAGACTGCTTCGATTTCCTTCTCCACCTGGACGATGGCTTGCCTGTCTCTCGGAAATTCGTAGTCGCGATAGGCAACCATCGAGTAGTTTCCGTCTCGGATTGCCAGGGAAGGGTTGTTTGAAGGCAGATGCCAGTAGAGCGGTTGGTGCCGAGCGAACTCGTTGTTACGGCCGGTGAGCAACGGCGATATATCCGAACCGTCGAGATGGACGCCCTTGGGCTTGTCGATTCCGAGCAGACCACAAACCGTCGGCAGCAGATCGACGACTCCAGCCGGTTCGTGCTCGACATGTCCGCCCTTGATGGTCCCCGGCCAATACAAGATCCCGGGGACTCGGATGCCGCCTTCAAAATTGGAGCCCTTTCTGCCACGGAGGTTTCCGTTGCGATCGTCGCGATAGCTGCCGTTGTCGGATGTGTAGAAGACCAGGGTGTTCTCGAGCGAATCGACTTCCTTCAACTTGTCGAGCAGGCGAGCGATTGCGCGGTCTGTGTTGTCGATCGTGCCGGAGTAGACCGCGGCCTGATCGGTCAAATCTCCATATTGAGAAACGATCGATTCCGGCGCCGCAACGCGGTCGTGGGGTTCGTGGAACCACAGGTTCAGGAAGAACGGCGCTTCCGAATCTCGTTTGTCATCCAGCCACGAGATCGCCTCGTCGACGACTATCTGGCAGGAATATCCCTCAATCTTCCCAACTGGTTTGCCGTTGCGAAGGAAGTTCACGGGGTCCTTGTGGCTGGGGTGGGCCCCGCTGTTCATGCCAAACCAGTAATCAAAACCATGTTCCGCGGGTGTCGGCTTCTTCACGTCGCGCGTGGGCATGCCCAAGTGCCATTTTCCGAAATGAGCCGTCCCATATCCGTGTTTCTTGAGCACTTCGGGTAGGGTGACCTCACGCTGGAGCAGATGCGGTTTCTGGATCGAGTCGAAAATCACATTGCCGTAGATACCGGCGCGGGCGTGATGGCGTCCCGTCAACAACACGGCACGGGAAGGCCCGCAAACGGCCGCCCCGGCGTAGAAATCGGTGAAACGCACGCCATTCGCAGCCAACTCGTCAAGCGCAGGTGTCTTTACCGGTCCACCGTAGCAACCAATGTCTTTCCATCCCAGATCGTCAGCCAGCAGCACGACGACATTGGGGCGTTTGTCTTTGGCAAAACCGGGGCAAACCAGCAGCAGGGAGCATAAAAATGTGAGGATGGTTTTCATGTTATTTGTTCAGTCACTATTCAATCCGGAACGATTTCAGTCTTGGATGATGTTGGAATCGCGGAGCCAGGCGACAAAACTGGTGGGCCAAATAGCCATCGACTTTCCTTGACCAGCGCCGAGACCAAAACCATGGGAGCCCTTGCCAAAAACATGAATCTCGGCTTGGACTCCGGCCTTCAACAACCTTGCGTAAAAATCAAGACACTTGTCCACAGGGGTCAATTTATCAACCCGAGCATTTACGATGAAAAACGGGCAGATGCCGGGCATGGCCGACTCGGGCGCCGTGCGGCTTTCCATGACCTGGGTGATGTCATCAGGAATCCCGGGATAAAACAGACCGGCGAAGTCCGGCATTCCGCTGACTTTGGATTCCGGCAGCTTGGGTTCAGGGCGCAGCGAACAGCTTATCGCGAGGTGGCCACCCGCCGAGAACCCGCAGATGCCAATCTTGTTTGGCTGCAGGCCGAACTCTGAGGCTCCCTGCCTGAGAATTCGAATGGCCTGCCTGCCATCGGCCCGAACAGCGCGCTGGTAGTTCTGCCACGCGTTCGCCGACTTGAGGCTGGCCGGGCGCGTTCGATACTTCAAAACGAGGCACGTCACGTTGTGATCCTTCAGCCAGATCGCCAAATCGTGGCCTTCGCGGTCCAGCCAAACATCGCGGAAGCCGCCGCCCGGGCAAATCACCAGGCCCACGCCATTCGGGTTTTTTGGACGATGGATGCTGTAGGTGGGCGACGACACCGAACTGAACACACGATTCAATCCGGACGGGGATCCGGATCGCGCCTTGTGGGATCGAACCTGCTCTTCGACATCAAGTCGAAACCCATGGTCGGGCGACGACTTCTCCCAGAGCGGCAATTCCGGGGGCAGGTCAACGGCCTTGGCGTCATCGAGCCCCGTCGTGAGTAATCCAAGCGTGATGAGAACGACTTTCTCCATATTAATCATCGGGGGAACTTGCTCTTGCTGAACTCTGTTCACTGAGTTGGCTTCTGTTCAAATTCAGCGCCATGGGTTGTCAGCGTCCAAGTCATTTCACATTCTCGGCCACGTATTCCAGGATCTTCACGAAGGCCACGCCGCGATTGGGCATGTCGGGATCCCTCTTCTGTTTCTCCCTCCACAATTGCCCGATCCTGGCCCGTTGCCCTTCGCTCAATCCCCCGAGGCGCTGATCGACGTATTCCTGATGTTTCCCGGGCCCATACCGTTTTGGCAAGTCGACGGCATCGATCCGGGACCACAGATGTTGATCGGTTGAATTCAGAGGTTTGCCGCTCGGCGCCCTGATGTCGCTTTGAGTCAAATGCCAATCCGGGCCGTCAGCCATGACGCTCGCGGTAATCCTGATCAGTTGTCCTTTAAGTCGGCTGACCAGGTTCGGATGTTGCGCCGACACGTCTGTCTTTTGAGCAAGGTCTTTCTCGAGGTCGTACAATTCGAACTTCTTGTAGCCGCCCGACTTGATGGTTGGGATCCATGCTTCCTGAAACCGGTTGTGTTTTAGAAATTCAATTCGAAGTCGTTCAGCTTCCTTGTTGGCAAACTTGGCGTTGTACATTTTGCTCCTGAAATCGCCATCGCGAAGCTCCGGACTATTCTCCTTCTTCAGGATCTCTTCAACCTGGTTCATCAGGTCGTTCATGGCTTCCACGTTCCGTGGCAACTCGTAATCGCGATACCCAACGAGCGCGAATTTGCCCTCTCGGACAGTCGCTGTCGGGTACGACGTTGGCAGCATGAAAAAAAGGGGTTGATGGCGAGCGAACTCGTCGCGTCGGCCGGTCAGCAACGGCGTGAGGTCCGATCCGTCCAGATGCACGCCCGCCGGCTTGTCGATCCCGGCAAGACCGCAAACTGTCGGGAGCAGATCGACCATCCCGGCCGGTTCCTTTTCGACGAGGCCCTTCATAATTCTGCCGGGCCAGTAGAAGATTCCGGGCACGCGAATGCCGCCCTCAAAGTTGGATCCTTTGGATTGGCGGAGTTTGCCATTGCGTTCCGCTCGGTAGCTGCCGTTGTCGGACGCGAAAACGATGACCGTACCCTCCGGTGAATCAACTTCTTCCAATTTTGCCAGCAGCCGCTTGATGGCTCGATCGGTGTTGTCGATCGTGGCGGTATAGATTGCCGCCGGATCTGTCAGCTTGCCATATTGTGAAACGATCTCATCGGGCGCCGCGATCGGAGCATGGGGCTCGTGGAACCAGATATTGAGGAAAAACGGAGAGTCCGGGTCTCGCTTCTGGTCCAGCCACGAGATGGCTTCATCGATGACAATCTGGCACGCATAGCCTTCGATTTTTCCAACGGGCTTTCCGTTGCGATGGAAATTGATCGGGTCTTTGTGGCTTGGCACCGCGGTGTTTTCAGTGACGAACCAATAGTCGAATCCGTGTTTGTCCGGCGTTGGTTTGTTGCGGCCATGCAACGGCAAACCAACATGCCACTTGCCAAGGTGGACGGTATCGTAGCCGGCGTTTTTCAGAATCTCAGCGATGGTGATTTCCCGCTCCAACAGGTGCATGTTGTGACCGCGGTCATCGATCACATGGTAGACTCCGGCGCGGATGTGGTGTCGGCCCGTCAGTGTGGTGGCCCGTGACGGCGAGCAAACGCCACAACCGGAATGAAAGTCCGTGAAGCGAACTCCCCCCGCGGCGAGGCGATCAAGAGTCGGAGTCTTCGCGGGACCGCCGTAACAGCCGATGTCTTTCCAACCAAGATCGTCAACGAACAACACGACGACATTCGGTCGGCCCTGCCTTTGGGGAACGGCGTCAGGGGCAGCTTGCCGATCCTGCGCCCAAAGCGTCGGGACCGACAGGACGACTACCCCCAGCGTGATGACAAACCGGCGGGTCATTTCTCATTCTCGGCCACGTAGTCCATGATCTTCACGAAAGAAAAACCCCGATTGGGCATTTCGGGATCAATCTCCTGTTTCTCCTTCCACAATTGCCCGATCCTGGCCCGCTGTCCCTCGCTCAATACGGCCATGCGTCGATCGACGTATTCCTGATGCTTCACGGGTTCATAGCCTTCGGGCAGTTCGGCGCCGTCGATCCGGGAAAGAAGTTTTGCCTGGGGTGAGTTCAGAGGCTTGGCGGGTTCCGCCGGTTTCCTTCGCGGCTTGGAGCTCAGATCAACTTCGCCCGGCGCGATCCTCCTGATGAAGATGTTGCGATACTCTATCGGACAAGGATTCATTTTGCCGAGATTATCCCCATCAACAACGATGTGCTTCTGTAGTCGGATCGGCGCCGGTTCCAGGTTCATCATCCAGTCGTGATACACGAAACTGTCATGAATGACTTCGCCGTCATACTCGGCTGAGAAGGTCCGGCCCTTCATGGTCAACTTGACCGTATGCCAGACTCCGACTTCCGGATCGATATGCCTGAGATGAGGTTTCTCCTCCTCCCGGAGTTTCACCTTCGCTGCCGTGTCTTTCGGCAGAAAGTAGTAACTCTCCAGGTGTCCCATTCCGCCCTTGGATCTCAGGTTAAACTGCTCCATGTCTCCGAAGCCCGGAATCTCCGGAATCAGTCGGCGGAAGTTGATGCCGCTGTCGGACAGGGTTGGCATCCGGAAATCGAGCAGCAGTATGAAATCCCGATAATGCTCCTTCGTTGCCAGGCTGGCGCCCCAGTTCTCAATCAGCCCGGGCGACTTGAGTATCCCGTCCTCAATCGACCAGTATTCCCGGACCAGGGGCGGTGTATGCCAGCCGGTGAGGTCCTTGCCGTTGAACAGCGCGCTGAAACCCTCCGGCGGGACGTTCAGTCCGGGAGTCCTGATCTCTTTGATGAAGATATTGCGAAACTCTATCGGACAAGGATTCTTCTCGCCCGGTTTGCCGCCTTCGAGGAAGCGATGTTTCTGAAAGCTGATGACGCAGGGTTCTTGGCTGAGGATCCCTTCCGGATATTCAAAGCGATCGAGGATGATCTCCCCGTCAAGCTCGGCGGTCAGATTCTTGCCGACCAGGGTCAGTTTGACCGTGTGCCAGACCCCGGTTTTCGGCGCTGCGCGTTTGATGCGAGGGAGATCCGCCGCTTTCAATCCCAGTTTCTGTTTCATGGTTTCCGTCATGAAGTCGAAACTCGACAACCGGCCCATGGCGGCGTCTGTCTTGAGGTTAAACTGCTCCGCGTCGCCATACTCCCCAATGACCGCCGGAGCCAGTTTTCGGAGATAGATCCCGCTGTCGGATTGCGTCGGCATCCGGAAATCCACCATCAGCACATAATCCCGATACGTTTTTTCGGTCGCCAGGTCCGCGCCCCAGTCCTCGAGAAGACCGGTTGATTTGAGAACTCCATCCTCAACCGACCACATTTCTGTCACCCTGGGATGCGCGCGCCAGCCGGTGAGGTCCTTGCCGTTGAAGAGCGCTGTGAAGCCTTCCGGCGGCGTGTTCAACATGTCCGTTTTGCCATTCCATTCCTTAACGCGCACGTTGCGCAGCGCAATCGGGCCGTAGTCGCCCTGGATAATGACTGGGCCTTGCGGAAACTGCTTGCGCTCCCAGTTCGTGCCGTTGGCGTAAGGCATTTCGACGTTCTCCTGGATCACCAGGCCGTTGTGCACAACTCTGACAAATTTGGCGTTGGCCGTTTTGGCTCCGGCGTCGTCGAATCGGGGAGATTGGAAGATGATGTCCAAGGTCTGCCATTGACCAGGCGGTTTGGCCGCGTTGACTCTGGGAGGCGAACCCTCGTCAAGATAGCGGTAGGTCGGCCTGGTTTCGGCCCGGGGATAGATCCCGCCGCAATGGACAGCCGTGGGCTTCCTGACATGGCTGCTGTCGAGGATCTGAACTTCATAGTTGCCATGGAACATCACTCCGGAGTTGGACCCTTTGGCCACCATGAACTCCAGGTGGACTTCGACGTCACGATAATCCCGACGTTTGGTGACGAGGCTTGGAGTCCGGCCGGTCCGGCCGTTGATCAGCACGCCGTCGCCCCGATTTCCAAACAGGTGTTTCTCGTTGTGCGGATCGACCGTGGCGTCGCTCGCCAGGTACCAGTCCCCGCCCACCCGCCAGGCTTCGAAGTTCTCACCCGCCCCGGCAGGCATGCCGGATAGAAGCAACGTCGCCGCGGCCAGCGAAGGCAAAATCATCTTTTGCATTCCACCGTTGGTCTTGTTTTTCATAATCGAATTCCTTCTCACAATTCCCAGCCTTTGCGGCTTTCACGACGAATAAACCGGTCCGCCTCCGGACAGTTTGCGGCCCTCAGATTGTCCGAATCCCACTGGAGCTTCTGGCCGGCGCGATAGGCGACATTTCCCAACAGCACGGTCTCGGTCAGGTGGGCGGCATAGTCAAAGCGGCAGGTTGTTGGACGGCCCGTCTTGCATGCCTCCAGCCATTCTCTTGCGTGGCCGATTGATTTGGGAATGGTCTGCGGGGGCGGCTTGAAATCGGCGTATTTCCCCTTCGGATGCAGCTCGAACCGCGGGGGGACCACTTCAAGTTCGGTGATCAACATCCCTTCGGATCCAACGAACAGTACGGCTATGGGCCAGTCGGGCAAGTTTGTCTCTTTCAACAGCGGAGGCCGTTTGCCGCCGTGATACCAGGTCATATTCACCGGCGGCAGATCGCCCCGGGCCGCAAACGTCCAGCGTGCAATCATCCAGTTGGGAACGCTCTCCGGATTCACGGGCGGACCTTCCGCCTTGATTGTGAGCGGGGCTTTCAAGTCCAACGCCCAGACCGGCAGGTCGATTGCGTGAATGCCTATATCGCCCAGCCTTCCGTTGCCGAAGTCCCACCAATCACGCCAGGCGAGAGGGTGATAGGCGGGGTGGTAGGGACGATGGGGAGCCGGGCCCAGCCAAAGGTCCCACTCCAGATGCTTCGGAACAGGTGGGGTGTTTTTTGGCCGATCGCGGTTGCCCCAGGCCTGATCGCACCAGACATGGACATCCCGGACTTCTCCTATGGCGCCGGATTGGACCAACTCCACGACACGGCGGAAGATCTGGCTGGAGTGATTCCCAATCCCCATCTGAGTGGCCACCCCATGCTCTCTGGCCACTTCGGCCGCCATGCGAACTTCATGGATGTTCTGGCCCAGCGGCTTCTCGCAGTAAACGTGCTTGCCCATCTTCATTGCCATCACACTTGCGGGGATGTGCACATGGTCGGGCGTGGCAACCACAACCGCATCAATGTTCTTCTCTTCTCTGTCGAGCAGCTTGCGGAAATCCTGGTATTGTGACGCCTTGGGAAACCTCTTGAAGCCGGCATGGTTCACGGCATGAAACGGATCCGTCCGAACGGTTGTCTCACTCGCGCGTTTTTCATCCACGTCGCAAACCGCGACAACATTCACGCCTACCATCCCTCTCGCTTGACCCAGGATCTCGTTAATCAGAAAAGCCCCGTGCCCCCCCGCTCCGACAAGGGCCAGATTGAGCGTTTCGCTCGGCGCCGCAAAGCCGACGCCGCCCAGCAGACGCCGCGGAACAATCATGGCCGCAGACACTGACGCCGCCGCGCCCGCAAACTCACGTCTTGTAAGTCCTGACTTGCGGGTTGTCTTGTTCTTCATAATCGAATTCCTTCTCACAATTCCCAACCCTTGCGGTACTCGCGCCGGATGAACGCGTCCGCCTCGGGGCAATTCACGGCCTTCAGGTTCAACGCGTCCCACTCAAGCTTTTGGCCAGCCCGATAGGCGGTCGAGCCGAGAAGGACCGTCTCGGTCAGCGGCCCGGTGTAGTCGAGATTGCAGAGGGCGGGAACGCCGCCCTTGCAGGCCGCCAGCCACTCTGTTTTGTGGCCCGGGGAGTTGGGAATCGTCTGGGGCGGAGATTCGATGTCGGCGAATTTCTGCTTGGGATAGAGCTCGCGTCGCCCGTAATCGGCGACCAACATCCCTTCCGAACCGACGAACAACACGCCCTGTTTCCAGTCGGGCAAGTTCTTTTCCTTCAATAACGGCGGACGCTTGTCGCCGTCATACCAGGTCAGTGTGACCGGCGGCTGCTTGCCCCGGGCGGGGAACTCCCACCGGGAAATCAGCCAGCGCGGGGGGCCATCCGGATGGACGGGCGGACCTTCCGCCTCGACCGTGAGCGGATACTTCAAATCGAGCGCCCAAAACGGCAAGTCGATGAAATGGCAGCCCATGTCGCCGAGCCTTCCGTTGCCGAAGCCCCACCATGAGCGCCAGGTCACGGGAACATAGCGGGGGTGGTAAGGCCGATACGGCGCCGGGCCCAGCCACAGGTCCCAGTCAAGCCACTCGGGAACGGGGGGCGTGTCCTTCGGTCGATTCGCCGGAGCCCAGCCGTCATCACACCAAATGTGGACTTCTCGAACGTCGCCGATCGTCCCCGACTGAATCCGCTCAACGACGCGCCGATAGTTCTGGCTGGCGTGCGTGATCGTCCCCAGCTGGGTGGCCACTCCCTGCTCCCGCGCCACCTCGGTTGTGACGCGGACTTCATGGATATTCTGCCCCAGTGGTTTTTCACAGTAGACGTGTTTGCCCATTTTCATCGCCGTGGTCGCGGCGACCGCGTGCACATGATCGGGCGTCGCGATCAACACGGCGTCGATATCCTTCCCCTGTTTTTCGAGCATTTCCCGGAAATCAATGTATTCGGCGCAGACCCGGCCTTTGCGGCCGCGTTTCTCATTGTCCCGGTTGATGTGTGCGGCCACGGGCCGTCGCCCGGCAACGCTCTTGTAATAGAAATTGGCGTAGCTCATCTCGGCCGTTGGATCCGCGACCGCGACAATTTGGGCGTGGTCTTCCCTAAGGAGTTCTCTTACGTTTACAAGCCCCTGTCCGCCTGCCCCGATAATCGCCACATTGACGACCTCGCTGGGAGGTGTGTTCTTCGGTCCGCCCAGGACATGCGAAGGCAGGATTGAAAATGCGGCCGCGCCCGCAAATGTATTGTTCAGAAACTCACGGCGGTTTGTTTTCTTGATTGTGCTCATCGATCACTCCTTCTAATTGCGCTGGCTGTGGCCATCAGTTTTGGGTTGAAAACGATTCAAAGTTCACGCGGTCATGCCGCATGTGTTAAAGTTCATCAGTCTCATTATCTGTTTGCTCCGAAACAGACTGGGTGTGTTACAGCGAATCCGCCCCCGAGCGATTCAGTCGCCCACTCGTCAAGCTTGCCCGGCCGCCGCACGCGCACCTGATGCGTCGTCTTGCGAAGTCCCTTCAATTCGAACTTACCGTCCGGCGCCGTGAAGACGGACGCGCTCATCTCCAGCGCCTCGTCATACGCCGTCACCATTACGCCCGCCATCGAGTGCCGCCCATGCAGATCCTTCTGCGCCTCTGTCAGTTTCGCCATTCGCGCATCGACCCATGCCTGGCGGTTCTTGCCGATATACGTGTCCGGCATCGCCTGGGAATCGATTATCTTCAGCAGCTCAGCCAGTTTGACGTCGCCGGGCTGTTTGTCCTTGGCAAAACCGGGACAAACCAGCAGCAGGAAGCAAAAAAATGTGAGGATGGGTTTCATGTTATTTCTTCAGTCACTGTTTACTTTTCCGCTTGCGTGCAGCTCGATTTTTTTCTGAGGCGTCTCCTGACGTCCCTGGAACCTGCTGCAGCGACAGCCAGTCGAGTTGGGGCCAGCAGCTGCCGGAGCCGGCTTGTTCTCCTCCGCGACGAAATCGAGGATCTTGATGAACACGTTGCCCGGATTCTCCATCGGGACATCGAGCTTGCGCCGCTGGTTGAAGAGGGTGCCGACGCGATCGCGTTGATCCTTGGGCAGGTCCGCCATGATCCGGTCGACATAGGGCTGATGCTTGCGGCCGCCGCCCGGATAATCCTTTGGCAACTCGCGCGCTTCGATTCTCACAAACAGCTCTCCTAGCTTCTTCGCCTGCTTCGCGCGCTCCGCACCGGAGAGCACGCCTTGCTCCTCCGGGCTGAGCTTGATCGGGTCCAGTTTCACCCCGCCGGTTTCCTCGGCATCGTTCGGGATCTCCAGCTTGATGATCGTACCGCAGGCGTTCTCCATGTGCCGGGCCGGTCCGCTGGTACTGGTCCAGACGTTGCCATCCTTGTCGAACTCGATCTCGCGCGTGTAACTGACGCGGAATGGCAACGGAAACTCCACGAGGTATTCGGTCGCCGGGTTGAAGCGGTAGAGGGTGTCGTTGTGGGTGCCGCAGATCCAGACCATGCCGTCAGGAGCGACGTTGAGAGCGTAGGGAATCTGGTTGAGGTAATCGGGCAACGGGTAAGTCGTCCACTTCTCGGTCTTGGGATCAAACTTGCCGAACACCCCCGATCCAAATCCGGGAACCCAGATATTCCCGTCGGGAGCGACATGGAGTCGGCGCGGACCTCGGAAGGGCGGGTTCCACTCGGTGATCGCGCCTCCCGGCACTTTCGG
The DNA here is from genome assembly GCA_002726945.1 of Deltaproteobacteria bacterium. Lineage (GTDB taxonomy): Bacteria > SAR324 > SAR324 > SAR324 > NAC60-12 > UBA8110. The sequence continues at coordinate 2,066 of PBTB01000152.1, read as the reverse complement.
ATCAATCCGCCCGATGCGGTTGCCGTTCAGTTTCGAATACCAGATCGTCCCGTCAACCGGCGAGTAGTCGAGGCCGTAGGGAGTGATGCCGCGCGACTCGCCCTTGCCACCGCCCCTGACCTGTCCGGCGTCGAGGAGCTGGTACTCCTTGCGGTCGAGGGTCCTGGGATGAAGTCGGAAGACCGAGTTGCGACCGGCATCGGTGTACCAGATGTAGCCCTCGGAGTCCTTCGGATCGACCCGCAAGGTGTGCGGCCACGAGCCACGCTCCGCCGGGGGTTCAGCGCTGGAGAGGATGGTGTACTCCTTGGTCTCGAGATCGAACTTCGCCATTTCACCAGAGACACAGAGGGTGAGCCACATGTTGCCTTCGTTGTCGGGTTCGATGGAGTGGGGACCATGAGAACCGCGTGGCAGACGATAGTAGATCCGCTCCCCGGTCTTCGGGTCGAGGGTGGCCGTATACTGCTTGCCAATGTGGACCACGTAGGCGAGGCCGTCATCCCCCACTTCGAGATCGTGAAATGAGCCCACGTAAGGCTCCCCCATTTCCCAGGCGGTGATCTTCGCTTTCGTCACCATTCCGGTCGGCGGCGGCGGCGGGACATACTTGGGCCAGCTGTCGACGGCATCGTCCTTGTAAGTGTCGATGATGCGCGGGACGATCGTGTTCTTGGTATGAGGGTAGAGACCACCAAACCCATCCATTCGCCTGATCATCGTCTCCCAGTCGACCGGCTTCTCCGGGGTGCGAAAGCCAGGCGTGCCAATCTGGTGGCAATAGGCGCAGTTCATTTTGAAGTTCAGCCGGTCGCGCGGGCTCTCGAACTTCAATTGGGCGAAGGCACTGCTGGCGGGGCGCTGCACCTCCAGGTCCTTGCCGGTGGCCGGTCCCATCGTGATGGCAATAGCCTCCTTGCCGAGTTTCACGTTCTCGATCCACTCGTCGCGCTGACCGGGTAGACGGGCGCGGATTCTGAACGTGGCGTCGTGTAGGCTGTCGATCCGGAAGCTCCCGTCGACCTGGGAGAAAGCGGAAGTGCTCTGGCGTCGGTCATCGTCAAATGCCGAGATCATCACGCCTCCCATCGCTTTCCCTGACGAACCTTTCACCTGACCGGAAACGGAACCCGTCCTGCCAGCGGGCTTGGCCGGTTCCCGACGGATCTCGGCCTTCACCTTGCGCTTGATGTGGGGGTTTCCTTTCGACTTGAGCTTGCCACCGGCGGCGGGCCGTCCCCCCGATCGCACATAGTCGAGGATCCGAATAAAGGATTCTCCCCGGTTCTTCATCTCGGGGAAAAGCCGGCTCTGCTCCTTCCAGAGCCTGCCGACTTCTCCTGCCTTTTCAGGAGGTGCGTTCGCAAACCACTTATCCACGAATGGCTGGTGCCCATTGCCTCCCGGGTAGTCTTTGGGAATCTCGCGCTTCGCAATCTCTTCGAGCAGCTCGCGAGTCGACTTCGGGGTCCTGGAGACAGCAACCGCGGGCGGTTTCTTCCCATTGGATGGCTGTGCTGAGCTGACCTTCCTCTCAGGAGGGTTGCGCCCCTCTTCGAGGCAGTAGAGAAAACGCATCCCCCGCAGGAAAAACTGTTTCCCTGCGAGGGTCGGCGAGGAGTGGAAATTGTCGTCCAGTTGGTTGGTGGCGAGAACCTTCAGTTCCCGTCCCTGCTTCAAGACGAGGACGGTGCCCTTCCGATCCGTCAGATAGATCCGCCCCGCCGCTCCGACCGGCGATGAGTAAATGTCGCCGATGCCGGGCAGCCGAACCCGTTCCATTACCCGGCTGCCATCTTTGACGTCGAGGCAGGTCATGATGTTCTGGTTGGATTGAGTGATGTAGAGGAGTCCGTCGTAGAGGATGGGCGACGGCACGTAAGGCGTGCCACGCTCGACCTTCCAGAGGATGGAGTCCGTCACGTCCCCTTTTCCCGTGATCGGGATGGCGAGAAGGGAGTAGCCCTGGTAGCCGCTCATGCAGTAGACCACTTCGCCGTCAACGATCGGGGAAGGGATGCAGTTGCCGGTCAGGCCTTCCGCTTCCCAGATGATCTCGCCCGTGT
>PBTB01000120.1 GCA_002726945.1 Deltaproteobacteria bacterium | reverse complement strand
GTTGAGTTGTCATTTGAATTGATACTCACTGAAGCACTTGCTGGTGCAGTTGTATCGTAAGTAATCGTTACAGAAGCTACACTGGATTGATTTGATGTTCCATCTTGAAACCATACATAATAAGAGTACTGAGTTTGGGTAGGCCCGATAGTCTTTTCGATGGTTTTCTCAAAAGTTCTACTTTTGTTTGATATTGACTCCCAATTTGCGTCATTTAAACTTGGAGTTGCACTGTTACTCGAAAGATAGTATTTGGAGATTGCTATCGCATCCTTACCTTTGATTTTTACATTTATACTGGTAGAGCTAGTGGAAACAGAAGCATTTAAAATTTCGATAGCACCTACTGGAGAACTAAAAGAATCAGCTTCTGTTTCACTTTTTGTAATTTGCCCGTTATTGAGTGCATTCTTTAAGCTAGAATCCTGGGTTTCTCCACATCCCATTATGGGAATAATTAAAGCATAAATAAAAACCTTAGTACGAATTTTATATAAAAAGTATTGCACAGCCGTAAAATTTTCGTCTTTTTGTTCAGTTCAATTCATATTATAAGATCCACCTAAACTAAAACAAATTCCCCATCCTGAAGCCAGTGAAAATCTTGTCAATAATGATAGAGAAGGATAGATATTTTGTAGTTTATACGGAATCAGGTGATCAAACACATAACCTCCTGTAATCAGAAAATTCGAGTTCATTTTTTGTAGATTACTCTCCTCGGCATTAAGTTTAATTATTATCTTCTCCCAACCGAAAGCATATGTCCATCCTGGGTCACCGAGGTTTGAATAAAGAATCCGAACTATATTTGCAGAAGCGCTTGTAACCTTATACGAAGATGTTCCATCAACAATGTAAAAAGGCGTAGTGGGATCAATTCGCGAAGCTTTGCCATTCAAAAACTGTAGTTCAACCCAATGACCTTTTGGCACCATCATTCCGCGGAATCCAAAGCCAAATATTCCATAATCCAAATTAATCTTCTTGGCTGAGTTACCTTGAAGAATAATCGAAAAATTATCATATATTAGATTAAATCCAATATTCAACCCCAGTTTCGTAGGTAAACGCAGTTCATAAAAGATAATTGTTTTTGATCCATCTGGCGGGACTTCTACCGTTTTTTCATATGATTGTGCAACATTGTCTTTCGCACGAATCCTGAGAGATTTAAGGGAAGGAACGTCAAATGTTTTTGTTATTGCCCCCCCCCATTGATCCCAACAATTTGTCATTTGCATATATCTTCGCCCACTTATTTAGTGAAGGTACCCGGACAAGAAGTCGACCTGGTTTAGAGCTCAATACATATTTTTTTCTGCTAAGATTTCTTTTATTGACAATCAATATATCTGATACCTCTTCATATTTTTCCAAGCTAAGTGTTAACCTGTATCTTCCATATTCAGGCCTGATGTCAGCAGGTGTTCTTTGTGACTTCCCGTCAAGGGTGTACCGTTCTTCATCATCAATTATAATTTTTGCTCCGGGAGGTTCAGATTCGATGCGAATACTCCCGCGCTTGCGAATCAACTGGATGCGTTCAGTTTTCTTTTGACCTGATTGCAATTTAAATAAACGAGCATAATCTTGATAACCTTCGGCAACAATGAGGATATCCACAGGTTCACGGGTAGATACCATAAGTTCAATCGGCGTGTCACCTTGCAACTGTCCATTCAAAAAAACTTGGCCAACTGGTTGACTTTCAAGAATAAGAACTGCCTCACCTGCTTGAGTCTGAGTCAAACCGGGCGACAACATCTTGATAAGTTTTGTCAACGCTTTGCGTGACTTCGACAGATCACAATCACGACATTCCAGCCCTTTTCTCACTGTTTTTCCTAACCGATCCAGCCGCACTCCGGTGATATCCCAGTAGTCTCCTGAGGCACTGACTAGCACTACAAACGTGTACTCCACATCTAGCAATTCTCCCATCAACTTAAGGCAAGTAACATCGTTGCAATCTTTAGAAGCAAGCTTGTCAAACGCCTTTTCCCGTGCGGCCTCGATTTCTTTCTCGGTGCGAAGCTCAAAAGGACTGCGAGAGTTCTGTGAGGACGTGCTGCTCAAGGATACGCTGCGAACTTGTGTCCTTGATGCCAACAAAGTAAACCGGGAGCAAAAAAGCCTCGGGTTTGAGCTGGGCACAGACTGGCGCTGAGAACAGCGACAAGGCCAGACAGGATAGGAGTACTCTATATATGGTGTTCATTGTCTAACGAGACTTCTTAGGCAGGGAATAGTAGCGATACTCCATCACAAGTACAATTCCAGCCCTATTGAGCCAAAGAAAACACAGAACACCTTCCTGATAGCTAGTGCTTGGCCGAAAAATACCCAAATTTCTGATATTAAAGGACATTTCTTCAATTTCACAGGATGAAGATTTGTTCGATACCGTGTTCAGATGGCCAAAATCGGCAAAAAATGGGATTTTTGATAAGTTTCCCCAAAATCTTCGTTTCTTGAAAATAGGTGAATACCATTAAATATCATGTAGTTACCTAATTTTCGGCCAAGCACTAGCTAACCGGAACTCCACTCTCCAGAAAAGACTTATCCCGCATCAGAAAATCACACCAATCCCAATTATTGCCCCCCCCCCTGTTACAGTGAGAGCAGTGCCACTGAGAGTTGTGTTGTTTGAGTCGTGGAGAAAATCAGAAAACTTGATCTCAAATGCTTCATACCCGAAGATACCATCAACCCAGCTTAACCGAGTTCCGACCAATCCGAATAAACTGTTACCACCTGTCCTGCGAGATTGATATTTTCCACTTGATATGAAGATGGATCCATTGCCAATTATAGGGAAACCTGTTCCAAGGGTAGCAAACCAATCCTGCCCCCAAGTGTAAGAAAGATCGCAGGTCAGTCCATAGCCTTCAAAAGTGTTACCCTTAGAAGTCTCACCCGAAAAACGATGGTTGGACAATCCGATCCCCAACCCATGCCGTGTAAAGTGTAAGGTGTTAATGGCAACAGAGGTTTTTGTTGAGGAAAAAGAACTGTACAAAGCCCATAATTTATTGCTTTCGAGTTCTGAGGAACCTGCTGAGGTACTCTCTGAAAAATCTTCAAAGCTGACAGTCTTTGAGCCGTTGGCCGACAGAAATACGGTTACGGTTTCGGAATTAAGATTGTCTTGCCGTGCCTGCACACGTAAGCGGGTTTCAGCCTCGACCTCGAAGGTTTTGGCAATGTCCCCTGACATTTCACCAATTTCCTTTCCGTCCACTAGCACACGGGCATTGTGGTATTTGGAGGGCACCCGAACGACGAGTCGTCCGGGCAGCGGTTCCAGCACCAGCTTGATTTTTCCTAGATCGCTCTTCTCGACCGTAAAGCTTCTTTGGGCGTCGCGGTAGCCCTCCTTTGAGGCAACGATTGTGTGGTCTCCGTACTCTAGTCGCAACCAAACCGTGGTGATCATAGGATTACCGGATTCATCCTGAAGTAGTTTTCCATCAAGTTGGATTTTCGCCTCAGAGGGTTTGGAGATAAATTCAACTTTTCCACGCTTGGGTACCAGTCGAACACGTTCCCGTATACGCTGCCCCGGACGAATTGAATCGTAAACTTTGGCAAAATCGGTGTAACCTTCGGCAACGATGAGGATGTCCACGGATTTATAAGTGGGAACCGTGACTTCGATCGGGGTTTCACCTTGTGGGCGACCCTGCACGAACACTTGCCCCCTAGGTTCAGATTCTATTATAAGTAACGCGTCTCCCTTCTCCATTGAGACACCCCCTGGACGTAATCCGCGCAGAAGTTTGCTGAGACCTGCCCGAGCCTTGGGAAGTGTACAATCCTGACACTCAACACTCTTGCGTACAGTGCCACCTAGGGGATCCAAACGTACACCTGTGAGATCCCAGTAATCTCCTGAGGCACTGACTAGTACTACAAACGTGTAATCCACATCCAGCAATTCTCCCATCAATTTAAGGCAAGCGAGTTCGTTACAATCAGTGGAAGCAAGCTTGTCAAACGCCTTTTCCCGTGCTGCCTCGATTTCTTTCTCGGTGCGAAGCTCAAAGGACTGCGAGAGTTCTGTGAGGACGTGTTGCTCAAGGATACGCTGGGAACTTGTGTCCTTGATGCCAACAAAGTAAACCGGGACCACCAACGCCTCGTGTTTGAGCTGGCCGTGGGTGGGGACAGAGAAGCCAATAGAAGCGAGGACCAGCAAGCACGCTTTGCGGAGGTAGGCCACGGCTACCCTTACTGCTGGAGTAGTTTGATCAACGACTGTAACTGTCCAGCAGTCAGGTGGTGCTTGAATCCCGGCATTCCTACCTGCGCGTTCCCTTCGCTGATCCAGTGTTTGAGTGCGCTTGAATCTCTAGTCTTTATGCCCGACGCATGACACATTGCACAAACCGCGTTGTATAGTGGCTCAGACTGCAGGGCGATGCCGGGGTCGAGATGGCAGGAAGCACAGTGCGGCTCAAAGATCGCCTGAGTGTCTGCCCCGCTCATGCCGTCGGGCAGGGCATGGAAATCGACTGTGACGACGTGGGGGGAATCCTCTTCGTTGGTGTGCAGGGTGATGGTCTTCTCGATGCGCCCCAGCTTGCCGCGGGTGTCCACGACGAAATCGAGTTGCACCGAATCACCCGGTTTAAGGCGGCGCTCTTTCAGTCGTAAGGTTGTGCATCCGCAACTTGAGCGCACCCCGCGGATGTGAAGCAGGTCCTTACCCTCGTTGGATAGAATCAGATGCCCGGTCAGTTCTTCACCTGTCAGGACCGATTTAGAATCCAGGTGGCTGGTAATGGAGAGTCTCGGTTCTGCAAATAGCGGGACCGCACTCAGCAGCACCATACCAAGCAGAAGGCCGCGTGACACTACTGCTTGCCTCCAAGGTTATTCATATTCTCCTGGAACAATCGATCTATGGTTTCCTTGTGGCGTTTCTGGGCTTCATCGAGTTTTTCACCCTTTAGTGTCCCTAACGCGGCTTGCTTGATGCGATTCATGGAAGTCTTATCCAGCACGACCCAGACATAGAGTTCTCCACTCTCAGAATCCTTCCACTGCTTGAGGACTCGTGAACCCACTATGGTTTCATCCACCTTCTGCATGATCGCGTTTTCAGTGTTGAGGCGGCCAATCTCTTCGGCCCCATCAACACCGGCCTCCAGAAGTCGCTGCCGGGTCTGGGTGATGACGCTGCGCACCCGAACCTTGATTTGCACGGCGAGCTGATTACGGGCCGCCAGCAGGGCATCCTCTCGTTGGACTTGAGTTCCCATACTGGACTTAGGGGCACTGCCGACGGCTCCAATACCTTGGGATGATTCTCCGAAATTCAGCTGGTAGTCTCCCATGTTCTGGACCCATTCAGGGGAGTCCGAAAGGCGACTGCCCTCCGGAACCGGGGACGTGCTGCTGCAAGCCGTGACGAACGCGGCCAAGGCAAGCAGGAAAAAGATATGTCTTTTCATGGTGTTCTTTTCGGGATGGAGTGAGCGTGTGGGATGGACGTCCCGCCGGGATTCCGACAGGGACGGGTCGCCAGCGACAGACCGGGACGGCCCGCGTTGCGGAAAAGAAGCAGGAACGGCGTTCCCAACTTCGGGGCAAAAAATTCGGTTATGCGGGTGGGTGAGCGGGGCCGGGCACCTAATAGGTGCGGCGGTGCGGCGGTTGGGGAGTATGCTACGGGCTTTGCGAGAGGGGTTCAAGACGAATCCTCGATTGTATTTTTCGCAGGATTGCACCGAACCGGGGGGGTGTCAAGGGTTTTTCTGCTTCAGAATCGCAGGAGCGGAGCCTCTGGCCGCCCAAGCTTTTGTCGTCAACAATCCACCCCCACCGCTGCTGCGACATTGTGAAATCCGTCCTGCCGGAGGAAGCGCTCGAGGTCGAGTTTGAGGGAGTTGACGAGTCCCGGACCTTGATAGATGAGAGCGGAATAGACTTGGACAAGGTTGGCGCCCGCACGGATTTTTTCGTAAGCATCAGCTCCTGAAAAGACTCCACCCACCCCAATGATGGGCAGTTCCGGTCCCACCGTCTGGCGGATCATGCGGATCACCTCCGTGGCCCGTGCCCGGAGGGGGTATCCGCTAAGTCCGCCAGTTTCGTTCGCATGGCGGCTTTGGAGCACGGGCCGGGCCAGGGTGGTGTTGGTCGCCACGATGCCCTGCACGTCCTGCTTGCGGATCACCTCCAGGCTCCGCACCAGCGCGAAATCCTCCCAATCCGGAGCGAGTTTCACCAGCAGCGGCACCTTGCGTCCGCTGGACTCTGCCTGCCGATTCCGGGCTTGTACCAGCCGCGAGAGCAGCTTTTCCAACTCTGGTTCCTGCTGGAGGCTCCGGAGTTGTTCGGTGTTGGGCGAACTGATGTTGATGACGAGGTAATCCGCATGGGCATACAGCGTCTCCAACCCGCGCTCATAGTCCTCCACCGCATCTGCTAGCGGAGTGTCCTTGTTTTTGCCAAGGTTGAGGCCCAGCACCCCTTGCGGGGGTTGTTGGCAGAGCCGCTGGTGCACCGCTTCGGCCCCGTGGTTGTTGAAGCCCAACCGGTTGATCAACGCTTTGTCTTCGGGAAGTCGGAAGAGCCTCGGCTTGGGGTTTCCCGGCTGAGGGTGCGGGGTGACGGTTCCGATTTCAACGAATCCAAAACCGAGCGCGAACAACGGATTGTAGATGCGCCCGTCCTTGTCAAACCCTGCAGCCAGTCCGATGGGGTTGTCAAGGGTTTGCCCCCAGATTTCCGTTTTCAGGGATTCCGGGCAGGAAAGAGTAGTGGCTTCAAGCAGCTTGAGCAGCTTGGGGGATTGTCCCATTCGTGAAACCAGAGCGAGCATTTGCCCGTGCGCGGTTTCAGCATCTTTCCGGAACAGCCAGGGGCGCAGCAGTCGATAACCCCAGTCCAGACTGGCGGGGAGCCAGTTTGTTCGCAAGTTCTCCATGAGTTCGTTCCCGTTTCTCGGTTGAAAACGCTTCCCATTTTTCCGGGAACTTGGCAAACTGTCGAATTAAACTCACAACCAGATTCTCACAAAAAGATGAGCGACACGACAGCCCAACCCGAAGTTTTTGAATACCAGGCCGAGATGCAGAAGCTTCTCGATATCCTCGTGCATTCCCTCTACACCGAGCGTGAGATTTTCCTGCGGGAGTTGATCTCGAACGCTTCCGACGCGCTCAGCAAGGTGCAGTTCACCACCTTGACTGAATCGGAGGTCGCGGACAAGGATGTCGATTTGGACATCCGCATCGCCTTTGACGATCAGGCCAACACCATTGAGGTGATTGACTCCGGATGTGGAATGACCCGCGAGGAGTTGGTGCAGAACCTCGGCACCATCGCCAGTTCCGGAACCCTGCGGTTTCTGCAAGAAGCCAAGGACCGCAACCAGTCGGCGGAAAACCTCATCGGCCAGTTCGGGGTCGGATTCTACTCCGTGTTCATGATTGCGCAGAAGGTCGAAGTCACCACCCGTTCCTGGCGTCCGGACGCGCAGGGCTGGCAGTGGACCTCCGAAGGCTCCGGAAGCTACACCCTTGCGCCCAAGGAAGTCAGTTCTCGAGGCACCCGGATTCTGCTGCGCCTCAAGGAGGACGCAAAGGAGTTCTGCAAGGAGTACCAGATCGAGAACATCGTCAAGAAATACTCCAACTATGTGCCCTTCCCCGTCAAGCTCAAGGGCCGCACCCTGAATCAGGTGAAGGCGCTCTGGACTCAGCCGAAGAGTGAGGTTGAAGACAAGGAATACGATGAGTTTTACAAGCAGATCACGCATGATCACCAAACGCCGCTGCACCGGCTGCACTTCTCAATAGACGCGCCCATCCAGTTCCACGCACTGCTTTATGTTCCGGAGAAGGTGACGAACGAGGTTCGGTATGCCAAGGAGGGCTTGGGCCTCGCACTCTACGCGCAGAAGGTGATGATCGAACCGGGGAACACCAAGCTTCTGCCAACCTACCTGCGCTTTGTGCGCGGGGTGGTGGATTCTGAGGACTTGCCCCTCAACGTCTCCCGCGAGAGCGTTCGTCAGAACGCCCTGATCGAGCGCATCAAGAAAACGCTCACATCGCGGTTGATCAAGGATTTGGGATCGGTGGCAGAAAACAATGCGGACCTCTATGAGAAGTTCTGGAAGCAGTTCGGGATTTTCCTCAAGGAAGGCGCGGCCACGGACTTCTCGAACCGCGAGAAACTGGCGGACCTGCTGCGGTTCAACTCCACCCTGCTGGAGGACTCGGAACCGCAAACAACCCTCAAGGATTACGTCTCCCGGATGCGTGAGGAGCAGCAGGAAATTTTCTATGCCGTCGGCAGCACACGAGAATCCCTGCAACTGCACCCCAATCTGGAGTACTTCCGCAAGCAGGGCTACGAGGTGCTGTTCCTCTTTGATCAGTTCGATGATTACCTGATGTCGGAACTGAAGGAGTATTCCGGGAAGCCGCTCAAGAGCATTTCGCAGGCCGAAGTCTCAGGACTGGATACAACGGAAACCGAGGGGGAGACGCTCTCCAAGGAAGAGTCGCAGGACGTGTTGGGCTTGTTTGAGACGCAGCTCAAGGACCGCGTGGAGAAAGTGGTCGAGTCGAAGCGACTGGTGGACAGCCCCTGCTCCTTGGTGGATGGGCGGGATGGAACGAGTGTGCAGATGGAGCGCATGATGCGCATGATGGATCAGGAGTTTCAGGCTTCCAAGCGCACTCTGGAAATCAACCTCCGGCATCCCCTGATCAAGAACCTGTCCACGCTGGTGCAGCAGAGCAAGTCCGACCCCTTTTTGGAGGATGCAGTGGAGCAACTTTACGCAAACGCCCTGCTGGTGGAAGGACTGCTGGAGAATCCGGTGGAGATGCTGCCGAGGGTGCACCGCTTCCTTACGGATGCGGCGGCACACCGCATCGGCGCAGGTGCAGCTTAGTTCGGGAGCACGTTGCTGGCGAGTTCCTCCTCGTAGGAGATCACCTTGCGCTCGTACTGGTCAAGGGCGTGGTCCACTTTTGTGGAGTAGTGCTTGAGGGTCTGGAGTTGCTGGAGCAGCAGGTTGACGATTTCACGCTGCTGGGAGTAAACGGTTGCCTGCCCTTCGGCGCGGTCCACCAAAGTATCGCACTCGCTGGTGATCGTCTCCAGATCGCTCCGCAATTGATACAGCCCAAAGCTGTCGAGCAGCGCGGCAGGATTGTTGGTGAGGTGATCCACCCACTCTTCCTCAGACTCGGTGCGGTCGATCCTCTTGAGGTGGGAGGAGATGTCCTCAAGCAGAGCCTCATAACGATGGACGAGGCTTTTGCAGTCGTGACGATACAAGCGTAACTCCGCGTTCAGGGGCATCACTGCAGCACGAGTCAGTTGCCACCAGTGACGAAGCGAAAAGATTTTGATTTCAGAATCCATGCGTTAGCGTGGTCAAAACCCATGCATAAAACCGAGACTCTTACCCTAGTGCGCCTCCGGGCAGATGTCAATGAGTGAAACGAAAATCTCAGCACCCGCGTCTCCGGAAACCCCGGTGTCCATGACAGGCTTCGGAAACGGATTTTCCGAACAAGGGGAACTGCGCATCCGCGTGGAACTCCGCTCAGTCAACCAGCGTTTCCTGGAAGCCAAGTTCCGACTACCCAACGGGTACCAGACACTTGAAGCAGAACTGAAAGCACAAGTCCAACGCGTCTGCAGACGGGGGAAGTTGGACATCACCATCAAGCTGGAAGCACTGGGATCCACTGCTTCCAGACACAAGCTCAACTCTGAAATCGCGGCACAATACGGAGCGCTGCTTGACGAATTCGAGCGGGCTTCCGGACGCAAGGTGGAGGTTGGTGCGAGAGATTTGCTGGCACTGCCAGGATTGCTTGTCGAAGGCGTGATTGAGGCCGATGAGGAGTGGATTCCGGAGGGGATCGCGATAGCCTTGGAGCAGGCACTGGAGGGACTTCAGGAAATGCGGATTCGTGAAGGCAGGGCACTGGTCACCGATATTCTCGGACGGCTTGACACCTGCGAAAATCACCTTGTGCAAGTCGAGCAGGACGCCCGCAAACTTCCCGGACACTTCCAGCAGAAGCTCCAGGACAACCTCGCGCAACTCGCGCAAGGAGTGGAGATTTCGGAAGAACGGGTGCATCAGGAAATCGCGCTGATGGCCGAGCGTTTGGATGTGAGCGAAGAATTCGTGCGGTTTCGCACCCACCTGGATCACATGCGTGGGATGCTGCAAACTCCGGGTAGTGGGCGCAAGCTCGACTTCCTCACTCAGGAGCTCAACCGCGAGGTCAACACCATCACCTCCAAGTGCGGACATGCGGGCATCAGCCACGCGGCGGTCGAGGTCAAGGGCGAGTTGGAGCGTATCCGGGAACAGATTCAGAACTTGGAGTGAGGCAGTGAAGATCACGCTGGCAGGAGTGCCTGGTTCCGGAAAATCCGTGTTGCGCAAGCAGTTGGGGGGACGCTACAGTCTGGAGGTCAAGGCGGTGGGGGATTTCATGCGGGAAATCGCCGGACGGCACGGCTACACGGACATCACCAAATTTCTGGTGGAGTACGTCACCCACCATCCGGAAGTGGATCACCAGGTGGACGAGGAACAACAACGCTTCGGTGCCAGTCACGATAACTTCGTGCTTGACTCCCACATTGGCTTCCACTTCGTTCCGGATTCCCTGAAAATCCGGCTCACCTGCGGTTTGGAGGAATCGGCCCGCCGTATCCTGAACGCAAGCCGCACCACCGAAGCGGCCAGGGACTTGACACAGGCCATGCAGGCCAACGAAGAACGCGAGGACACCATGCGCCGCAACTTCCTCAAGCTCTACCAGGTGGACATTCACGACAACCAACATTTCGACCTTGTGGTGGACACGACCCCGCTTTCAATGGAGCAAGTGCAGGAAAAAGTGTGCGCTTTCATAGACCAACAACAGAAGGAGACATGAGCCGGCCTCCACTCCTCAACCAACTTGCGGGTTTGCTCTTCGCTTGCTTTGCGGTCTCCGGATGCTACTTCAACATTGAAGTCCCCACGCCCGGAAAGGAACCGCTGGTAGAGTATGTGCTGGGTGGCTCCGGAAACGCAAAGGTGTTGATCCTCGAACTCAACGGCATCTTCAGCCCGGACCTGCCGCGCAGGCTCAGTGGAGGATCCGGGGTGAGTGTCGCGGAAATCCGTGCGCAGTTGGTGAAGGCACAGAAAGACCCACAAGTTCGCGCCGTGGTGCTGCACATCAACAGCCCCGGCGGCGAGGTCACCACTGCCGATGTGGCGTACAACACCCTGAAAAACTTCCGGAATTCAACCGGGCGACCACTGGTTGCCAGCATCGGGGCGATTGGGGCTTCGGGAGGATACTACGCTGCCCTGGCTGCTGATCGCATCTACGCCAATCCGACCGCCGTCGTTGGCAGCATCGGCGTGGTGATGATGCGCTTCAACGCACGGGGTCTGTTGGAAAAGGTGGGGGTGTCTGCCGAGATTTTGGCGTCCAATCCACTCAAGGGCGAATTGAGTTCGCCGCTGGCCGAATCAACCGATTCGGGGACCAAAGTGCTGCAAGCCATTCTGGATGATCACTACTCGCGCTTTGTCGACCTCGTCCGGGACCGCCGCCGCTTGTCCCAAGACCGTGCCCTGGAAATCTCCGATGGCCGCGTGCTGAGTGCCACGGATGCCAAGGAACACGATCTGATTGATGAAGTTGGCTACTTGGAAGACGCTCTTGCGGAAGCCATGACGCGAGCAGGTTTGCAACAGGCAACCTATGTGACTTACCAGCGCAAGGGGCGCTTCAGCAATCCACTGCTCGCGCAGGCAGGTGTGACCACGCAGGTCAACCTCCTGCACGTCGATGCCCGGGGTTGGGGCCTGTGGCTCACTCCCGGATTCCACTACCTTTGGGTGCCCTGACTTCTGCGAAACTCACCACAGCAACCCAAAGTCGCAGAGGAGAACACCGGGACTGTAGCTCAACTGGATAGAGCAGGTGACTTCTAATCACCAGGTTGTGGGTTCAATTCCCGCCAGTCCCGCCAGTAATTGCAAGGGATTAATGAGATTTTTTGATATCTAGATTGTTATCCATATATTCCACATTGAGCAGGTTGGTATGAGGTTTTCTTGAGTTATCGTTTTTTTCAGTTTTTTTCGCTGTTGATGAGCAATTTCAACAGACAAGATTGGCGGCTATCCTCCCCCTTGAGTGTTGTTCCTCTGGAAATCGGGGAAAACAACTGTAAACCGGTGTAACCGCACCGAAAAACACCGTCTCT
>PBTB01000119.1 GCA_002726945.1 Deltaproteobacteria bacterium | reverse complement strand
CTGATGTTACGCAGTCCCCTTCGTAAGTTATTGATTTTATTGATGGTGATAATTTTGATCGATTTTAAAACCACAATGATTTCAATGAGTTGAAATCCGAGTGCGTAACATCAGTTATTGAGAAGTTGCGTTTTCCTTTCACACAGGTTTGGTGTATCCTGCATCTCCCGGAATAGGATTTGCTTTTCATTGCCCCCAGCACCAACCCGCGGCCAAAGGAGTCTCAATGACTAGACGCATCCAAGTACTCTTCCTGTTTCTGATCATCTTCCAACTCTGGAGCTTTTCCGGTTTTTCCCAGGAGTGGCTGCTGGTTTCCAAAGACGGCTCGGAGTCTTATCGGAACCTTGTCGGGCAGCAGATGCTCTCGCAGGTTAACGCGAGCGGCTTTGGCGTGGCACCGCAATTGGAAGAGGAATGGCTCAACCGTGTGGTCAGCGCCGATCAGGAGTGGACCCGCAAGCTCCGGGAACTGGAACGCGAATACCGCCGTGCCGTGGCCAGCGCCCGCAAAGCCAGACTCACCATCCGGGCGCGTAAGGCGGTGCTGGAGCAACTCCGGCTCTACCACGCCAGCCTGCTTGAGGAAATGGACCGCTACCGCGATCAGATTGCGCGGATTGAGGAGGAGAAGCAGAAGTTTCTGGAATCGCTCACCAGCACCAGTTTTTCGGTCTTGGTGGTCATCCGCAGCCAACTCACCAGCGATCTCGTCCAGAAACTCCCGGCGCTGGTGCAAGACGACACGCTCTTCAAAAACTCCGGGGGCATCGCCATCAGTGCCGTTTCCGAACACTACTCTGCCCGCAGTTCGTTTCCCTTCAAGTCCGGGCGCTTTCAGGTCAACTTCCTTTACCCCGAGAACATCTCCCGGCTCAACAAGGACATCAGCGAGTTTGCCTACCTCTTCGCTCGCATTGACGTCTTTCCGTATGTGGAGCAGGAGCAAGCGGATCTGTCCGGAACCCTTGACGGACAGGAAGCACTCACCTTCTTTGACGCAGATGCCTTCCTTGCCTACCTCCAGCAGGAGCAGATCAACGACAATCGGCTGAAGGCTTGGGCGCAGGGAGAACTCTCCTCGCTGGCCGTTCGCAATGGCCAAGTGCTGAAAGCCTTCAACAATGCCCTCTCGCACTACGAACATCTCAAGTCCGGGTTTGGCGAAGACCTCTCCAAGCTGGGTCAGGAAGAGCAGCAGGTGCAGCAGGACATTGGGAGCCTGCGCAAGGAGATCGAGCAGGGTGACACCGCGTTCCAGAAAATGGACGACGCGTTGACGAACTACGTGGTCCACTTCCGGGGCAAGGAGGTGATGTGGCTGGAGCGCTTCCTGATGGCGGAAGACGGAGTGCTGCGGACAGACTCCTCCAAGATCGGCGAACTCCAGCCCGTCTTGCTTGGGCTGCGCAGCAACACACTCACAAGCGACACCAGCCAGGCGATCCAACTGATTGGACGACCGCTGGTGAGCGTGTACTCCGAAATGGTGAACCGCTCCAACCAGTTCAAACTGGAGGTCAACAACCTTCCGGAGACGTCCGTTTATTTCGCCCAGCCCAACCTGAAGGATTTTGAGATGGTGAAGCTCAAGTGGGAGGTGAAGGACCATCACTACCAACTGCTGCACCTCTCGCGCAGGGTGGCAGGATCACAAACCCAGTTTGGGCTGCTGGTCGCCCGCAAGCTTCAGTTGCAGTCCACAACCACGCCTCCGCAGTACAGCCACGACACCTGTGCGTTTACGGTGCTGTTCTCGCCGAGGCGGTTCAAACTCACCAAAGCTGCCAAGCAGGCGATCAAGAAAAGCGCACAATGCATGAAGGAAAATCCGGGACAGCCAATTCACGTCGTCGGGCATACCGATCAGCGGATTTTCAGCAACTACGGCAAGAAGGACAACAACGCCAAACTTGGCTTGCGGCGGGCGCTTTCCGTGATGGATGCCTTGGTTGAGGCGGGAATTGAACCGGACCGGATCGCCACCGTGTCCTCCAAGGGTTCCAGCAAACCAACGGTGTCGGGCATGGACCGAGCAGCGTATCGGGAGAACCGACGGGTAGAGGTACACTCCGATCCCACGCTTTAATGAACCAAAGAGCTTTGGGTAGTCCCCCTCTTGAGTGTTGGTGCCTGTCCTCAGCAAAATGCGCCCTGTAAAGTGTTGGGATTTTGCAAAGAGACGGTGTTTTCCGGCACGGTTACCCCGGTTTACAGTTATTGTTCCCGATTTTCAGAGGAACAACACTCAAGGGGGAGACTCCCCAATCCCCGAAAGGGATAATAAATCCTGGAAGAATAAACCAATCCTTGATATTCTTCAGAATGAACGACCCCGTAGCAAGCTGCGGGGTATCACTGGTCGATTTTTGTGTGTTCATTCGCAGCAAGCTGCGGGGAATTTGACCCGAATGAGATTAAACCTGCCAGACTACTAGTAGTCTGGCAATTTTAAATTGAGGATCATGATTTTTTCCTCAGACGCTTCCTGAGCGGAGTCAAAGGGAGCCCGTCGGGGCTGATTTCGACTCCGCTCAACCAGCGTTCAGCATTTATCCATCAAATCAAACTGGAGGGACTACTAGTGATGCGCACCGAAACGGGCTCCTCGCCGCCTCAGACTCCGCTCGCTGGGGTGACAGTCCTGGAGATCGCGGGCGGCGTTGCAGGGGCGTATTGCGCCAAGCTGTTCGCCGATTTAGGCGCGCGCGTCTCAAGAGTTACCCCCCCTGGCGGTGATCCCCTGCACTCGGTGAGACTCGACCCGGATGAGCCCGTAACCGTGGGGCTCTACGACGGCTATCTGAACGCCGGGAAACAGATCGTAAACGACGTCCATACCGCGGCTGCATGCGACCTGCTGATTCTCGGCGAGACCGCAGAGCGCTCGGCCGATCTGCCGAGCCCACGCATCGCGACACTCGACATTAGCTGGTTTGGCAGCGAAGGCCCCTATGCCAGTTGGACGGGTACCGATCTGATCGCTCAGGCACTGGCGGGCATGGTGCACCCCGCTGGTCCTGCGGCAGGGCCACCGGCATTCCTCGGCGATCATCAAGCCACGCAGATCGGCGGGCTAGCAGGCTATTGCGCTGGCGTAGCAGCCCTCATCGGCGGCAGGTCAGAGCATCCGCAACGCTTCGAGATCAGTATTCTCGAGGCTTTCATCAGCGCGGCGGAGCTGCAAATCTGCCATTCGGAAGTTCGGGGCGAGGCACTGCCGCGACTCGGCGTCAACCGCTTCGTGCCGACATGTCCGCTCAGCATTCATCGCTGTCGGGACGGCTGGATTGGCATCACTCCCTTGACCTCGACCCAATGGCAGGCGTTATGCGCCATGTTGGAGCTACCAGAGCTCGGCAGCGATGCCGATTTGCAAGGGCTAGGCTCACGCTATCCGCATGCCGCCCGTCTGGAAGCGGCGTTCGATACACGGTTTCCGGCACGCACAGCAGAAGAATGGGCGGCGCTGGGGCGCAAGCACAGAGTGCCCATGGTCATCGTTCCCAACGCGCAGGGCATCCTCGACCACCCGGTATTCAATGCGCGGGGATCGTTGGCGAGCCTGACGCTCGGAGAGGCAACCTATCGGGTGCCGCTGACACCCTTACGGCTTGAAACTACGCCACCGCTTGCTCAACTCGATGCCCCCCGCAAGGCCACTGCGCCGGCCACACCGCTGCCTGCCGTTGCAGACGATACCGCACCGTTGGCCGGTGTGCGGGTGATTGATTTTGGCATGGGCTGGGCCGGCCCCTTGGCAACGCGCATGCTGGCCGATTTCGGCGCCGAGGTGATTAAGATTGAAGCCGGTCGCTATCCCGACTGGTGGCGCAGTGTCGACTGGTCTACAGATGCCATCGCACGCAAGCAATACGAGGAGAGTCGAAGCTTCAGTGCCCTCAATCGCGGCAAGAAAAGTGTCAGCCTCGACCTGACTCAGGAAACGGGCCGAAGCCTCGCCAAGGCACTGGTTGAACACGCCGATGTGATCGTCGAGAACCAGGCCGCCGGCGTCATGCAGCGGCTCGGCCTCGGTTACGAACATCTCAGCGCGGGACGCGACGATCTGGTCATGCTGTCCATGTCGGCTTTCGGTGGCGGCAACATCTGGTCGGAGACCAGGGCTTATGGATCGGTCTTGGAGCAGGGCTCAGGTCTGCCATGCTTTGCCGGGCGGCCAGAATGGCCGCCGACCATGGCCCACCTCGCCTACGGCGATCCGATTGGCGGTATTTATGGTGCCGCCGCGCTCCTCACCGCGCTGTATCACCAACGGCAGACCGGCCGCGGGCAATGGATCAACAATAGCCTCATCGAAGCCATGCTTCCCTTTACGACCCCGGCGCTGCTCATCAAACAGGCGACGGGCCGCGAATCGATGCGTCGCGGCAATCGGCACCCGGTGCTGGTGCCACACGGCTGTTTTCCATGTGCTGGTGAGGATAACTGGTTGGCCCTAGCGGTCGTCGATGTCGATGCCTGGAAAAGCCTCGCTCACGTCATGGGTCGGGACGATTGGCTGCAGGATGCCAGCCTGTGCACAACTGAAGGACGGCGGGCGCGTGAGGACGAGATCGAGGCGGAGATTGCGGCATGGACCGGTATCCAACCGGCCGGTACCGCCGCCGCTATGCTGCAACAAGCCGGTGTTGCGGCAGCACTGGTCCATCGTACTGACGAAGTGACCACAGACCCACACCTGCAGGCGCGCCGATTCTTTTATGGCATCGAACGGGCCCATGTCGGTCAGCAATGGCAAGCGGGTCTCCCGCTCCTGCGCAATGGCGAGCGCTATCCGATGCGAGGCTTAGCACCGTTTCTAGGCGGGGACAGTGAGGCCCTGCTGACCACCATCGCGGGGTGCAGTACTGCCGCGTTCCGGCAGCTTCTTGCCGACGGTGTTGTGAGTCTGGCACCCACCAACCTGAGGCAATCTGGTTGAGGCATCACGGAACCCGAAACATCGGTGACGCCACGGTAGCTCTGCCGGCAGCGGCTCGAACTGGTGGATGCCCCAGTCGTCACGATCCTGGCGCAAGTACACCCACTCGTGCGTCGGCACGCCGTAGACCGTCTGTGAGCCAAGCTGTCTACTCGGACTCCACAGCTCATAGCGGACCACGAACATCGGCTCGGGGCCGCGGCGTTACAACCAATATCCCCGGTCTCCAGCATAATCGTCAACGCTAAGATTTCCCCCACTCCTTCGATACTGAGCAAATGTTGAAATTCTTCAAAACCATCGCCTATCTTTTGTGAAGTGCACCACAGGCTCTAGTTGAAGTTCCCTCTCGGCGGGACCACCAATCCAGCACCAGCACCAGCACAAACCCCACGGCAGCCAGTCCCAGCGCCAACAGCAGCCTGCCCCCCATCTCCGGAAACACGTTCACTTCGCGCAGGACGTACTCCTTGCCCCGGATCAGCTCGGTTTCCAAGACCTCCTTCCACGGCCAAACCTTGCGCATTGCGCCGATCATCAATCCGGTGAGCAGCGCCATCGTCAGGTTCCGGAACCGTGCAAGGCAGAGGTTGAGAATGCGGGAGAACCCTAACAGTCCCACCAAGCAGCCTGAGGCAAACACGGCCAGCAACAGCAAGTTACCCTCGTCAAACGGATTGCGGAGCGCTCCGGTGATGGTTGCGTACTTGCCGAGAATGAGTAGCAGGAACGCCCCACTGAGTCCAGGGAGGATCATCGCGCAAATCGCCACCATCCCGCAGAGGAAAACGATACTGGGCGTGTCCGGAGTCTGCACTGGAATCAGGCCGACAATGCCGTGAGCACTCACGACACCCAGCACCAACATTGGCAGTCCACCCCACCAGTCCATGATTTCTCGTCCAACCACCAGAATCGACGCCACAATCAGCCCGCAAAACAGCGACCATGTTGGGACCGGATGGATGGTCAACAGGTCGTGCATCAGCCGTGCAGTGCTGAGGATCGCGCCGGCAATACCGAATCCCAAGGCGAGCAGGAAGCGCAGATGCAGTCCGGCGAGGGTTTCGGTGAGCTTGCCGCGCAGCAAACGACCAAGCGCGTTCAAATCAAACGAGGCGATGGCGCAGAGTAATTGATCGTAGATTCCGGTGATGAACGCCACCGTTCCTCCGGAAACTCCGGGCACGACATCGGCGGTGCCCATCGCTGCTCCCTTGAGCATCAAGACTCCGGCGTCCCGCCACGATTGCGGTCCCGGACTCACCAGCCACGCCTGCCGCCACCCCACAGGGCGCACTGATTCCGATTCTGAAGACATGTTTTGGGGGATTGTGCGAGAGAAAGATTACTGCGGCTCAGACCAGCAAGGCCGATTCGCTTTCCGGCAGGTAGAAATGCTCTTGGTAAGACTGCTCCAGCAGTGCCTCGAAATGATCCTGGAACTCGTCCTTCGCCAAGCTGTCGCGCAATTCCCGGCAGAAAGGCGGGAGTTCCCCGGGGTTGTCCACGCAGTTGCGCAGGAAGCGGTTGACGAACACCTGCGTTTCCCAGAGGAATTCCTGCGACGACAGGTCCAGCAGCAAGTGATCCCGCTGGCGGGTCTCAAAGAGCGACCAGGCAATTTCATCAACCAGCACAAAAAAATCCTCACCGAGCGCCCGCAACGCACGGACCTCCTGCTGGCTCATGTGCTGGGCGAGATTGTCTCGGAAGGAGCGGTAGGTGAAGCCGGAGGGTGAAGCGGATGCGGTGGAAAGCACGGAGGATTTTTGAGACGCTTGCGGTTGCGTTAACTTGTCTCCCTGCCATGCAAGGAGCATGACACGACCCAGCTACGTTTGCGTTTCCACCAGAACGGCTTCTGGAATCAACATCACCGGAATATTGTCGCGGATAGGATAAAGCACCTTGCCGTCAGCCCGGAGCAGTCCGGACTCCAGCGGTGCTGTGATCGGCTTGCCGTCTTTGCGGAGGAGGGTTTGTTCCTGAATACGGGCGTTGAGTTGCTCGATCAAGGCGGAATCTGCCAAGGCGACAGGCTCCTTCGTCTCCGGGCAAACAAGTATTTTCAGCAGTTCCAGATCAACCATCACAGCAAGGAAAGAGGCCTCCTGGGAAACCAGAGAGGGGAGGAAAGCATTAGCCGAATTGCGAAACCTGCTGGCGCACGAGCGCCCGCTTGAACTTGGCCTCGTACTTCGTGAGACGCTGCTGCTCGGCTTCCCAGTTGTCTCCGGACACGCTGATATCAGACAGGGTTTCACGAGCACGGGTCTCAGCTTGCTTGGCGCGATCCACGTCAATCTCATGGTCACTTTCCACAAGTTCAGCCAACACGGACACACGATCCGCCTCGACCTGCGCGTAGCCCCAGTGGACCGCCAGCGCACGGGTTTCACCATTGCTGCTGTAGGAGAGGACTCCGGTGTCCAGTGTCGTCACCAACGGGATATGCTCCGGAAGAATCCCAAGCTCCCCCTCGCTTCCCGGCAGGGTCACAGATTCCACCGCCGTCTCCAGAACCTTGCGGCTCGGAGTCACGACTTCCAGTTGCATCGTTTCAGGCATTTTGGTTTCTGATTTGAGGCGTCAGGGCTGGCCCACCCAGCCCTTTTGTCCAATTTCCGCACCCCCCGAATTGCAAAACCCAAGGCAGCAAGGATTGAGAGGGGCAGGATGAGGTGCAGAGGTTCAACCAGATAGTGGAGGATGCTGGTCGGTTCAGTGACCCCGTGGCCGCTGTCTGCAAGCACCGTTGATGCGAAGCCTGCGAACCCAAAAATCAGGGACAGGGCCGTTCGTTTCAGCATGTTGGATCCTTTGATTGGGTGAATGTTTTACTCAAGTCCACTTCATTGTGACTTGCTTCGACTACCTGCAAAACCAACCCGTTCAGTTTCGGTCAGGAGACCATCTTCTCGGCCTTCTCCAGAGCCTGCTTGATGGTGCCGACCATGTAGAACGCCTGCTCTGGAAGCCCGTCGTGCTTGCCGTCGAGGATTTCCTTGAAACCCTTGATCGTGTCCTTGATGTCCACGTACTGGCCTGCGGATCCAGTGAAAATTTCCGCCACGAAGAAGGGCTGTGAGAGGAAGCGCTGAATCTTGCGGGCCCGGTCAACCACCAGCCTGTCGTCTTCGGACAACTCGTCCATCCCAAGGATGGCGATGATGTCCTGAAGATCCTTGTAGCGCTGGAGCAGATTCTGGACCGCGCGGGCGATCTGGTAATGCTCTTCGCCAAGGGTGTCGGCAGAAAGAATCCGCGAGGTCGAATCGAGCGGATCCACCGCCGGGTAAATACCGAGTTCAGCAATTTGCCGGGAGAGGACGACCGTGGCGTCCAAATGCGAGAAGGTCGTCGCCGGAGCGGGGTCGGTGAGATCGTCTGCCGGGACGTAGATCGCCTGCACCGAGGTGATGGAACCTCGTTTGGTCGAGGTGATGCGCTCCTGCAGAATCCCCATTTCGGTGGAGAGCGTCGGCTGGTAGCCCACAGCAGAGGGAATGCGTCCGAGCAGAGCAGACACTTCCGAACCCGCCTGTGTGAAACGGAAGATGTTGTCCACGAACATCAGCACATCCGCACCTTCCTCGTCACGGAAATGCTCGGCGACGGTCAATCCGGTCAGGGCAACACGAGCGCGGGCACCCGGAGGTTCGTTCATCTGGCCATAGACGAGGCTCGTCTTGTCCAAAACCCCGGACTCCTTCATCTCGTTCCAGAGGTCGTTGCCCTCGCGGGTGCGCTCACCGACCCCGGCAAACACCGAGAACCCCCCGTGTTCGGCAGCAATGTTGCGGATGAGTTCCATGATTATGACCGTCTTGCCCACTCCTGCTCCACCAAAGAGGCCAATCTTCCCACCCTTGGAGAACGGGCAGAGCAAGTCCAAAACCTTGATCCCCGTGACAAACATCTGCGTTGAAGTCTCCTGCTCCTCAAAGCTGGGCGCAGCGCGGTGAATGGGCAGTCGAGTTTTCGCCTCAATTGGGCCAACCTCATCAACAGGATCCCCTGTGACGTTGATGATGCGCCCCAACACCTCGCGGCCCACCGGAGCGGTGATCGGGCTACCAGTATCCCGGACCTCCACCCCCCGGGAGAATCCATCAGTGGATCCCATCGCCACGGTGCGGACTGTACTCTCGCCAAGGTGCTGCTGCACCTCGCAGACGAGGCATTGTGTCGCGTCATCCGCTGGATTGGTGATTTCGAGAGCGGTGTAGATTTCCGGGAGGGTTCCGGTTTCAAAGGCTACGTCCACCACAGGGCCCATGATCTGTACGATTCTGCCGGTGTTCATTCCGTCCTTGCTACAGTGTAAGGTTGAATTGGTTGAGGATCAGAGGCTTTCGGAGCCGCTGATGATTTCGATCAGTTCCTTGGTGATCGCCGCCTGTCGTGAGCGGTTGTAATAAAGCTGGAGATTGTCAATCATCTCCCCCGCATTCTTGGTCGCCGAGTCCATCGAGGTCATGCGGGCAGCGTGCTCTCCGGCGAGGATGTCCAGCCATGCCGTGAAGATGCAGTTCTGCACATACTTTTGCAGCAGTGCATCAAGAATCTGCTCCGGAGACGGCTCGAAGAACACCTCACGCTCGTCCGTTTCTTCGGCCTCCGGAGGTTCGATGGGGAAGAGGGTCTCGATCGTGGGCTGCTGGGTCAGGACACTGACAAAGTGGCTGTAAGCCAGCAACACACGGTCCAACTCTCCGGCGATGAAGCGTTCCATCGTCAGACCCACCACCTCGTTGATCACCCTCGGGTGTTCTGCCGGAGGAGTGTCACCATAATGTTCAACGATGGTGTGCGGGGAGCGCTTGATGAAATCGTTGCCCTTGCGACCCACGGTCACAAACTGGGCGTCGGCCACTCCGCTGTCGGCCAACTGCTGAAGCACGGCACGGCAGAGGTTCGTGTTGAACCCACCACACAACCCACGGTCGCTTGTCAACAAGATGACCCCCGTGCGGTTGCCCGTGGAGGTGCGGAACAGGGGACTGTCGTCCTCGCCGAAGCGGGCACTGAGCGAAGACACCACCCGCTTGAGCTGGGCGGAGTAAGGGTTGGCCGCCTTGGAAGCGTCCTCGGCCCGCCGCAGCTTGGCCGCCGAGACCATCTTCATGGCACTGGTGGTCTTCTGCGTCTTCTTGACGCTGGTGATGCGGTTGCGAATATCCTTGAGACTCGGCATTCCGGAATTTCCGTCGCTGGGGCTTCTGCCCGGTTATCAGGCTGAGAAGCTCTGGACAAATCCTTCCAGAGTGCTCTTGAGCGTCTGGGTGGACTCGTCCGACAGTTGCTTGTCCGCTTCCATCTGGTTGCGCAGTTTGGTCTGGCTGGAGCGCATGTGCGCCAGGAACTCGGACTCGAACTTGTGGACCGCGCTCACCGGGATTCCGTCCATGTAACCGTTGGTCGCCGCGAAGATGGCCAGCACCTGATCCACCCACGGCAAGGGCTGATACTGGGGTTGCTTGAGGACTTCCACGAGTCGCTGTCCCCGTGCCAACTGCATTTGGGTCGCCTTGTCCAAGTCACTTCCGAACTGGGAGAACGCCTCTTTCTCCCGGAACTGCGCAAGGTCAAGCCGCAGCGTTCCCGCAACCTGTTTCATCGCCTTCACCTGCGCGGCACCGCCCACGCGACTCACGGAAATCCCCACATTGATCGCAGGTCGCACTCCGGAGTTGAAGAGATCGGCGGTCAGGAAAATCTGGCCGTCCGTGATCGAGATCACGTTTGTTGGAATGAATGCGGACACGTCGCCCGCCTGCGTTTCGATCACCGGAAGTGCGGTCAACGAACCAGCGCCCCGTTCATCGCTGAGCTTGCAGGCACGCTCAAGGAGACGGCTGTGGAGGTAGAACACGTCACCCGGATACGCCTCACGCCCCGGAGGCCGGCGCAACAGCAGCGAGAGCTGGCGGTAGGCCACAGCTTGCTTGGAAAGGTCATCGTAGATGCAGAGCACATGCTTGCCTTGGTCCCGGAAGTACTCGCCCATGCTCACTCCGGAATAGGGGGCGAGGAACTGGAGCGGGGCCGGTTCGGAGGCCGTTGAGGAAACCACAATCGTGTAGTCCATCGCCCCAGCGTCCTCAAGCTGCTTGACGATTTGTGCCATCGTGGAGCGCTTCTGGCCGATGCCGACGTACACGCAGATGACATCGCCCCCCTTCTGGTTGATGATCGTGTCGATCGCAATGGCGGTTTTTCCGGTCTGGCGGTCGCCGATGATCAATTCACGCTGGCCGCGGCCGATCGGGACCATCGAATCAATGGCCTTGAGTCCAGTCTGCAACGGTTCGTGGACCGACTTGCGGGCCACAATACCCGGAGCGATGACCTCAACCCGCCGGGATTCAGCCGCCTCAATCGGCCCCTTGCCGTCAATGGGCTGGCCGAGCGAGTCGACGACGCGGCCAATGAGTGCGTCACCCACCGGGATCTCCGTGATGCGCCCTGTGCGCTTCACCTCGTCGCCCTCCTTGATGTGCCGATCCTCGCCGAAAATCACGACCCCGACGTTGTCTTCCTCCAAGTTGAGCGCCATGCCGATGATGCCGCCTGGGAACTCCACCAGTTCGCCCGCCTCCACGTTGTCCAGCCCGTGGACCCGTGCAATGCCGTCCCCGACTTCGAGGATGGTGCCGACCTCGGTCTTGGTCGCCTGCTTGTCAAAGTTCTCGATCTGCTTGCGGATGATCGCGCTGATTTCTTCTGCTCGAATCTTCATGGGGACTCAACCTTGGATGATGGATTGGCGCACCTGCTCAAGTTGGTTTCGGAGACTGCCGTCGATGACTTCCGAACCGATGCGGGTGACAACGCCACCCAGGAGGGCGGGATCAATTTTCACAGAAAGGCTCACGTCCTTCCCGGAATACTCTGAAAGCTCTTTTCGCAACCCCTCCAGGGCTTCCTCCGGAAGCGGATGGGTGACGGTGACTTCAGCCTCGATGCGGACGAGGCGTTCCTGCACCAGGCGGTGAAACGCACGGTGGATGTCCGGGATCAGCGACAGGCGGCGCTTCAAGAGTAGGAATCGTGCAAACACGTCCACCTGAGCATGGGGCTGCAGTGCTTCCAGCACGTCTGCCAAAATCGTCTGCTTGGCTACAGACGGCACTTTGGTGCTGGCGATGGCCCCTTGCAGCTCCGGACTCGACTCATAGGTTTCCGCGAGTTCGGACAGGCTTTGCTCCACCGACTCCAGTGCCTGGTCACGGCCGGCCAACCCCATCAGCGCCTTTGCGTAGCGTCGGGCAATCACTCCCTGGCTCATGCCGTCTCCTTTGCTTCACCGAGTTGCTTCAGGTAGCCCTGCACGAGTTGCGCTTGCTGCTGTTCGTTCATCTGTTCGCTAATCCTGGCTTCAGCCTGCCAGATGGTTTCGTTGGCCACCCACTCCTTCAACTCCTGCTCAGCCTTGCGGTACTCTTGGTTGATCACGAGCTTGGCGTGTTCGGTCATGCGCTGCACCTCGGCACGTCCCTCCTCAATCATCCGGATCTTCTCGACCTCAGCGTCTTGCTTCGCCTGCGCAACCATTGCTGCCGTTTCCTGCTCCAGTCCCTGAAGTTTTTGCTTCATCTCATCAAGCTGCGCGGAGACCTTGCGCTCGGCTTCACGGGCTTCTTCCAGCGAGCGCTTGGCTGATTCCGCCGAGGCTTGCAGACCATCGCTCACAGGCTTGCGACCAAAGCGGTAAAGGATGTAGAGGAGGACAGCAACATTGACGACTTTCCAGAGGAAGTCCAAGGAACCGCCACCTGCTCCTTCGGCGGCATAAAGCTCCGAGGCGCCACACAGCAGGAAGGCCAGCGCAGCTGAACGCAAAAGCATCAGATTCATCAGGTCCAGTGTTTGGTTTGGTGGTCGGCGTTGGCCCGCAACACAGGTGGGGTCAATTCAGCAGGCGGGCAGCGGTGTTGTTGGCAATCTCGGCACTCACGGTTTGCAGTTCCACTTTGGCGGTGGTCACTTGCTGCTGAAGTTCGGCGCGGTTTTGCTCCAACTCGTCCTCCAACTTCTCCAACTCGGCGTGGATCATGACCTCCTTTTCGCGGATGCCCGCGTTCCGGGATTCGTTGATGAGGTGCATCACCTGCGCTCGCGCCTCATGCATCTTGTGATCAATCTCCACACGGAGTTTTTCGATCTCCTCGGTGGCACGAGCCACTTGGCTTTGGCTGCCGTCAATCACCTGTTTGCGGTTGTCCAGAGTGCGCAACACCGGTTGAAACAGCAGCTTGTTGAGCGTGAGGATCATGATCAAGAGGATCACCAGCACAACAAGGGGTGTGGCCAACTGCAAGTGCAGCAGCCCGTAGTCCATGCTGATGCCCCCCCAAGCATTTTCGATGACGGCCTGCTTAAAGTCCATACGAAGCGATGCGTGTTGTGAGCGTTCTTGAAAGAATTTATACTTGTAGCACAATATCGGCTCATCAGTCAAGTTCGGACTGTTCACGAACCCTCATTTGCTTTTGCTGATGCCTTTCCGAATCGGAAGCGGATTCGACGTTCACGCCTTCGCCGCAGGCCGCAAGCTCATCCTCGGCGGAGTTGAGGTTCCCCATGACCGCGGACTGGACGGCCACTCGGACGCCGACGTCCTCACCCATGCCGTGATGGACGCCCTGCTCGGCACCCTCGCGCTCGGAGACCTCGGCAAGCACTTTCCAGACACCGACCCTCGTTACAAGGGCGCGGACAGCCTCGTTCTGCTCCGCGAGGTGGAAACTCTCATCCAGAATCACGGTTACACCTGCGGCAACCTCGATTGCACCGTGATCGCGCAACGTCCCAGACTCTCCCCCCACATCCTGCAGATGCGGGCGAACCTTGCCGAAGCCCTCCGGGTTGCACTTGACCGCGTATCCGTAAAAGCCACCACCACGGAATGCCTTGGCCTCACAGGACGCGAGGAGGGAATCGCCGCCCAAGCCACCGTGCTGCTCGTCCGGACAACGTTCGAAACGGGTGCAATTCAAAGTGTCTGAAAATAGTTTTTCAAACGTCTTGATCCAGTGCTTGCCTTTCTGTGATCAATGTGGGAGGATTTTCAGATAAGCTTGAGAAGTTCTACTCTTAACAAAACCTCCTCAGAAAGCAGGCATGAACAACTTCATGCGGAATTTGGGTATCTGGCTCGTCATCGGCATGGTGATGTTGCTGCTCTTCAATGTGCTCGGCAACCGGCAGTCCCAAGAACGCCACCTCTCCTTCTCTGACTTCATCGCTCAGGTTGAATCCGGAAGTGTGCTGGAAGTCGCCTTGCACGGACGTCAGGTGATCGGCGTGAGCGACGCCAACGGACGCTTCCAGACACAGGTCCCGAACTACCCCGCGCTTTTTGAACTGCTGGAGCGCCATCAGGTGCGAGTGCGCGTGGAGCCTCCGGATCAGGGAAATCTTTTCCTTGCGATCCTCAACAGTTGGCTTCCGATGCTTCTCATCATCGGCATCTGGCTCTTCTTCATGCGACAGGTGCAAAGTGGCGGGAATCGGGCAATGAGCTTTGGGAAAGTCCGGGCGCGGATGCTGGAGAAAGATGAGAACGCCATCACTTTCGCAGACGTGCAGGGTATTGACGAGGCGCGGGAGGAAGTCTCGGAGATTGTGGACTTTCTCTCCGATCCGCAAAAATTTGAGAAGCTGGGCGGCGAAATTCCGCGTGGCGTTCTCTTGATGGGCGATCCGGGATCAGGCAAGACTCTGCTCGCCAAGGCGATTGCCGGTGAGGCGGGAGTGCCGTTCTTCAGCATCAGCGGCTCGGATTTTGTGGAGATGTTCGTCGGCGTCGGCGCCAGCCGCGTCCGGGATCTCTTCGAGCAGGGCAAGAAGAATAGTCCATGCATCATCTTCATTGATGAAATCGACGCCGTGGGCCGCAGCCGGGGGGCCGGACTGGGCGGTGGCAACGACGAGCGCGAGCAGACACTCAACCAGTTGCTCGTTGAAATGGATGGCTTTGCCCCCAACGAGGGCATCATTGTGATTGCGGCGACGAACCGCCCGGACGTGCTTGACCCGGCGTTGCTGCGTCCAGGGCGCTTTGACCGACATGTGGTGGTGCCGCGTCCGGACGTGCAGGGGCGCGAGAACATCCTCAAGGTCCACACCGGGGAAATGGAACTGGACGAGGAGGTGGACCTTCAGGTGATTGCCCGCGGCACTCCCGGATTCACCGGAGCGGATTTGTCCAACCTTGCCAATGAAGCCGCACTTTGGGCCGCTCGCAATGACAAGGAAAAGGTGGACATGTCCGATTTTGAACACGCCAAGGACAAGGTGCTGATGGGGGGCGAGCGCCGTAGCATGGTCATCACGGATGATGAAAAGCGCACCACCGCCTACCACGAAGCCGGACATGCGCTGGTTGCCGTTTCGCTTCCGGACTGCGACCCGGTTCACAAGGTCACGATCATCCCGCGAGGACGTGCACTCGGAGTCACACAACTGCTGCCCGAAGAAGACCGCCACAGCTACAACCGCAAGGGCTTGCTGAGTCAGATTTCGATGATCATGGGCGGACGCGCCGCCGAGCAGTTGGTCTTCCAGCACTTCACAACCGGAGCCAGCGACGATCTCAAAAAGGCGACCGAACTCGCCCGCAAAATGGTCTGCCAGTGGGGGATGAACGAGAAACTCGGTCCGGTTTCCTACACTGAGAACGCCGGACAGGTGTTTTTGGGGCGGGATCTCCAGCGCCACAAGGGTTTCAGCAACGAATCTTCGCGTATGATTGACGAGGAGGTGCGGCGGATTCTCACCGAGTGCTACGACCGCGCCTGTACCATCCTCAAGGAGAACTACCAAGCCTTGGAGCAACTCGCCCAAACCCTGATCGAGAAGGAAACTGTGGACGGCGAGGAAGTCGCGCAAAGCCTGCGCCAGCCCTCTCCGGCATGATCACAGTGGAACACTGAACAACCGTCACCCCAACCGTCTTTCCGTCCTGCACCTGTGAGTCCGCTTGCCACGTTTATCAAGAGCCTCAATCTTCAGTGGCAAGACCTCATTGACCTTCTGCTTCTCAGCCTGATTTTCTATCGGTTGCTCATCCTGATCAAGGGCACCCGGACGATCTCAATGCTGCTCGGGTTCTCGCTGTTGCTCGCGCTGTATGTGCTGTCCCTCGCCCTGCAACTCGACGCCACCCTGCTGCTGCTGGACAATCTGGCGAACTCGCTCGTGCTGGTCGTGGTTGTGCTGTTTCAGGCCGACATCCGCAATGCGCTTGCGCAGTTTGGGCTGTTCACGATGTTCCGGGATCCGCGGGCCAAGCAACAAACGATCGTGGACATGGTGCTGCAAGCATGTGAAACAATGGTGCGGCGACGGATTGGAGCCCTCATCGTTTTCGAGCGCGAGGTTGGGTTGCGCAACCACACCGATCGTGGCACCACGCTCAATGCCGAAGTCAGTGAACCCTTGCTGCTGAGCCTCTTCGCTCCCACCTCTCCCCTGCATGACGGCGCGGTGGTGCTGAATCCCAAGGGTGTGCTGGTGGCCGCTCGATGCATCCTGCCGGTTTCGATGAACACTCGCCTGAGCGAGGATTTGGGCACCCGACACCGAGCTGCCGTGGGTGTGACCGAAGAGAGCGACGCCGTGGTCTTGGTGGTCTCCGAAGAACGCCGTGAAATCAGCCTCTGCTTCCGAGGAA
The DNA here is from genome assembly GCA_002726945.1 of Deltaproteobacteria bacterium. Classification (GTDB taxonomy): domain Bacteria; phylum SAR324; class SAR324; order SAR324; family NAC60-12; genus UBA8110. The sequence goes on along the minus strand of PBTB01000119.1, from coordinate 12,675 downwards.
GCATCCTCCGAAATCAAGGCAGGCAACTCCGTCCGCTTGTACTCGATTTGCTCTCCGGAAAGCTCTCCGAACTTCCCGAGACCGAAAAACTCGTGAACGAAGACGAACCTGCAGCATCTGTGTTTCCGGAAGACGCAGAGACATCGGCCTCCATCCAAGCCAACCCCGCCGCCAGCTAAGTCGATGCCGCGTTTGTCATGGTTCTCCGAAAATCTGGGGTTCAAGGGGCTGTCGATCCTTCTGGCACTGTTCGTGTGGTATCTCGCCAAGCAGGTGGACGATCCGATCCAGATGAGCTTTTTTGTGCCCGTGGTGTTCAAGAACCTGCCCCAGAATTTTCAGGTTTCGTCCGATCCCCCACAGGTGAACATCTCAGCGCGAACCAAGAATCACGGGGGCAGTCTCAATCCTCTGGCAGTCCAGGCGATCCTTGACCTCAGCACTGCGCAGGACGGGCAGGTGGAGTATGTGCTGACCGAGAGCAACATCATTGCACCGGTGGACATCCACATCACCCGGATCACTCCGCCGAAGGTCATCCTCTCCATCGAGGAACTGATTGAGAAAACCCTGCCGGTGCAGGTTCATCATCAGGGGGAGGTGCAGAAGGGCTTCCTGCTCGATTCCATCGAGATCACTCCACCGTTCGTGCGAGTCCGGGGTGCCAAGTCGCAACTGGCTCCCATTGAAACCGTGACGACGATGGTGATCGACTTGAGCGAATTGAGCCGCAGCACCGAGATGATCGTCCAGCTCGACCTGCCGCAGCGCAGTTTGCAGATTCTGGACGAGGGGGTGGAGTTCTACTCCGCACAGGTGAACCTGCGGAGCTTGCCCGTGAAGAAACGGTTTGACAATGTGCCGGTGTACCTCCGAAATACGGCCTATGTCAGCGTGATCAATCCGAACGCCTTCAACATTTTCGTTGAAGGCCCCGCTGAGGTGGTCCAGAGCCTGAACGCCTCCGGGCTTTACGGGGTGATTGATCTGCGGAAGTACAAGCCCGGTGTTTACAACAAGGTGAGGCCCACCCCGATCCTTCCGGAAGAGGTGAACATTCTGGAGCAATGGCCTCCCATTTCCCTGTGGGTGAAACCAGAGACCCTGGAGAAATCTGTAAAACTCAAACAGCGAGTCCGACCAAGTGGTTTTTCTGCACGTCAACGTTGATCACGTTGCCACCGTCCGGCAGGCCCGCCGGACCATTGAACCCGATCCGGTCGTTGCCGCTACGCTCGTGGAACTGGCTGGTGCCCACGGCATCACGATCCACCTGCGCGAGGATCGTCGGCACATTCTGGACCGCGACGTTCACATCCTCCGGAAGATCATCCAGACTCGGCTCAACCTGGAAATAGCGGCAACGGCGGAAATGTTTGGAATCGCGCTGGAGGTGAAGCCGGACATCGTAATGCTGGTTCCGGAACTCCGCGAGGAAATCACGACTGAAGGCGGGCTGGATGCAGCAGGAGCGTCAGGAGTAATGAAGGAGGGCATCCGCAAGCTCAAGGGCGCGGGCATTCGCGTCAGCCTGTTCATTGATCCGGATTCCCAGCAAATCGAAGCCAGCCAGATGTTGGGCGCCGAGGTCGTTGAGCTGCACACGGGAAGCTACGCGAACGCGAACGCTCCAGAAAACATCGAGCAGGAGTTGGCCCGTCTGCATCAAGCCGCGCTCAAGTCACACGAAGTGGGCTTGCAAGTCAACGCCGGACACGGACTCAACTACCACAACACCCGTCAAATTTGCCAGCTTCCACACCTCCGGGAGTTGCACATTGGGCACAGCATCATCAGCCGCAGCGTTTTCACCGGCATTTCCGAAGCCGTGCGCGAGATGCTGAAGGTGATCCGGGACGCCACTCCCCAATCTTGATGCCCACAACTATCTTTTTCTGAACGAATGACCAAGGACATCGTCATCAATCATGCGCCACACGAAACCCGTGTGGCGGTGCTGGAGAACGGCACCCTTTCTGCGCTGCACTATGAACGCGGTCAGGAGCAGCGCATTGTGGGCAACATCTACAAGGGCAAGGTACTCAAGGTGCTGCCCGGCATGGATTCCGCGTTTGTCGAGATAGGTGCCGAACGTGCTGCGTTCTTCTACATCGGCGATCTTATTGACGAAGGCGAACTGCTGGATAAAAACCCGCGCTCCAAGCATCGGGAACGCGAGAGCATCACCTCCATGCTCAAGGAGAAGCAGGATGTGCTCGTCCAGGTTTCCAAGGGCCCCATCGGCACAAAAGGCTCTCGCATCACCAGCCACATTTCGCTGCCGGGCCGTAACCTGGTTTACATGCCCGCTTCCCGCACGCTGGGGGTTTCCCGCCAAATCTTGGAAGACAGCGAACGGACGCGGCTGAAGGAAATCGTCGAGCGACTCCGCCCCGAGTCTGGAGGATTCATCATCCGCACCGTTGCTGAGGGGAATGCCGAAGATGACCTCCACTCTGACATCAACTACCTCGTCTCGCTCTGGGAAGACATTCTGGAACGCTACAAAAGCACGGAAGCACCCGCTCTGCTGCACTCGGACCTCAACGTGGTGTTCCGTACCCTCCGGGACGTTTTCTCACCAGACGTGCGGCGGCTGGTGGTGGATGAGGAACAGCAGTATCAGGACGTCTGCTCCTTCATACGCTCGTACCTGCCACGCTACAACTCCATTGTCGAGCATTACACCCAACGCACCCCAATCTTCGATTACTATGGGATCGAGGTGGAGATTGACCGCGCCCTCGCGCAAAAAGTCTGGCTGCGCTCCGGAGGCCACCTCGTCATTGATCAAACGGAGGCACTAACGGCGATTGACGTCAACACCGGGCGCTTCATCGGCACGGAGAGCCACGAGAAGACGATCGTGCGCACCAACCTTGAGGCAGTCGAGGAACTCGTTTACCAACTGCAACTGCGCAACATTGGCGGCATCATCATCATTGATTTCATCGACATGGTGTCTCCGCGGCATCGGCAAATGGTGTACCAGACCCTCAAGGATCAACTGCGCTCCGACAAGGCCCGCAGCAATATCCTTGAGATCAGTGAGATGGGGTTGGTGGAGATGACGCGGCGGCGGGATCGGGAGAACCTCAGTCGTTACCTCTGCGATCCCTGCCCGTACTGCGATGGAGTGGGGCGCATCAAGTCTTCCTCCACGGTCAGTTATGAGATCTTCCGGGAGGTCCAGCGCACCTGCAAACGCGGGGGTCCAGGCTCGGTGGTCGTGTACGTCCACCCGGATGTCCACCGCCACCTTGAGGAGGAAGAGCAGCAATCCATGCAGATGATGGAACGGTTGGTGAGACAGCCCTTGGTCGTGAAACCACTGGCCTCGCTACATCATGAGCAGTTTGAGTTGTATGAGTTCTGATGCACTGCACACGGAAGCGACTGCCAATCTCCAGCAGCATCTGGCGGAGAATTCCTATCCGGGACGGGGGTTGATTCTTGGGCGCAACACGTCTGGAGAGTGGGCGATTGTGTACTGGCTGATGGGGCGCAGTCGCAACAGCCGCAACCGAGTTTTGCTTGAGGACAACGGGAGGCTCCGCACCGAGGCCGCCGACCTCACCAAACTTGAAGACCCCACCCTCATCATCTACAACGCCCTGTGGAATTTTGAGGGAAAAACCGTGGTCACCAACGGGGATCACACAGATCGTGTGGTGCGCGGATGGGAAAACGGCACGACCTTTGAAGAGACGCTCCATAGTGAACGCCACGAGCCGGACGTTCCGAATCTGACTCCCCGCATCGCGGGATGCCTGCATCCCGAGGATTTGGAATCCCCCCTCCGGCTGGCGCTGATTCGGAGTTGCGGCAGGAATCCAGAGTTGTCAGAGCATCACTTCTTCTGCTATCCTGCGCCTGCCCCCGGTTTGGGTCACGGGTTGACCACTTACCAAGGGGACGGCAACCCGCTTCCCAGCTTCGCCGGACTCCCCCTGTGGTTTCCACTGGAGGGCGAAGGCGATCGAATCGCCAACGCGTATTGGGAGGCGCTGAATCCGGACAACCGTGTTGCCTTGGCAGTGTGGACCTGGTCTCCGGGATCAAGCGCACCTCAGATGCGGATTTGTAATCGGCACCGAACGGATGATCCGGCTCCGGATTCGGGTACGCCAGGGACGGTTTCCCGGACAACTAATCGCTGAGTTTCCTCATGGGCGCAGAGCGACGACAATATCTTAGAGTCCTCTTCGAAGAGACGATTGAGATCCGCACCAAGGAATGGACGGATCCCGTTGCCACCGGCTTGGACGTTTCCCTCAACGGGGTTCGCTTTCACTGTGAACACCCGCTTTCCGACGGCGAACTGGTCACCATCGGTTTCCGTCCGGATTTTGAAATCTCCGGAAAAGTCCGCTGGTGCTGGCCCATTGAGTGGTACTACCAGTCGGCGGTCCAGTTCATCGAGATCACTCCGGAAGAGCAAGAGCAGCTGCGGCAGTACATCATCGAAGTGTCCGGGGAAGACTACCCTGATGCCTTCGAGAAGGAGGGTGCAGAAACAACCGCTGCCGCTCCGGAACCCACGCAGACCGAGTCGAGTCTGGATTTGGAGGACGAGGACGACTGGCTGGATGATCTTTCTGAGGACGACCTCAACGCTGCGACCGATGAGGACGAGTTCATCTCGCTCGATGAGGACGAAGCACTTGATGACAAAGGCGCCAATGGAGCTTCTCTGGATACGGAGGATCAGGGGGGGATCCCATCACTCAATGTTGCAGGCATGGACCCGAGAAGCTTTGAGGGTCGCAGCGTGGTCATCCTTGGAGAGAACCAGGAACACTCAGGATTGCTGAAGGAATATTTGACGGGCCGCACCGGGTTTGAGGTTGAAGCCGTCAGTAAGAAGCAAAACCTCTGGCGGCTGATGAAAATCGATCCTGTGGACATGGTGATCATGGAGTGGCAGGGTCACACTGGAGAAGAGTCGCTGGGCACGTTGCGGCAAACCCGGGACGCCTTTCCTAGTGTTCCCGTGATCTGCCTCGCCGGGCCTGTGAGTCTGGAACACCGACTCAGTGGTCTCAACGCGGGAGCATCGGACTTCCTGACCCGCCCCGTACATCTTTCCTCAGTGGCTCAAAGCGTCCTCACACGCTTCAATTCAGATGGCGATCCCGCCACAGATGCAATGGCCGCTGCGGTTGCCTCCGATCCCGTTTCTGCGGCAGCCGATCCCGGACTGCTTGAGGATGACCTCGACATGTCTGAGGAATTGGAACTGATCGAAGACGATTTCTAACCCCATCTCGCCACGGAGTTCCTTCCGGAACTCCGGGCGTTCGTTTCACTCCCAGAAAAATCAGAAGGACTCTGCCGACGCAGCATTCCACGCCCGTGCATAGGATTCCGGTGGATTTTTGAGGAGAACTCCGGGTTCCAGAAACTCATAGAGTTCGGAGTAGTTGCGGATTTCCGAGGTGCTGACGCGCCGCATGACGTGCCAAGGCCGCAAGTCTTCCGCATTCTCCAGTCCCATCGCACCCATCATCTCACAGACGCTGCGCTCGGTGTTGCGGTGGAAGTTGTACACCCGCTGCGACTTGTCGGCAGGCACAAGCCCCTTCATGAGCATGGGGTTGGTGGTGGCGACCCCCACGGGACACTCGTTGGTGTTGCACTTTTGGGCTTGAATGCAGCCGACCGCCATCATCATGGCACGAGCAGCGCTACAGAGATCGGCGCCAAGCGCGAGGCGTTTGATGATGTCGAAGCCCGTGGTGACCTTGCCGCTGCAAATGATGCGGATGCGGTCCCGGAGGTTGCATCCCACCAGTGCGTTGTGAACAAAGATCAGAGACTCCGTCAACGGCGCTCCAATCGTGTTGGTGAATTCCAGCGGGGCTGCGCCCGTGCCGCCCTCACCCCCATCCACGGTGATGAAATCCGGCGTGACTCCTGTTTCGACCATCGCCCTACAGACCGCCAGAAACTCACGACGTTTGCCCACGCAGAGCTTGAAGCCGATCGGCTTGCCCTCGGACAGTTCCCGGAGTTGCGTGACAAACTCGATCAGGCCCTTGGGGGTGGAGAACGATTTGTGCCCCGGAGGCGACAGCACATCATGCCCCATCGGCACATCCCGGATTTCCGCGATTTCCCGGGTGAGCTTTGCAGCAGGCAGAATGCCGCCATGTCCGGGCTTGGCTCCTTGCGAGAGCTTGACCTCAATCATCTTGACGCTTGGAGTCTGCGCCCGCATCTGGAAGGTTTCCGGGTTGAACTCTCCGTCCCTGGTGCGGCACCCGAAGTAGCCCGTTCCGATCTGCCACGTCAGGTCGCCCCCCTGAAGATGGTAAGGGCTGATGCCCCCTTCCCCCGTGTTGTGATAGAAATTCCCCAGCTTGGCTCCAAGGTTGAGCGAGCGGATCGCATTTTGGCTGAGTGCCCCGTAGCTCATCGCCGAGATGTTGAGGATGCTCGCCGAATAGGGCTGCTTGCAGTCCGGACCTCCAACGGTCATGCGGATGTCCTCGGCGTCCAAATACCGTGCGGTGATCGAGTGGTTCACCCACTCGTAGCCAATCTCGTACACATCGCGCTCGGTTCCGAAGGGCAGGGTGTCCCGCACATTCTTCGCCCGCTGATAAACCACCGTGCGCTGCTGCCGATTAAAGGGCACCCCACCGGTGTCGGACTCCACAAAGTACTGGTGGATCTCCGGACGGATCTCCTCAAAGAAGAACCGAAAGTGCCCCAGAACCGGAAAATTCCGTAGAATGGAATGTCGGGTCTGGAAGACATCGTGAATTCCAAGTAGGATGATGGGGGCAAGGATGACCAACGACCAAAGCGCCCCCGGATAGCCAACGGCCATCAACAGGGCGTTGATCACGATCACCAGTACCGTGAACTGCCAGAACAAGTTTCGCATAAGAAGGTTTCCCTTGAAGGTTAACTGCACCCAATGGTCTGACATGAATTGCGGCAAAATTCACGCCTTTTCACTGTTTTATGCAATCTTCGCCGCAGGCTTCCGGTACTCAAGAGTCGTAAGTTCTTGTGTCATCACGGACTTGATCCGGGATCCAGTCTGCGTAACCCCTTGAAAATACTCTGGATTCCCGCTTCCACGGGAATGACAATGTGTTCAACTCAGCATTAATAATTTCAATGACTTACGAGAACTTACGACTGTCAAGTTCCGGTGACAATCCCCCCAAACCCAAACCAGGATTTCCATGAGTACCACAAAAAAGATCGTTGTCACCTCCGGAGACGGAATTGGCCCGGATGTTTCTGAACAGGCCGTGCAGGTGATGCAGGCCGTCGCGTTGCGCTTTGACCTGCAACTGGAGTTGAGCGAACACCCCGTGGGCGGCATCGCCTACGACCTCACCGGAACTCCGCTTCCAGACGAAACCCTCGACGCCTGCAAGGCTGCCGATGCAATTCTGCTGGGCGCGGTGGGCGGTCCCAAATGGGAGCCGCTGGATTTTTCGGTGCGCCCGGAACGCGGGCTGCTCAAGCTGCGCTCGGAACTCCAGCTTTACGCGAACCTGCGCCCGGCGGTCATCTACGGGGATCTTGTGGACGCCTCGACACTCAAACGCGAAGTCGTGGAAGGCACCAACATCATGGTCATCCGCGAACTCACGGGCGGCATCTACTTCGGCCAGCCGCGTGGCGTCACCACCGAAAACGGCGAGCGCACCGGACGCAACACGCTGGTGTATTCCGAATCCGAAATCCAGCGCATCGCCAAGGTCGGCTTTGAAACCGCACAAAAGCGCAGCAACCGCCTCACCTCGGTGGACAAGGCCAATGTGCTGGAAACCACGGAATTGTGGCGGAATGTGGTGGTGGAGCTCTCGAGGGATTATCCTGACGTGGAACTGAACCACATGTACGTTGATAATGCCGCCATGCAACTCATCCGCGACCCCAAGCAGTTCGACACCGTGGTCACCACCAACCTGTTCGGGGACATCCTCAGCGACGCGGCAGCGATGCTCACTGGCTCCATCGGCATGCTACCCTCTGCCAGCGTGGGTGGCGACATCGGCCTCTATGAACCGGTCCACGGCAGCGCTCCGGACATCGCCGGACAGGACAAGGCGAACCCGCTCGCCACCATCCTCTCCGTCGGCATGATGTTCCGCTACTCCTTTGATCTCACTGAAGCGGACGAGTTGATCCAAAAGGCGGTCGTGCAGACCATCGAAACGCACCGCACGGGTGACATCATGTCCGAAGGCAAAACGCTCGTTGGCTGCCAGCAGATGGGCGACCTCGTCCTCAAGGCGCTGGAATCACTCTGACGTAGCACCAGATTACAACCGCTCCCACTCTTGCTCAGAGAGGGGGTGTCCCAACTTTTGCTCGATCTGGTGCAACAGCATTTTGAGTTGAGGGACGGAGTACTCAGAGTTTGAAGGAATGATCTGCTTGTGACTCACTAGGCGCATGACCCCGTGCCGGGGTGCCGCACTCAAGCTCCGAAAATCCGAGCTTCCGGAGTTTTTTGATGAACACCTTGCGAGAACACGGGTTCATCGAATCTATGCGGCTTCGGTGATGTTCAGATCAATTTCATCAATCACGGGCAGTTCGTCACCGTGACGTAGGGCGTTCATCAGCCAATCTCCGAGGGCACTACGCAGTTCACGCTGGCATTCGGACAAAGAGGAACCAAACGCGATGGTTCCGGGACAAACCTCGATTTCCCCGCTGTAAGTTCCGTCTTCCAGCAGTTCGTAGCTGGCCAATGCGAGTGCGGATCGCAGATATTCCGTCAGCACGGTTCCTCCACTTGGTAGGCAGTTAGGCACACGTCTGACCATAACGCATTTTTCAATAATTGTCACGTTTACCCAAAAGGATCCCGTGTCCAACGCGCCCAAGTTTAGCAACCGTCTGATTCACGAAAAAAGCCCCTACCTGCTGCAACACGCCCACAATCCAGTGGACTGGCAGCCGTGGACTCCGGAAGCGTTTGCGCAGGCGCAAGCGCAGGACAAGCTGGTGCTGGTGAGCATCGGCTACGCGACTTGCCACTGGTGCCACGTCATGGAGCGCGAATCCTTTGAGGATCCGGGGCTTGCGGAATTCCTGAACGCGTACTTTGTGACGATCAAGGTGGACCGCGAGGAACGTCCGGATGTGGACAAGCTGTACATGGACGCACTCCACGCACTTGGGCAGCAGGGCGGTTGGCCGCTCAACATGTTTGTGCTTCCGGACGGACGGCCCGTCACAGGCGGCACCTATTTCCCACCCCGTGATCTTTACGGACGCCCCTCGTTCCGGACGGTGCTGGAAAAGCTCGTGCAGCTTTGGCGCGGGGATCGCGGTAAGCTCGAACATGTTGCGGGGGAATTGCTGGGGCATCTCCAGAACAACGCACAACCGCAAGGCTCTGAAGCTGCGCTTCCGGGTTGGGAGGCCGAAGCGGCGACCACCGAGTATTTCCGCAAAAGCTACGATCCGGACCACGGTGGTTTCCTGCTTCAGTCTCAGAACAAGTTTCCGCCGAGCATGGGGCTGCAACTGCTGCTTCGGCACCACGTCCGCACGGGCAACCCGGAATCGTTGGAGATGGTCGAACACACGCTCCAGAAAATGCTGGCAGGCGGCATTTACGACCAAATCGGCGGAGGCTTGAGCCGCTACAGCACCGATTACGAATGGCTGGTTCCACACTTCGAGAAGATGCTCTACGACAACGCGCTGTTCGTGTGGGCCCTGCTGGAAGCACATCAGGTGACGGGCAAGGCTGTTTACGCCGACGGTGCGCGGGACGTGCTGACCTACATCGAACGGGACATGCGTTCACCTGAAGATGCCTTCTACTCAGCGGAGGATGCGGACAGCGAGGGTGTGGAGGGCAAGTTCTACGTCTGGACGCCAAACGAGGTGCGTGAGGTCTTGGGGTCGGAACTCGCAGAGCAGGTGTGTGCGTTTTGGGACATCTCCGATTCCGGAAATTTCGAAGGCAACAGCATTCCGAACCGTCCCCGCAGTGCAACCGAAGTCGCGGAGCACCTTGGCCTCACAATTGATGAACTCACCCGAAACTTGGCCGAAGCCCGATCAAAGCTGCTGGAGATCCGGAGCCGCCGCATCCGTCCGCTTCGTGACGACAAGGTGCTGACTTCATGGAACGCGCTGATGATCTCGGCCTTTGCCCGTGCTTCCCGGATTCTGGACGAACCGCGCTACGAGGCAATGGCGGTTGCTGCCGCCGAGTTCGTGTTTCAGCATTTACGGGATGACTCCGGACGACTCTTGCGGCGCTGGCGCGAAGGCGAATCCCGTTTTCCAGCCTACCTCGTCGATCACGCGCAACTCGCCGTTGCCGGTCTTGATCTCTACGAAGCCACCTACAACATGGAGTGGTTCTGCAAGGCGCGGGATTTGATGGTCGCTGCAGATCGGCTGTTCCGGAACGACGAGGGGGCGTACTTTGACACCGGAGAGGATGCCGAACGGCTGCTGACACGCAGTGCGGAAGGCTACGATGGCGTCGAACCCTCCGGAAACAGCGCGGCAGCACAAGTGTTTCTTCGACTTCATGCCTGCACCGGAGATTCGGACTTTCTGGAAAACGGGTTGAGGATTCTCTCCGGGTTCAGTGGACACCTGCAACAGGCTGGCCCCAGTTTTTCCGCCATGCTGCAAGCCCTCCACGCCTACCACTCCGGAATCCGGGAGGTCGTCATCGTGGGCACTCGCGGGGAGCCGGAAACCGAGAGCTTGCTCTCCGTGGTACGGCGAGAATTCCAGCCGAACACCGTCACCGTCTTCGTCCCGGTTGGCGAGGAATCGTCCGTGGCCTCCGCAATTCCGCTCGCCCAAGACCGCACGGTGATCAACGGACACGCCACTGCCTACGTCTGCCAGAACTTCGCCTGCGGGCTTCCCGTCCACACTCCGGACGACCTGCGGGTGCAGTTGTGCTGAAGGGCGTTTCAGTCCTTCAAAAAGACCGCCTATACTCACTCTTCAGCAATCTCTACTTTGTCAGAGATACCGAGATCCTCTAATATCTGATCAAGATGTTTCTGAACGATCGACCCCGAAAGTGCCTGGAGTGGATGACGCCGAGGGAGAAGCTGGCCGCCTTCCTTGGCTGCCCCCCGTGATGAGTGGAACTGCGTCTCGCCACAGCAGTTGCGCTTGCCTGTTCACCATCAGTACGCCATTCTCCCACTTAGCACCAACACGAAGGCAACGTCCGCACCTGCTGGCAGCAGGTGTTGCAAGAGCGACTGGCTATCAGGTGGTAAAAAATCACCTCCTGGGAGGCCGATTTTTTCCCTCCCGAAGAGGAGGATTACTAGAGTCAAACTTCCTTGGTTTTCCATATCAAACAAAAAGGGAGCGATTTGACTAACATCTCAATTAAAAGGTCTCAATGAAAGAAAGCTTAGCGGCCCGTTGGTTAGAATCCTGCGATTTACAAGTAGAAAATATTTCGATTTCGGATCCTGAACCCGATCAAGTGCAGATTAAGGTGGGCAGTGCCGGGATCTGCGGTTCCGACCTGCATTACGTTAGAAGGGATAAGGCTGTCACCATCGGCGCTATTCCCGGACATGAAATAGGAGGAGTGCTCAGTGCCGTCGGCAGCAACGTGAAACATGTACAGGAAGGAGACATGGTGGGGGTCGAGCCAGTCGTCCGCTGCGGCACCTGCCGTTACTGCATGAACGGGTCCTACCATGTTTGTCATGATCGTGCGATTGTGGGTGAGACCTTTGATGGCGGCATGAGTGAATATGTCAATACTCCAGGCTACACGGCCTTCAAAGCACCTCAGGGTTTTGATGCTGAACTTTCCGCACTCGCAGAACCCCTGACCTGTTCGGTTTATGGACTGGAGCGCGTCGAGCTCCGTTTTCATGAAACCGCCCTGATCATCGGGGCCGGCACGGTCGGACTGGGGGCACTGATCAATGTAAAGGCTCTCGGAGCACGGGCGATCATTATTGCCCGCCACCCTCAACAACAAAAACTTGCTCGAGAACTGGGTGCCGATGAAGTGCTGGGCGATGATGATTCAGGGCGGAAACGTCTGGACGAATTGGTCAAACTGGATGCGATTGATTTGGCAATCGAGACCGTGGGAGGACATGGTGATACGCTCAATCAGGCCCTGTGCAGCGTGAGGCCCCTGGGTCGTGTTCTGGTTTTGGGGGTATTTTTTAGACCGACCATCGAATTTAAATCATTCAAAATTATGGATCGAGCAATTTTCGGTGCGGTGCTTTACGGCAACATGAGTGGCAAAGCGAATTACCAAATGGCCCTCGAGATCCTCACCGATCATGGAGAGGTAGCACGTCAGCTCGTGACCCACCGCTTTGGACTGGAAGACGTGAACCAGGGGTTTGCTGCTGCCCTGGACAAAAGCCAGCAATCCGTCAAGGTGCACATTCAGCCTGGTGCTTGAGCGTGATTTCAAGCCCGGATTTGCCGAAGGAATGGGCATGCCTGGTTGGAGGGGCCACACCATTGACGAATTTTCAACCGCTCTGAAAGCAGCGCTCGCCTTGGACGGCCCGGTATTGATCGAGGCGATGCTCTAGCCCCGTTGCGAGCGACGACCCCTCTCTTTCAGGACTTACGCAAAAAACTGGGGTTGTTTTTAAAATCACTAATGATTTCAAAGAATTAATGGATTTGAGACATTTTTGATGAAGTCAACAATATCAG
>PBTB01000118.1 GCA_002726945.1 Deltaproteobacteria bacterium | reverse complement strand
TCGCATATGACAATCTTGAAAAGATGAGTGGAACTCAAAATCGGCTGGCTTTAGTTTAGCCTGATATCCCTCTGCGTAACATCAGTGATTAAATGAAAAGGGAGCAAAAAAACTAGACTCGTTCCTAATCAAATAATCAAAGGCCTGCCCCCTTTCTCTTTCTTAAACCTCAGGGATCCTCTTGTCCAAAATCTGGCTTTTTTAAGCACACCCAGAAAAAAGCGGGGTGCCGCTTCCGCGGACGTGGTCCGGCATTCCGGCCGCTCGGCGTACCGCCAGCGGCGAAACATTCAATAGACTGCCCATGCCCCCAAGAAGCCTGCCAAAAAATCAAAAAAATCCCTCCTAAATCCCCCTTTACACACACTTCTTCAAATGGTAAGGTCTTCTGAAAAAATTTGATTTTCCTATGTGGCAACTGGCTCAATGCACAGCATGGTCGATCCAACTGGATTTACAAAAAAGGATTTGCTAAAATTCAAGTAAAGGACGATGGAAAAGTATGGATAGCGGAGATTCATTTTTATACGGCCCATGGTAAAGGGCGATATTTAGAGTTCAAAGGCCCGGCAATTGTCGGAGAGGCTGGTGGCATGTCCGTGGTGCCCCCTGACGGGTCTGTGAAGATGAACGAGAGTGGTGTGCTCATCTGTGCCCATGATGAGCCCTGAGGAGACCCCAAATGACCTATGAGACCGAGCACGAAGCACGATGTGATTTGGCTGCAGCCCACCGTATGGCGGTGATGGATGGGCTGAATGAAGGCACCTGGAACCACTTCAGCTTGATGTCACCGGTCGAGCCCGAGCAGATGCTCATTTCGCCGGGTGACACCCATTGGTCGATGGTCAAGGCCAGCAATCTCACCTTGATGGGGCCGCAAGCTGAGGTCATCTCCGGGCCGGAGCCAAACGGCGCGGCCTGGATCATTCACTACCCCGTGCATCGGGCTCGTCCGGATGCGAAATGTGTGATGCATTCGCATTCCCCGTATGCCACTGCGTTAGGAATGCGCAAGGCCAACAAACTGGATACGCAGTCGAACCAGGCGGCGGCGCTATTTCACGGTGATATTGCCTACTTCGATGTGTACGACGGCATTTTGCGTGAAGCTGATGAAGGCGAGCGAATGGCTGAGGCGCTGGGTGACAAGCGAGTGCTGATGCTGCGAAACCACGGGGTGCTGACCGCTGCGCCCACCGTGGCCCAAGCCTACATGGACCTTTACTTGATCGAGCGTGCCTGCATGTTTCAGCTCCTTGCGACCAAGGACGATGGAGAGTTGAACCAGATCCCGACCGAGGTGGCCGAGAAGATTGGCGCGGCGGGCCGACAGGGCCGCGACGGCCATTTCCAGGGCATGAAGCAAGTCATCGAAGCACGAGAGCCCGACTACAAGCGATAGAGTTGATAACAGCGCTTCTCATTATCCTTGAAGCATCGATACCTTGTACCAACCCTATGGCAATAATCACCTGCCACATACCTGGTCCCACTACAGACATAGCGACTAGTAAATATCTTACCTTTCATCAGGATCACGATCATTTTTTCGTGACGGAGTACAATCGGACTCATCTCAATTACTGGATTCCGCTGGTCAAGCCCTCGCGCAGCGAGGCGGGACTGCGCTTGGTTCCCTGGGATCGGCTTGCCGAAAAGTCGCCGCGACTCTTCAACCTCTGTCGGCGCACGGGCGCGAGTAGTCTGCACTCGCTTCGTGACGGGGGGACCTTGTACCTATCCGACTGGAGCGGGGTCCACTACCACGAGGAGAACCTTGAAATCGAGGAGGTCATGGAGACTCCGGAGGTGGGGCCCGGCGACCTGCTGCTGCTGCGCGTCAACACCATACACGCGACGCAGACGACCGATGATCGGCGCCTCGCTGTTTCGTTACGCACCTGCGATCCGGAGACGCCAATCGACTGGCATCGGGTGGCCGGCAGTTCCACAATGGCAATGATGCAACGTCTTGGAGGCTTTAAGGGAAACCCAGCTCCCAACAAGCTGTTTTCCCCGGCTTTTCAAGCCACCCAGGAAAACGACTTCGGCATCACTCTGGGAGACCTCATGCCGACCCTGACTGGTGAGCGGGAGTAGCTGAAGGCCTACCCCTTCCGGATTTTGCGCCCGCTGGATTTTCTCGGCATCCTCCGCAAGGCAGGTTCTGCTTCTTCTTGACCGTTATGGAGCCGTTCACACGCATACGTCACCCCCTCAGAACCTCGCCCGGAAGACGTTCAACTGCCAGCGCGGGGTGCCGTCCGGAGCGGACTGGACCTGCGGCAGAGCGGCTTCCAGTGTGAATCGGTGCTGGCGGGCGTTGTAGGACAGCAGCGTAGGCTCCGGCTTTTTCCGAAGGGCAACCCCGCTGCTTTGCGCGTCCCAGAAGCCGTAGGCGATGCCGCCCAGCGTTCCGATCGCCGCACCCCTGACGAGGTTGCTCCGCAGATCGTCAGCCTTCTGGTCTTCCGTCAGCGCCCAGGACGCAAGACCAATGACGGCCCCAATGCCCGCACCCCAAAGGCTGCTTTTGAAGACGACTTCCAACTTTTGGGCGTGGACACTGGAGGACCCGCCGAGGACGCTGAGGAGAGTGAGGGCGATCATGAGTTTTTGCATGGTATCCTTTCAGAAAAGACGGTTCAGGAAAGAGAGTTTGGAAGTTTCCATTTCACTGCTTGATGGTGGTGAGGGAGAGGGGGAGGACTGCGGTTCGGGGAGAACCCGGAGATTGCTCAAGCTCCTGCTGGAGGCCGCGCAGGTAATCGCCGAGTAGCCAAGAGGACGCGGACGGTTCTCGTTGCGGCGGCAGGGGTCTGGTGGAGGCCACCACCACCAGCGTTTCCGGGCCACACCCGGTTTCACAACTCACCGTCCACATCGGCTTCCCGCTGGAAGGTCGTGGTGGAATCCGATGCGCAGTGCCACTCCGGAGCATTCCTGGAGAATCCCAAAGTGGAATGGTTTCCCCGTTAACATCACGGTAAATCAGGCGGACGTAGCTGTCTTCCTCCGCTGAGAACTGCACCTCGAAGGGGTCGTTCTCGGCATAAGTCGCCCCACTCCCCTTGGCCATGGAGACGTGAATTATCAATTGTTGGGGCGGCGGCGGCATGCTGTTGAGTTGCAGGGTTTCCTGTTGGAGTTGGAAAACCGCAGAAGGCTTGTACTCCTGAGTGACTTGGTCCAACGCCACCGGAACCTCGGCACTGGAGATGCGGCTGCCGTCCGTCTTCACGAGCCGGAGTTGCACAAACAACGTGTCCGCTGCCTCCCGGTAAGTACCTTCCAGCACCGCGTCTTCGACCTGCTCGTTTTCACTGGTGTAGTTGGGCGTGGTGAACTTGAGACCCCGCGTGTGCGTTTTCAGAGTCACCTTTCGACGGGTCACGCGCTGGTAATCTTCCGTGTTGCGAAGCATCGCATCCCGGACATGGCCGAGGAAGGCATCGGCAAAGGGACTAGAGGCTGGGGTTCCCTCCAGGGTGAGCGCGGCGATCTCCACCTCCAGCGGGGTGACAGTCAACTCTTCGGTGAGCAAGATCACCGCCTGCTGGGCCGCTGCTTCCGGGGTTTGGGTCCAGCCCGCTTGGAGCAACAAGCCCAGCAGGAGTAGAGTCAGAAGAATGGTTCGCATCCAGCCTCCTTAGAATGAGTCAAAGGCTTTGTCCATGTCCTCATCAAAGGTGTCTTCCTGTTCCTTCATGAGCTGGTCAAAGTTCGAATCCTGCTTTTCCATGAGCTTGTTGAAGGCGCTGTTTTGCTCGGACATGAAGAGTGAGAAGAGATCCTTGTCCTTGAAGGGACGGGGTTTCGTGAGCAGACCCTCCTCGGTGAGCGGTTGGGGCTGCACCACGGTCGACTCTGGTGGCTTGGAGGTTGACACTTGGCTGGTTTCGGCTTCCTGAGTGCGGCGGATTCCGGCAACCGCGTTGTCCTCCGGAACCACCGCAGGCGCGGCAGGCAGCTTGAGTCCGGCGCGGGTGAGCCAGTCTCGGGCCACGTTGGACTGCACCGAAAAATTCACCCCGGTGATCGCCAGCCCGTCCTTGGCCTTGCGGGCGATGCTGGTGTTGATCCCTACGAGCAGGCCGGATTCGTTGAGCAGCGGCCCTCCGGAGTTGCCCCGGTTGAGCGAGGTTTCGGTTTGGAAGACATGCCGCCCCCGGATTTTCCCGTGGTTGCGGATCACCGAGCCGATACGCCCCGATGTCAGCGACCACAAGCCACCATTCTCCGGATGTCCAATCGCCAGCACGGGATCACCGATCTGCATCTGCTTGGAATT
The DNA here is from genome assembly GCA_002726945.1 of Deltaproteobacteria bacterium. GTDB lineage: Bacteria > SAR324 > SAR324 > SAR324 > NAC60-12 > UBA8110. The sequence goes on along the minus strand of PBTB01000118.1, from coordinate 11,490 downwards.
TCCCAACGGAATCGGAGCCAAATCGGGAAGCCCCTGGACTTCCAGCAGTGCAAGGTCGAGGTCCGGGTTGGAGCGCAGCACCCGCGCCACCCGTCCCTTTTCGTAGGAACGCCGGGAGTCGTCGTTGCGGTTGTCCTCGCGCAGGAAGACGAGGATGCGCTTGGAGTTGTTTCCGGCATCGTCCTGCACGACATGCGCGTTGGTCAGCACCCGCCCCGGTGCAACCACCGAGCCCGTGCCCTTGGAACGCCCGCCACGCTCGTGACTGGCGAGGATCAGCACCACCGCGTCGCTGGTGCGGCGATAGACCTCGGCAGGTGTGAGGGCAAACGCGGACGCCGGAATTGCAAGGGTTAGCAACAGTCCCACTGCCAAAACAATGTGAGGTTTCATGAATTTCATGGAGTCCCTTTCCTAATCCTGCACCGTGATTTCCAGGTGTTCCTCAGCTTTCGCCCCCTTCATGCTCCGGAAGTTCTTTAGCACCACCGCAAACTCGGTGGCCGAGTAAGTCGTCTCCTCCTTGACGGCATCAGGAAATTCCCCAGTGGTCGAAAGGACGATCAATGTGTAGTTTCCAGAAGCATCCGGAGCAATTGTAGGTACTAGCGGAGTGGTTTTATTCTTGATCAGCTTCCTCGAACCCGTGCCCTTCAAGAAAATCCCGGTCGTGCCATCCCAATAGTAAACCCGCACTCTGCAACGCTTCGCACAGCTTCCGAACACTTGAAATGTCTTTCCCACTTGGTAGCTCCCTTCAATGTTGGAAGCCAGCTTCAGCGGGAAATCGTTCTTGATGCGCTGCTTGAGAAAGGGCGTACGGACCACAATCCGGAACCTCACTTTCCGATCCTTGAGATTCGCCAGATCGATTCCTGCGAGTTGCTTGTTCATCCACTCCACGTTGGGCGAGGCGGTGAAGTGTTTTTCCTGCTCGCTGGCAAACGAAGGGAGCGGCAAGGTCGCCATCCCCTTTGCATCTGTCACCACCGTGCCCCCGCCCGAAGCGTCCGCAAATCGAATCGGCAGGTTGGGCAGGGGAACGTTGGACACTTCGGGCTTGAAGCTCGCTTTCACCGCCAGTGGCGTGGGTGTTTGTCCGGGTTCAAGTTGCTGTCCGGCGGGAGCGTCCGCCTCCAACGTCACACTTCCCAGCCAGCGCATTTCCAACCCATCGGCTTCCGTGAGGAACACCGCCCGCTTGGGGGTGGGCTGCTGCGGGGCGGTTTCCCGGAATTGCTGAAGCTGCTTCAGCGCCCCCAGCAAATTCCCCTCACGGGCGGAAGCTTTAGCGGTTTCAAGTTGTTGGGAGAGCAGGGTTTCGGCCTGTTGCTCCTGAGCGAGCTTGAGCGCCTTGGCCTCGTCCTCACGCTTTTGCTTCCACGCCAGCACGGCGTCGTACTCCGAGCGCGGCACCTTGACCAGCACCTTCATGCGCCAAAAGCGGCTCTGCTCCTGAGTTCCGCGCAGCACCCGGAACTCCGAGGCCGAACGCCCCACCACCCGCAACTTTCGGAAGTACGCCTGTGACTGCTGCTTGGAACCGGAAACTCCGGATTCCGTGGCGTCCTTGACCTCGGAGGAGCGGCCGTAGGTGACGGAGAGGAACTTGCTGAACGTCCGGGACTCCACCCCGCAGTACTCAACGAATTCATTGCCTGCCGCCTGCCGAGCTTCGGCAACCGCATTGCGCTCCTCCGCGTGCTTGCCGGAGTAGCCGACAAAGTACAGAAACTCCTCGTCGTCCGGATGGGCACCCTGCACCGCCCATTCGGGTTCGACTTCCGGAACCCGACGAACCAACTCCTCCCGTTCGGGTTGTTCAGGAGGAGGTTGGGGCGGTTGAGCAGGCTCCGTTGCACATGCCCCCAAAACCAAAATCAGGCAGCCAGCGAGTGCGTGAACGGGAAACCGCATTCCAGACTCCGGTTACTCGACCACGCCTTGCTTTTGCATGTCCGCCCAGAACTCGGCCGCTTGCTCTTGTTGTTGCTTGGCTTGAGCGGTCGCCGCCTCTTTCGCCTTTTTCTGGGCGTCCTCCATGTTCTTTTTCGCCGTCTGCTGGAACGCCTTATCCATTTCTGCCACTGGGACGGTTGACAGCACAAAGTACTTGTAGCCGCTCTTTCCGGACGCATCCGACTCGCGCTCCATGTACCACTTCTTCGCCTTTAGACGCCGAGCGACATTGGCAGCCACCTGCTTCTGAAAATTCCGGGCGCTGGTTGTGGGATCCACGACCTCGCTGGACAGTCCGTAGCTCACGGACGCCTGCTCGAACTTGGTTTTGGCGAGCGTTCCAAGGTACTGCACAACGGCATCCACCGCATTACGGCGAGCATCTTCACGAGCATTCTTCTCCGAGGCATGAACGTTGGACAGCCCAACAAAGGACATCACGCCTCCTTCCACATCAGGCTCGTTCATGGTCCACTCTGGTCGAGTCGGGGCAGGCGCTTCCTCTATTACGGGTTCAGGTTCAGGTCCGGGTGCCGAGCAGCCAACGAGCGCGATCAGGATGAGCCCGGCAAGGAGTTGATTGAACAACGGTTTCATTGGAACCTTTTTAGTTGGAGTTTGGGAAGTGGAGAGTGGCAACTCCCCAGAAATGCGCTGCCGAAGCCGGGCACAACGGCCGATGCCTCAAGCAGCAGAGGAAAAAGTGTGGGATTTAGAGGTTTCAGTGTCACCGGAGTCTCACTGGGTTAGGAGTAACGATTGTTGCTGATTCTGGAGCCAAATTTACACCAACCGCCTGAGATGTCAAGCAATAATCTCATGGGACACATCACGGATCTTGCGGATGCCACCAAAGGCTGGCTGCCATTCCGGAGTGCAGCGTCACACTGCCATTGCGAAAGCGGCACCAGCGTTCCTCGGCCACGGGCTTGCAGGGGGTCTTCGGCAATTTCATGGAACGGCCCCCGTGATTCGCACCAGTTCCACCACACCCTGAATGGCCAGCACCTCCAGCTTACCTTTGCGGAAAAACGCCGCCCGGAACTCTCCGACCCGCAGGTTCGTGCGGTTCCAGTCGGTCAAACCACGGAGTCCTTCGCGCCCAAAGCGCACGGGGGGCCGCAGGGGGAGTCTCGCCAGCGGCGGCGGGGTGGGGCTTCCGGATCCAACCAAATAGGTGACGTGCGCCAACGCATCCCCCACCTGAAACGCCTCCTTGGCAGGGGAATGGGTCGGTTTGAAGCTCAGAATCGGCGCAGAGGACTGAGGGGTTCCGAGGGTTCCGGCTGAGCTGGCTTTCAGCAACATCGTTGCAATGGCGACCGAACCCAAAGAGTCAGCATTCCGGATTCTTTCTCCATTGTCCTGTATGTTTCGCATCAGGAAAAATCCTGCAATCGCGGCAGCGGCCAGCAAGGGCAACCAGCGGGAATGCGCCTGCAAGCCACTTTTGGTCGGTGCAACTCCACCGTGAGGTGCGGCGCGAACTCGATCACGTCGCGGTTGTAGAAGACGCTGCGGATTGTTGTGCCTCGCCCTGCTCCCGGAGTTTCAGAGCCAGTGCCAGTTGCGAGGTGCAGCGGTCGCATCCGGCAAAATGGGTGACCAACTCGGTGCGCTGGTTGTCCGCGAGATGGCTCTCGATGAGCTCGGTCAGCAGGCAGGTGTCAGGGGAATTCATGGGACTCTGTTGCGGTTCTTACCCTTACAGGACTTACGCAAAAAACCAAGGCTGATTTTAAAATAACTAATGATTCCAAAGAATTAAAGGATTTTAGGCGTTTTTGATGAAGTCAATAATATCAGTGCTTTAGAAAAATTTTGCGTAAGTCCTGCCTTAGAGACGGATCAATCCCGGATTTTGAGAAAAAAATTTTGGCAGTGGAAGAAAAAACGAGCGAATCACCTCCTGCAACTCGGTTGCCGTGAAGCCTCGTTCAAGCAGCCGATCCTTCAATTCCAAGAGGGTTTGGTCGTGGAGGTAGCGGATTTGGTGCCGTTCCTTCCGGAGGACACGGGCGATCTCCGAAATCGAAACATCTTCCAAGTAGCGGAGTTTGACCACCAAGGCGGCTTCCGGAGCAAACTGCTCAGCGAGTTTCCCAACGCCTTCAAGGATCAACCGTCGCAGGGCGAGTTTGCGCGCTTCCTCAATGCCGTCGGATGCGTTGGAAAAGCGCGCTTCCTGAAACTCGACGGTGCCCTCACACGCCTTGGGCAGTTTCACAACGGCAAGCAGCGAGCGATACTCCGGAAGGCTGAGGTTGAGCCGATGGTTGATGGTGAGGACTTGGAAGGCTTCGGAAACCGTGAGGCGTTCAACGGGATTTCACGCTTGCTCAGCGTGGGCCGAGTCCGCTGAGGTCGGTTCCGGGAGGCTGGCGCAAAAGCAGGTCGGCAGTGATGCGTGCACTGCCGCAGGCCATCGTCCAGCCGAGGGAGCCGTGTCCGGTGTTGAAGAGCAGGTTGTGGTGCCGCCCGCGTCCGAGGATCGGTGTGCTGTCCGGTGTCATGGGGCGCAGGCCCGCCCAGTATTTTGGGCGTTCGTAGTCCGCTCCGTGCGGGAACAACTCGCGGATTCCCTTGAGAATGTATCCAAACTGCCGGGGGCGGTGTTTGGTGTTGAAGCCGACGAACGCCGCCAGCGAACTCACGCGCAGTCGGTCGCCGAATCTGGAGCAGGTGATGTGGGCATTCTGGTCAGAGCAACTCAGCGTGGGCGGTTGGTGTCCGGATTCGATCGGAAGTGTGAGAGAGAGCCCCTTGACAGGATAAATCGAAAGCGTTTCGCCCAAGCTGCCTGCGAGTTGCGGACTCCAGCAGCCGAGGCAGAGGACAAAGGCATCAGCGGTAAATTCGCCGTGATCCGTAGCCACTTTGGCAACATGGTCACCATCCGAGATGAAATACCGGGCCGTGACTCCAAACTGGAAGGTCGCACCGCGTTCTTGGCAGATTTGTGCGAGGTTTTGGGTGAACCCGTGGCAGTCTCCGGATTCGTCCGTGGGGCAGAGAATGGCCCCGGCCAGCGTGGTTCTCGTGTTTGCAAAGGCAGGCTCGCGCTTCACGAGTTGCATTGCATCGAGCAGTTCGAAAGATTGTCCGGCTTCGCGAAGGATGTCCCGGAGGCGGTTGCCGTGTTCCAGCGAGCGGGGGTCGCGGAAAATGGAGAGAACGCCACCGGGTACGCGGTCGTACTCCACTCCGGATTCCGCCAGCATTTCGGACATCACGGTTTGGCTGTAGTGGGAAAGTCGGTGCCGGATGAGCGTGTTGCGGTGCCACGCCTCAGTCGTGCATTCCTTGAGAAAGCGCAGTCCCCACGAAATCAGGTGTGGTCCGGGAAAACCGATGCGCATGGCCTGCTCCAAGCCCAGCCACACCTTGGGCAAACTGCGCAGGCGTTCTGGAAATCCCCATGCGAGGGCATCGCCAGGCACAATCAACCCTGCGTTGGCGTGGCTTGCGCCCTGAGCCGGGGCAGATTCGCGCTCCAGCACCACGACCTCATGGCCATCCCGGAGCAGTTCATAGGCGGTCGTCACCCCAACCACTCCTGCTCCCAACACCAGCACCTTCATCGGTTCCTCATCCACTGCTGCACTTGCCGCTTTTGATTTTTCCAGAAACCGTGCTTCATGAGGAGCGCAGCTTCAACTCGTAAGTGCAACAGGTGAGTTGATTCCGCATAGAAAAAAGCCAGAAGTGAGTGGACTTGTGCTGATCGGAGTCAGCGCTTGGCTTCGCGTCGTTGGCGTTCGTACTCGCCCTCCTTCTGATTGAACCACTCGGAGATCTTTTCCACAAGATCAGGACGCTGGATGCGCTCGCAGAGTGCGACCATGTGCTTGTACACCTCCCGGCGCGGTTCGATCCTGATCGCCTCTTCATACGCCTTGATCGCTGCCTTGTAGTTGCGCTTGGCCTCGAAATCTTGGGCCTGAAGCAGCTTGGCCTGCACTTGCCGATGGGTGGCCTTGGCCCCAAGGCGATCCCGCAATTCCTTGAGTTCCCGGACGCGACGCTGATTGTCTGTCAATTCAAACAGCTCAATCCCCCGGGTAATCAGTTCGTTGGATGGGGTGATCTCCAGCGCATAGTTCATCAGTTCCGCCGCCTTGGCCATCTGATCCGCCCGCAGTGCCTTGTCCAGTTCCTTCAAGTAGCCGTCCCGAATTTCCTTGAGCCCCTTGATCGCGTCGATGTTGCGGTGGTCCAGCTTGAGAGTCAACTTGTACGCCCGCTGAGCGTTACGGGGGCGATTGAAGGTCCGGAGCATTCCCGCAACGCGGTTGATCCGCGCTGGTTCATTCAGTTCGTCCAGAATCGGTTCGTACAACTCCAACGCCTTGCGGGCGGCTTCGTTTTCCTCATGGCGCTCGGCCTCCTCCAGCACCGTTGCGATGTTGTACTCACCTTTGGTGCGTTCCAGCAATTTGTGAGCGATGAAGAAGTAGGTGCGTGCCTGAGCGGTCTTACGCTGCCGTCGCAGCAGGATTCCGTAGTTGACGTTGGCGTAGCGGTGGTTGGGATGCTGCTTGAGAAAGGTGTTGAGTTGCTCCTCTGCCGAGCTGGTCTCCCCTTGCAGTGCATCGGTGAGGATCCGGAAGCAGGTCAGGTCCAAGTTCTCTGGATCACGCTCCAACAGCTTGTCAAAGATGAGATGAGCGGTACGACCTTCCTCCTTGTCGAGACAACTGAACGCCAGATTCAACAGGGCGTGGTATTCATCTGGATCCTCCGGATCCATCGTGGCTTCAATGTGTTCCAGCAGGCCCATCGGATGAGGTTCGCCCGCTTCTTCCGCTCCCTCGGTTCCTGACCCCTTGAGGTCCGAGAGAGCTTCCCCAATCTGCTCCACCGTCTCGTCTTTCGGTGGTTCTTCTTTCGCAGGGGTATCCCTCCCGTCTTCCTCCTCTGCTTCGGGAGGCCGAAGTTGCTCGACGAGGCTTTCAAGCACTGCGGTTTCGTATTCCGGATACTTGAAGTTTTCAAGGTTCTCGAATTCGGCAATCGCCGAAATTGCCGACCCGTCAAAGAGCGGCACCCGCGCCAGCATGGCGGCAAGGTTGTAGGCGGCATTGCGGAATTGGGGATCGTGCTTGAGGCAGTGCCGGTACATGTTCCGGGCTTGCGTGATGTTCCCCTGCCGCCGATAGGCGTTCCCCAACAAATTGGCGAGATCGACGTTGCCCGGATCGCGGTTCAGGACATTCACCCCCAGCGCCAGCAGCCCCTCCACATCCCCGGAGGATTCCATCTGACGGTAGAGGGCGAGCACCACCTGTGTGGCAAGGTCGTGATCCTCATCAAGTGCCTTGTTGAACTCAACCTTCGCCCGGTCGTAAAAACGGCTCTTGAGCAGCTTGTAGGCGTTCTCCAGGATTTCAACAACTGCTGCGTCGGATGCGGTGTAGGGAACGTCCAGATCGTTAAAAAGGCTGCTCATGTTCAATCTCTTCCGGGTCTGATTCCCCGCAGCTTCTGCGTCAAGAAATGCGGGGGAGGTTGCTCTCAATGGAGAAGCATTCTGACTTCTGCTCCTGCATTCTGGATGCTCAAGACCCCGTAGCTCTGCTGGGGGTCAGTTTATTAACTGATGTTACGCACTCGGATTTTAACTCATTGAAATCATTTGGATTTTAAAATTGCTCAGAATTTTAACCATCAATAAAATCAATCACTTACGCAGGGGACTGCGTAACATCAGTTTATTAAAAAATGAGATGGGTTGAAAATCCAATTGCGGATTCAACTGAAATCGTTTACCAAAGTTGTCAAAAGGGCAAGCGTCTCGGTCAACCCCACCGTGCTGAAAGCCAAGCCCCTCTGCAACCGCATGAGGAATGCAGAGCCAATGCCCTGCCGAACTGACGATGAGAACAACTGATTTGATACCACACGAGAAACTCCGGAAGCGGAAACCAAAACCTGCTGTCCATCTCAAGTGGCGGATGCTGGGGATCGCGGTTTATGGGCTGTTCGTTGGTGTCGGAAGCGTCCACGCCGATTTCTTCAAGTGGGAGGTTTTGGTCTCTCCAGAAGGCTGGGGCACGCCCCATGTGACTTTGCCGGTCACTGGCGCAGGAGAGGTATACAAGACCGGCTCCGGATGGTCCTGCCGTGTTGAAGCCTTCCGGACGAACATTGAGAGTGAACTGCTCTGGGAGGGCAAAACCCTACGCTGCATTCAGGGCGACACCGAGCGCACCGTCCGGGTGGTCTGCACCGACAACAATCAAAACCGGCGTTACAACACCAGCAAGGAGGATTTCGCCCCGCCCGTCAACGAGGGTTTTCCGCTTGATCCGGAACAGGGTGCACGTTCCCCCTATCTCCTGCTGCGCTGTTTTTTCTGACTCAGCAGCGCGCCTATGTTCGTGGGTGGATGCAACTCGTGAGAGCATCAGTGGGGAGCGCGTGGGAGACGATGCCCTCAAGTGGACGGTGTTCATCAGCGACAACAGCAACTCCGAATCAAGGGGGATCTATCCGCACAGCTCCTTATTTTTTCTCAATGGGCAGGACGTTGATCGCATGGGGTTGCTGATCCTTTTTGATCACGGAAGCAACGGTGTAGCGGCGTCTCTCAATCTCAAGGATGCTGCTCTCGTTGAGCAACGGTCGGGGGATGCTCATGTTGAGCGACCCGCTGTGGCCCAGCACTCCGTAAACCTTGACTTCCAAGACTTCTTTGCTGGTTGGAGGATTCACTGGCAAAAATCTGATTAGGGGGAAGTACCCATCCGGCACTCGCGCAGGATGAGCCGTTGAAAAGCAGCCGGAACCTCAAGCTGGTGACGGAGAACGAGGACGACCATCGCACTCAGCAGCACTCCCCGGAACGCACCCAGCGTTTCCAGCGAAACCGCATAATAGGGGAGTTTGCCAACATGAACAACGCTTGACCCGCCGCCGATCTTCGTGCCCTGCACCAACAGGCGCAGCATGATCCCGGCTTGCACAGGTGAATCAGTGTCCGCCGGTTCTCCAAAACACGCCAGCCCATAATGCAGTAAGCCACCCATTCCTGTCGGCAGCGAGACCGACGAACCCTCGGTCTCGTGACGAACCGCCCACGGCAGCTTGAAGCCATGAATGCGGCTACGCTCCCGATGGTTTTCCAACAACGCCAAGCTCACCTCTCCAGCCAGAGTTTCCGGAACCAACCCCCATTCAACTCGGCGGGAATCGAGGGCATCCTCATCGCTGCGACTCAGGATTTTGGCAAGGAGTCCAGAGAGTTCCCCGGATTCGTCGGGCTGGCTTCCCAACTGCTGCAAGAGCAGTTCGTGTTTTTCTGGTTGGTACGCGCTTGCCTGCGGGAAGAAGTAGGGGGCACTGCATTCCAGAACCGCACTGATGGACTTTTCCAAACGTTGCAACAGGGTTTGATTTTGACTCAGCCACTGCCTGAAGTGCTCGTTGAGATCGGGCAAAGCGGCTCCGGATTTCAGCGCGCTGCCGACCCCAAAACCCTCTGACGATTCGTCCACTCCAGCGAGCAGGGCGTCCTGCTGCTTGGCAAGCAGCGGGCGGGCCTTCCTGACAAAAAGCTCCATCTCCCTGAAATCCAACTGGATGATCCACTCCGGAAGCTCCATGCGGTTTTCGGAGCGCGTAAATTCCGCACGGAGGGCCTCCAGTCGGTCCTTGTTCGCGGAGTGGCGCAAGTAATCGTTCAGCAACCCCTGATAATGGCGGTGCTTGAGCGTGAGGTAGGTCCAGTAGGGCGCGGAAAACAGTTCGCGGTAACGCTCCTCAAAGAACTGTCTCGCCTTGTCCGGAGCGGTCACGGCCAGATTTTCGAGGTGCCCCGTGAGCCAGCTTCGCTCCCAGTTGGAGGAAACCTCCCGCCCCAACAGCCGTGTCAGGCTCACTTGCAAATTGTGCTGATAGCGCAGGAGGTGGGCTTGCTGAATTTCCGTTGTGCCCAACGCCTCCAGCCGCTTGGACACGCCTAGGGAGCGCAGACTTTTGAGGACGCTCCCGCACAAGATACGCGAGGACTGTTCCGGATCGTAGTTCGCCACAAGCTTGCGAACCGAGGCAATGTCATAAAGCTGAAGTGCATGGCGGATGGCCCGTTCCGCTTCCTGCGACTCCGGAGCCTTCGGAAGCGTTTCCGAAAGCTTCCCCTCCTCAAGCAAGGCTTGGAGTCGTTCGAGAAAATCCTCCAGAATGGGGGATTCCGTGGGAACAAGCTGGTCGATCAGGTGGGACAACACGGACAAGCGTGGCACCGTGGTTTCAGGCGAGGGTGGGCAGGTGAGCCAACAGCCGCGCAACGATGCGCTCCGAAGTCCAGCCCTCAGCCTCGGCGACAAAATTCGGAATGATGCGGTGTCGCAAGACCGCCGCCGCAACGGCGGAGACATGCTCCAGCCGAACTGCGGCATCCCCCTTCAGAAACGCATGAGCGCGAGCCGCCCGGACCAGGTATTGCGATGCCCGCACCCCGGCTCCCCACTCAACGAAGCGCTGCACTTCCGGAAGGCTCGATTCCTGTGGACGTGACTGCCGCACCACGGTCACGATGGCCTTGACGAGGCTTGGTGCGATGGGCACCGACATTGCCGACGAATGCAGCGTTTCCAGCATTTCAGGATCGAAGATCGCAGGGGTTTCATTCGAGTATGCAGACAGTTCCAACTGGGCGATTTGCACCTCCTCATCAAACTCGGGGTAAGCGATCTCAATGTTGAAGAGAAAGCGATCCAACTGTGCTTCCGGAAGCGGATAGGTGCCCTCAGAATCAATGGGGTTCTGCGTGGCAAAGACGATGAAGGGTCGGTTGAGGGTGTGGGTTTTTCCTGCAACGGTCACTTGCCGCTCCTGCATTGCTTGCAACAGGGCAGCTTGGGTGCGCGGCGAGGTGCGATTGATTTCGTCGGCCAGTAGCAAATTGGTGAACACCGGCCCCGGAATGAACCGGAAGTGCCGCTCCCGTGCAACGGTTTCCTCCAACACCTCAATGCCGCTGATGTCGGAGGGCATCAGATCCGGGGTGCATTGAATACGATTGGACGAAAGCTGAAACAATCCGGCGAGGCAGCGAACCAGCATGGTTTTCGCAAGTCCGGGCACTCCGGTGAGCAGTACATGCCCATCGCAAAGTAGGGCCGTGACCAGCAGTTCCAACACCTGCTGCTGCCCGATGATCACCTCTCCCATCGCGTCCTTGAAGCGCTGCGGGAAGTGCTCGGACCGTTCAGAAAGGGACGCGGGCATGGTCGTTGAAGGTGGGGTGTCCATGGCAATGAGCCTAGGTTCCGGCCCCAAGAGGTGCAAGACGATTTGAGGGGTGCCAGTGAAAGTGAGCTGGACCGAATTCTGCTCTAAACTGAACGGAGGTGGGTGCAAGACGATTTGAGGGGTGCCAGTGAAAGTGAGACTTTCACTCAACACCGATTTTCGGATAGTCCCCCTCTTGAGTGTTGGTGCCTGTCCTCAGCAAAATTCGCCCTGTCAAGTGTTGGGATTTTGCAAAGAGACGGCGTTTTCCGGTACGTTTCCCCCGGTTTACAGTGA